>CALCTA010000190.1 GCA_937893945.1 uncultured Clostridia bacterium | reverse complement strand
AGTTGTATTATACCATAAAAACGGTGAAAAGCAAATACTTTTTGCGAACATTGCCTCTTACGAGGCGGTGCTACGCACCTTGTTTTGCTACCCGCAAAACGTTCGCAGAGCAATCTGCACTCGCTCGCTAACGAGCAAGCTCGTCGATTCGCTTCGTTTGATTATATGGATGGCAGGGAATAGTGAAATGAAATCACCTACGGTGATGAAATCCGCAAAAGCGGATGAAATCTTCACTACGTTCAGATGAAATCCGAGGCAAGCCTCGGGTGATATGAAATCTGCCACCATAACCCGACGAAGTCGGATTTCATCGCGATAGCGATTTCATCCACGTAAGCGGATTTATTCTGCCACAGGCAGATTTCATTGCACCTCAGTTCATCCAAGAGATAACAAAAAGCACTCCGCGTGATGCGAAGTGCTTTTTGAAGTTTCGACCAAAGGTCGAAATTATCTCTTCGAGAACTGAGGTGCACGACGTGCGCCCTTGAGTCCGTACTTCTTTCTTTCCTTCATACGAGGATCACGAGTAAGGAAGCCAGCAGCCTTGAGTGCGGGCTTGTTTGCCTCGTCAGCCTGTACGAGTGCTCTTGCAAGACCGTGACGGATAGCGCCTGCCTGACCGGAAAGACCGCCGCCGTTTACGTTTGCGATGATATCGAACTTACCAGCAGTGCCGGTAACGCCGAAGGGCTGGTTAACGATGAGCTTGAGTGTCTCAAGACCAAAGTACTCGTCAATGTCCTTCTTGTTGATGGTAATAGCGCCTGTGCCGGGAACTATGCGAACACGGGCAACGCTCTTCTTTCTTCTACCTGTTCCGTAGAAGTAGGGCTTAGAACTTGTGTACATATCTCCGTGTCCTCCTTACTTTACTTCAACAGCTACGGGCTGCTGTGCTGCGTGCTTGTGCTCAGCGCCTGCGAATACCTTAAGTCTGGTTGCAGACTTAGCGCCGATAGAGTTGTGGGGAAGCATTCCCTTTACTGCAAGCTCCATTGCGAGCTCGGGCTTGGTAGCCATAAGAGTCTTGTACTGAACCTCCTTGAGTCCACCGATGTAACCGGTGTGGCGGCGATAGTACTTCTGCTCAAGCTTTCTGCCTGTGAGAACTGCCTTCTCTGCATTGATGATGATAACGAACTCACCGCAATCTACGTGAGGGGTGAACTCGGGACGGTGCTTACCGCGAAGGATGTTAGCAGCGGCAACTGCAACGCGGCCCATGGGCTTGCCTGCAGCGTCGATAACATACCACTTGCGCTCAACCGTTTCAACTTTTGCCATATAGGTTGACATAGTCAATCTCCTCCAAAAATTATAGTTTATTTTTCATACTCGCATATTATATCACGGAGTTGTCCACTTGTCAATACCTTTTTTGAAAAAAATTTTAAAAATTTAATTTACCTATATACAATCTCCCGAAATCTCCCGAAATCACCCTATTTGCTCGTTTTTCCTCAATCGCGAATTCATTTTTATTTTTTCATATTTTTAATAAACTATTGAACTTATCGCTCTTTTGTGGTAAAATGAGGTATAAAATCATCTCCAGCGAGGACTTATTATGAAACTTTCATTTTCCGAGGTCAAGAGCATAACCGTAGGATCTGTAGAGAGCTACGAGGATGCAAGCGGAATGCATTTTGCAAAATGCACCAAGAAGCAGGTAGATGCCTTCAGAGCCTTCAGTGAAACTCTGGCTGTAAACGCTACTGCCACCACGGGCGTCCGTCTTGATTTCCATACGAATTCCAAAAGCTTTTCCTTCGGCGCTTCATCGGGCGCGAGATTTGAGCTTTATATCAACGGTGTCTTCACCGACTACGTGCTTTGGCGCGGCGATGATGAAAAGGTCTTTTCAAAGGCTATCGCTACGGGCAAGGACGAGAACAGAATAACTCTCTTCTTCCCTTCCCACGATGCTCCCGGAGTGCTTTCTTTCGTTGAGCTTGACGACGGCGCGACGTTCACACCCCACACATTTGACTGCAAGATATTCTTCATAGGCGACTCTATCACTCAGGGTTGGGAATCCACCTACGATTCTCTTTCCTACGCCAACCGCACCTCCGACTTCTTTAACGCCGACAGCGTTATTCAAGGCACGGGCGGCGCGTTCTTCCACGAAAGCATCTTTGACGAGTCGGTAGATTACGACCCCGACGTCGCTATCGTTGCCTTTGGCGCTAACGACTGGGGACATTTCTCCTCTCACGAGGAGCTTCGCAAAGCGGCAAGAGCATTTCTTGATAAGTTTGCCGAGCGCTTTGCAGGCAAGAAGCTCTTTGGCATCTCTCCGATTTGGAGAGGAAATACCGAAGCGCCAAGAGCGACGGGATATTTCAGTGAGGTCTGCGACACAGTGAAGCAAGAGATACTCTCTCACGGGCTTCTACTTATCGAGGGCGAGACGCTCACGCCGAGCATCCCCGACTTCTATTCTGACAAATATCTGCACCCTAACGGGCTCGGATTTGGCATATACGCAGAAAACTTGTGCAAAATTCTTAAAAACTATATTTGAGGTGAAATATGAAGAAATTATCTCTCATCTTAGCGCTTATTCTTGCGCTATCCGTACTTATTTGTTTCTCATCCTGCACTAACGACGAAAGCGACGCTACCGACGACTCTGCTACCGAAGCTCCCACCGACGAGCCTGAGGCGCTTGACGGCGTGCTTCTCTCAGGCGAGGGACGCTACAGAATAATCTACCCCGAGGGAACTTCAAAGGCGGCGGCTCTCAAGATATATGACAAGCTTATCTCTCTTGACCCGATCGCACTCAGAACTCCCGCATATTACACGCTTACCTCCGATAAGGTAGCCGAGTCAGACGTACCCGAGATACTTGTTGGTCTTACCAACAGAGCAGAATCTGCTGCGGCACGCGACGCTCTCCCCAACTACCCAGACTTTTCTATCACCTTCAGCGACAAAAAGATCGCTATATACGCTTCCACCGAGGAGCGCCTTACCGAAGCGGTAACCTTCTTCCTCTCCAAAATGAAGGCAACAAAGGACGGTAACGTATTCTGCACCCTTACCGACAACTACGTTCACTCCTACGAGGGCGATTATAAGGAATTCTCCATAGACGGAACTCCCGTATCTGACTTTACCATAGTTATTCCCTCATCCGCGAGTGATATTCTCCGCGCGTTTGCAACTGAGCTTTCCAACACCCTCTCGACCTTTGGCGGAAAGAAGATAAATATCCTTGAGGACAGCGCACCCGCAAGTGCAAACGAAATACTTTTAGGAAGCACCAACCGTCCTGAGAGCGTAGAGCCCTCTGCATCTAATGACCGACTTATCTACGCAGACGGAAAGCTCGTATTCTGCCCCTCTACCGAGAGCGGCTACAGCAAGCTTCTTCTTCACCTTATAAGCGAATCTGTTGCGAAAAACGGAAAGCTTGTATCCGAGTCTCTCGCTGTTAATTCTCTCTCTAACGAGCTTGTAAAGACTGTAACCTTTGGCGCGCTTCTCTTCACCGAGACAACAGACGGCTTGCAGGTAAATAAATGTACCGCTAATCAGATAGCCGCCTGGGGAACTCACGACAAGATCACTCAGGCATCTGCTTCCACAGGTATAAGACTTGATCTCCTCACGAACTCCTCTCATTTTTACTTTAGGGGCACGACCACGTCGGTGTTTGAGCTGTTCATAAACGGCGAGCTTGTATCTCAGAGCAAAGACGGCGTTATCGACGTAGATCTTGATACATCTAAGGGTGAGAACAGAGTTACCGTTCTCTTCCCCAACCACGATGCTAACGTGTGCATACAGGAGGTCATCCTTGACGACGGCGCAAGTGTTAAGCCTCACACCTACGACAGAAAGTTCCTCATTCTCGGCGACTCTATCACTCAGGGCAAGACATCCTCTGCATCCTCTATTTCGTATGCAAATCAGATCTCCAGAATGTTCAACGCCGACAGCATCATCCAGGGCATCTCGGGCGGTCGCTTCTTTGCAGATACGCTTGACCCCAATGCAGATTTCGACCCTGATTATATCTTCGTTGCCTTTGGTACTAACGACTGGTCATGGGGCAGACCTGATGAAGCCACATATATTCAGTACATGAGGGAATATTTCGAAAAGCTCAGAAGCCTTTATCCCGACGCTACTATCTTCGGTCTTGCGCCTATCTGGAGACAGGACAATTCCCCGAGCAACGTAGGTGATTTCGAGACTGCCCGTCAGCTACTTATGGATGAGGTAGAGGCTATAGGCGGTATCGCTATCGACTGCATCGACTTCGTTCCTCACGAGAGCAAATACTATGCAGACTCCAACTGCCTGCACCCCAACGACGCAGGATTTGAGCATTACTCGAAGAATCTTTACGAAGCAGTAAAGGATCATATCAAATAATCTTAAACCAAGAAACACGCCGCGAGAAAAGCGTGATGTTCTTATCGGAGAAATACGAAACATTTACCT
>CALCTA010000189.1 GCA_937893945.1 uncultured Clostridia bacterium | reverse complement strand
TATCAAAACCAATGCCGTCATCCTTGATCTCAACGATATATGCCTGTTCTGTGGCATATGCAAGTATTCTTATAGTTCCCCCGCGTGAACGCTTCGTTATTCCGTGACGAACTGCATTCTCAACCAATGGCTGAACCGTAAGCGGCGGTATGCTGAAATCCTTACATTGAATTGAATATATCACGTTGAGGCGCTCTCTGAATCTTGCCTGTTCAATTTTCAGATAACACGCTACATGATCCATCTCCTGCTCAAAGGGGATCAGATCCTCGCTTGACAGCGTGTCTATGTTTCTGCGAAGATACTGCGAAAAATCAATGGTAAGATATTTCGCTTGTTTTGGAGATGTATCGCACATTGAAGCGATAGTAGATAATGTATTATATATAAAATGAGGATTGATTTGCGAAAGCATCAGGGCATTTCTTTGTGCCTCAAGCTCTTTTTGCCTTCTGAGGTATATGCTTGTGTAGATAACCAGAATGCTTGTTGTAAAACCCACGTATCTAAGGGAAATGCCATGGAAGATATAGTCGATTATAACGCCTGCAACCGGGAAGAGAGTATAAAGGACAAAGACCACACGGTTGAACTTTGCCGAGCTTTTAGCAAATAGGATCAAAAGAATAATAGCAAAGAACGAGAGGATAGGGAATAACAGATACGCCAAGCTCATTGCTAAGTTATCACTGCGGGTCCAATGTCCTTGATCGTTAACGATAAACGCGTAGCCGAAAAAGGCGTTTCCGATGCTATTCTTATGACGTCCCGCGATGGTGTCCACTGGGATGCATAAAACGTCGAATATTTTCAAAATAGCGGCCCCCGCGCGACTGTTGGCGTAAAGGCTTGCTATTAAATACGCCATAAAGCTGATAATTGCTATCTGACAAGCGCAGGAGGCAACCGTGTTGGATATTTTTATAAGGAGCGACCACGAGAGCTTTCCTTCTCCAACCCAAGCGACAAGATCGGCGATCAGAGCGACCAAAACAGCAGCTTGCAGGGTAAGGAAATGCTTTGTGCCGGTTTTTTTGTGCGAGAATTCCTTTGCGCAGGCAATAAAAATTATAAGCGTTACTACGAGCGCAAAAGCATCAAGCGCGATATTTATATACAGCAAATGAACTGTCGGCATAGGTAGTTCCTTTCATTATTATTAATAGTGTCAGCGCGTGTATATATTATTAACTCCATTCTATCACAAAAATTTAAATATTTCAAGTGATTTTGACAAAAAGTGCAAATAAATAGCTTTTTGCTTCTGATAAAACAATAAGGATAGGCAAATGCCTATCCTTTATTGTTTGGTGCGGGTAACAGGACTTGAACCTGCACCTCCTTGCAAAGACTAGAACCTGAATCTAGCGCGTCTGCCAATTCCGCCATACCCGCATATCGCATATAAAGTTGTAAGTTGTGTTCACGCGGTACGGCTTCAAGCATAGTCGCCTATGACACTGCCTCGTGTCATATTCTCCTTGCTTGTGCGCCTTGTCGAACTCGCTTGATCGCCCACCGGGCGCGCTCGCTCTCCAAGCTGCCAATTCCGCCTAAAGAACGCAGGGCGTTCTTTACTCGTGCGAAGCACAAAGATACCCGCATATTAAATGCAAAATGCAAAGTGCAAAATGCAAAATTGTTTTGCTTCTGCAAATGCTCAGTTATTATAGCACAAAGCACAAAAAAAGTCAAGAGCTTTTTGAAAAGTTCTTGACTTTTTGGGTGTGAGCGTATTTAAATTTCATCAAAAGGAACGATCTCGGCAAGCTTTGTGTTCTTATATCGCTTATCATCCGACACTTCCTTGACCACGCTGATATAATCGGGCAGAGAAAAGCTCTCGCTCTCACTCTCAAGCTCTACCTCAAGTATAGCTCTGTCGCTCCAAAAGGGATAGATATCTATCTCTATTATATGATCGGCGTAGGGAATACAGTATCTCGTTTTTACGATAGCATTCTTTGAAGTATCCGCGTTTTTCAGCTCCTCGTTATATTGTTCCTCGGAGATCTCTTTTTCATCCTCATATGCCGAAAGGGTAGAAATACGCTCCTTTACAGTCTTAATATAACTGACCTTACCATCCTCGCAAACTTTCCTGAGACGTGAATTTTTGCCGTTTTCGCTCACAAGGTAGGTTTGCAGTATATCCTTGACCCTGACGCCCGCAGTGGAGCGCAGAAGCGGAATACTTGGCATACGAATGAGAAATTTTCTTTCTGTTTCTATTGGCGTCATATCATTATACGGCAAATCCGCCGTCAACTCCTATAATTTGTCCTGTGATAAACGAAGCCTTATCTGAAGCGAGGAAGTAAGCAAGCTCGGCAACGTCCTCGGGCTCTCCAAGACGGCAGAGAGGCGTTTCGTCGCAAAGCTCGGACAGAGTTTCCTCATCGAGTGCTGAGTTCATATCGGTCTTTATCACACCCGGCTCGATAGCGTTCACGGTGATGCCCGAGGGGCCAAGCTCCTTTGCGAGAGCCATTGTAAGACCGCGCAGAGCCGCCTTACTTGCCGAATAATGCACCTCGCAGGAAGCACCCGTCTTGCCCCACATAGAGCCGATATTGATAATTCTGCCGTTCTTTTGCGAGACCATATCCGGAAGGACTGTCTGCGAGACGAAAAACGCGCTTGAAAGATTTGTGTTTATCATTTTTTGCCAATCTTCATCGGTTACGTCGCAAAGCATTTTTATCTGCGAGATACCCGCGTTATTGATAAGCACGTCAATGCCGCCAAGTGCCGCTCTCGCGTCGTCTGCGGCGCGTCGCGCATCCTCTGATACCGACAGATCAGCGCAAATTGCTATAGCGCCGCACTCAGCGGCGAGAGAAGACGCCGCGCTATGATCGGATCTGTATATGAATGCGACCTTGTGTCCGCATTCGGCAAATTTCTTAACGCAGGCTCTGCCGATGCCTCGTGAGCCGCCTGTTATCAAAACTCTCATAAAACCGCCTTTATTAGAAGTGTTTTTACTTGGTCTGTCTTACTTTTTCCAAGTGCCAGGGAAGAAGAGAACGAGCATGGGGAAGAGCTCAAGTCTGCCCGCTAACATATCGAAAATAAGAACTAACTTTGTGAAGGGAGAGAAAAATGCAAAATTACTTGTAGGTCCAACAAGCTCAAGTCCGGGGCCAATATTATTGATAGTTGCGGCAACAGCGGTAAAATTAGTTATAAGATCGTGATTGTCGATCGACACAAGTAGAACGGAGACGGAAAACACGATGATATAGCATACCATATATACGTTGGTTGCGCGTACCACCTCGTGCTCGACGGGGTGCTTGTCTACCGTAACTTTCTTGATTTGCTTAGGGTGTATCATGATGTAAAACTCTTTGGCGATGCTTTTCACCCAGATGATAACTCGGGATATTTTGAGGCCGCCGCCCGTGCTTCCGGCACAAGCGCCTATGAACATAGCCAAAACGAGGCACAAGCGTGAAAGCTGTGGCCATTCGTTGAAATCTGCGGTTGCAAATCCGGTGGTGGAAATGATAGAGGCAACTGTGAAAGAAACGTGTTTAACAGTATCGCCAAGCGTATCAAAAACACCTCTGGAATTAAGTGTAATAATTACTATCAGTGTGAGAACTATGCCGATAAAGGCTTTTACTTCGCTTGTAAAGGCGTCTTTGAATTTTCTCATGAGTATGAGATAATAAGAGGCAAAGTTGATCGAGAAAAGAAGCATAAAGACGGTTACCACTATCTGAACATAAGAGGAATATTCCGCAAGACTGGTATTTTTTACACCAAATCCTCCGGTTCCTGCTGTAGCAAATGAGATGTTTAGCGCTTCAAAAGCATTCATTGAGCCGAACAGGAGCAATACGAATTCAAGAAGCGTCAGACCTATATAGATCAGATAAAGGATCATCGCGGTAGTTTTGACTTTGGGGACCAGCTTGCTTACCGAAGGCCCCGGGCTTTCTGCTCTCATAATGTGCATATTGTTTCCGCCGCTTAAAGGAATAAACGCCATTATGAATACGAGGACGCCCATACCGCCTACCCAGTGAGTAAAGCTACGCCACATAAGCGCCGCGTGTGAAAGCTCCTCGACCGCGGGGACGATGCTCGATCCCGTGGTGGTAAATCCCGATACCGTCTCAAAGAGCGCGTCTATATAGTTGGGTATCTCGCCCGAAATGCAGAAGGGAAGCGCACCGAACGCACTGAGCGTTATCCATGAGAGCGCGACTATAACGAATCCCTCGCGAGAATAGAGTGTTCTGTCCTTGGGCTTGCGGCAGACAAGCAGAAAGCCTATAAGAAGGCAAATTCCTATCGAAATGAGGAAGGAAAAGAATACTTTCTCCCTGTAGATAGCTGCCGTAAGAAGCGGTAGCGCCATAAATGCCGCCTCAAATATCAGGATCCAGCCAAGGATGTTTTTGATCATCTTAAAGTTCATAGGTCTCCTTATTTGAGGATATCTGTGATATCTCTCAGTGCCAGATGCTTGGATACGACTATAACTCGGTCTCCGGGAAGGATCTTGTCATGTCCTCTGGGGATAATGACCTGATCGTTTCTGAGAATAGAAGCGATAAGGACGTTGTCCTTGAATTTGAGCTCCATCAGCGGAGTATCGGTTATCTCCGAGCTTCCTCTGATTATAAATTCAGCCGCCTCTATCTTTCCGCGTATAATGTTGTAAAGGGTTTCCACGTTGCTTCCCATAGAGCCCTTCATAGATCTGACGTATCTGATGATAACGTCAGAGGTAATGCTCTTGGGAGTAATGATAGTATCAAGTCCGAGCGGCTTGACTATCTCGTCAAATTCGTTTTTGCTTATCTTCGTGATGAGCTTTCCGTTCATAGCGTTCTTAACGAAGAGCGAGAGAAGTATATTTTCCTCGTCCTGATCGGTAAGTGCTGCAAAAGCGCCTGATCTGACAAGTCCCTCCTCAAGTAATAGGTCTCGGTCGTTGGCGTCTCCGTTGATAACAGTAACAGAGGGGAACTGAGCAGAAAGATACTCGCAGAGCTTCTTGTCGCGCTCGATTATCTTTACGGATATGGAGTATCTGTCGAGTATTTCGCAAAGATACTGCGATATTTTTCCGCCGCCTGCGATGATAACGTTCTTTACGGATTGGAGCTTGTAGTTTATCTTCTGGAAGAACTCATTTGCCTTCTTGTGAGAGGCTATGAGAGAAACCACGTCCTTTCCCTCAAAGACGAAATCACCGTTTGCGATATAAGCCTCGTCTCCGCGCTCTACCGTGCAGATAAGCACGTCGCACTTGAGAACTGTAGATATTTCTTTTACCGAAAGACCGACAAGAGAGCTGTTCTCGGGAAGCTTGAATTTAACAAGCTCTACCTTTCCTTTTGCAAAGGTGTCTATCTTGATAGCCGAGGGGAAGCGAAGAACACGCGCTATCTCTGCCGCGGCGGTGTATTCGGGGTTTATGAGCATAGCAAGACCAAGCTCGTTCTTCAAGAAGCTTGCATCAATGCTGTAGTCAGGGTTACGGACCCTTGCGATAGTCTGACAGTTGCCCGATTTTTTAGCTATCATACAGCAAAGGATGTTCAGCTCGTCCGAGTCAGTAACCGCGATAAGCAGGTCGGCGTTAGAAATACCCGCTTCCTTTTGCACGCTGTGTGTAGCACCGTTACCGAGAACGCTCAGCACGTCGGAAGAAGTAGAAACGCTCTTTAGACTGTCGGGGTCTATATCTATAACGGTTATGTTGTTTCCTTCCTCATTAAGCTGCTCTGCAAGCGTTTGTCCGACCTTGCCGCAGCCAACGATAATTATATTCATAAAATATTCCTTTCGAGGTTATATCATAAAAGCGTGTTATCAGGTTCGTAAGAGGGAATTACCTTGAGCTTAAAGGCGTTGATGACGTTAAGTCTGTCGATGCGAGCCTTGGTGGTTTCGTCCTCGCATACACCCGTGCGGATGTATTTGTCAAGCACAGCGTAGGTAAAACCAAGCTTGTCCTCGTCGCTCTTGCCCGAAAGTCCGTCCGAGGGAGTTTTTATTACAAGATTTTCGGGAAGACCGAGATAAAGTCCTATCTGCACGACCTCAGCGACCGTAAGCTTGCCAAGGGGAGAAAAGTCGCCTGCGGAGTCGCCGTAGCGAGTGGAGTAGCCCACGTAGTCCTCTGAGAGATTGCAGGTGTTTGCAACTCTGCCGTTAAGCGTTTGCGATACCGCATAGAGAGTTGACATACGGATCCTCGGGGGGAGATTTATGCGAGCCTGCTCATTAAGAGGAAGGCCGCAGTCGTTGAGACTTTTGATAACACCGTCGGTGGCATCCTTGATGTTGCAAACGAAATGGCGGATGCCGAGATGAGAGACGAGCTGCTCTGAGTCAGAGATGTCGCTCTGCACACCGTTGGGCATAAGGACTCCTATAACACGGTCCTTGCCAAGCGCTTCTACGCAGAGTGCCGCAACTACGCTTGAATCCTTACCGCCTGATATTCCGATAACTGCGTTACAGCCCTTACCGTTTATTTCAAACCAATCGCGTATCCATTTGATAACGCCCTCAGTTACTTCCTTTACGCAAAACATTATTCTGTTCTCCTGTAAAATAATAATATACATAATAATACAAGGTAATTATACACTCTATTTTTGCATTTGTCAATACTTTTGTTTTATGGCGATAATATCCGTCATTGCGTACGAAAAATGATGATAAGGCTATTGACATCACTGCGAAAATGTGCTATAATTATGTTGTTAATAAAATATCAATCCGTTACCCGAAAATAAGTTGCTCTTACGCTTCTGCCTTGAAGGATATGGACTTTACTTAGACGAGCCATACCTGTATTTTCGGTATGGCATTTTTGTTTTTTATAGGAGAAAAAATATGGAAACACGCATAGCAGTGATGGGAATAATAGTTGAGGATATAGACTCGGTCGAGGCTCTCAATTCGGCACTTCACGACTACGGCGCATATATCATCGGACGAATGGGCATACCTTACCGCGACCGCAGTCTTAATATCGTGAGCATAGCGATAGACGCGCCGCAGGACGTTATCGCTTCTCTTGCGGGAAAGATAGGAAATATCAGCGGTATAAGCGTAAAGACGGCTTATTCCAATAAGATATTCAAGGGTGATCTATGAACGAAAGAATAAATTCTCTTATTTCAAAGCTTGCACAAAAGCATTCTCTGACGCTTGAGGAATACGAGCTTCTTATCTCCGAGCGCACCGACGAGGCGGCAGATAAGCTTCGGCAGCTTGCTGTAGAGACTCGCAAGAAGCATTACGGCAACAGTGTATATATCAGAGGACTTATTGAGATAAGCAATATTTGCAAGAACGACTGTCTCTATTGCGGCATAAGGCGATCAAATCACGATTGCGACCGTTACAGGCTCACAAAGGAGCAGATACTTTCCTGCTGCGATGAGGGTTATGCCTTAGGCTTCCGTACCTTCGTAATGCAGGGCGGAGAGGACGCGTATTTTAACGATGAGCGCCTTTGCGATATAGTGAGCGCTATCAAGAACGCATATCCCGACTGCGCCGTTACGCTTTCAATGGGAGAGAGAAGCCGCGAGAGTTACGAGCGGCTGTACGCGGCGGGAGCAGACCGCTATCTGCTGCGGCACGAGACCGCAACGGCTGAGCATTACGAAAAACTGCACCCTGCAGAGATGAAGCTTGAGGAGAGAATGCGATGTCTTCGCGACCTCAAGGATATAGGATTTCAGACAGGCTGCGGCTTTATGGTAGGCTCCCCATATCAGACCTATGCGGACATAGCGAGAGACCTCAAATTTATTGAAGAATTTAAACCGCAGATGTGCGGAATAGGACCTTTTATACCGCACAAGGCAACGCCGTTTGCTTCCTTTAGCGCAGGAACGGTCGAGCTTACCTGCTATCTGCTCTCAATAGTCAGACTTATCTGTCCGACTGTTCTGCTTCCTGCCACCACCGCGCTCGGAAGTATAGAGGAGGGCGGACGTGAGAGGGGAATACTTTCGGGGGCAAACGTAGTTATGCCCAATCTTTCCCCCGTAGATAACCGAAAGAAATACGAGCTTTACGACAATAAGCTCTATAGCAACGCCGAGTCAGCGCAGGCAAAGGCAGAGCTTGAAAAAAGAATAAAGAGCATCGGCTACGAGGTGGTGTGCCACCGAGGCGACGCTAAATGAGATAATTTAAGAAAGGATATAAATACTATGGCAATCTACGATCCCAAATCATTAAAGGCTGAGGAGTTTATCAACGACGCCGAGATACACGCAACTCTTGAATACGCTTACGCCAATAAGCATAACGCTGAGCTTATAGACGAGATACTTGAGAAGGCAAGACCTAAGAAGACCGAGAACGGCACTGTTTGCGCCGGACTTTCTCACAGAGAGGCGGCTGTGCTTCTCGCTTGCGATATCCCCGAGAAAAATCAGAAGATGTTCGAGCTTGCCGAGGAGATAAAGCTCGCGTTCTACGGAAACAGAATAGTAATGTTCGCCCCCCTCTATCTCTCCAACTACTGTGTTAACGGCTGTGTTTACTGCCCGTACCATATGAAGAACAAGCACATCACCCGTAAGAAGCTCACTCAGGATGAGGTTCGCGCAGAGGTCATCGCGCTTCAGGATATGGGACACAAGCGCCTTGCAATTGAAGCAGGTGAAGACCCCGTAAACAATCCTATCGAATACATTCTCGAGTGCATCGACACCATCTACAGCATCAAGCACAAGAACGGAGCTATCCGCAGAGTCAACGTAAATATAGCGGCTACTACGGTTGAAAATTACCGCAAGCTCAAGGATGCGGGTATAGGTACCTACATACTCTTCCAAGAGACCTACCACAAGGAGAGCTATCTGAAGCTTCATCCCACAGGACCTAAGCACGATTACGATTATCACACCGAGGCAATGGACAGAGCAATGGAGGGCGGTATTGACGACGTAGGTCTTGGCGTTCTCTTCGGACTTGAGCTTTTCGACTACGAGTTCGTAGGACTTATGATGCACGCAGAGCATCTTGAAGCAGTCCACGGTGTAGGCCCCCACACCATCAGCGTTCCGAGAATCAAGAGAGCCGACGATATAGACCCCACCGTATTTGATAACTCTATCTCAGACGAGCTGTTTGAGAAGATAATCGCTTGTATCCGTATCGCCGTTCCTTATACGGGAATGATAATCTCTACTCGTGAATCCGAGGAGGTTCGCGGTAAGGTGCTTAATTGCGGTATCTCGCAGATAAGCGGCGCTTCGCGTACTTCTGTAGGCGGTTATACCGAGGAGGAGCGTCCTCACGACTCCGAGCAGTTCGACGTATCCGACCAGAGAACTCTTGACGAGGTAGTGGCTTGGCTTATGCAAAACGGACATATTCCGTCCTTCTGCACCGCGTGCTACAGAGAGGGCAGAACGGGCGACAGATTTATGAGCCTCTGCAAGAGCGGACAGATACTCAACTGCTGTCATCCCAATGCTCTTATGACTCTTACGGAATATCTCGTTGACTACGCAAGCGAGGAAACACAGAAGATAGGCTTTGAGCTTATTGAAAAAGAGATAGAAAAGGTTCCTCACGAGAAGGTAAGAGCTATCGCGAGAAAGAATATAGAGGACATCAAGAATTCTAACCGCCGCGACTTCAGATTCTGATCCTGTAACAGCCAAAACGAAAGGAGAAAGCATTTATGGGACTTAACGAGACCGCTTCTGCCGACAGACTGCACATAGGCTTTTTCGGTAAGAGAAACGCGGGTAAATCAAGCCTTGTAAACGCAGTTACAGGGCAGGAGACCTCGGTAGTATCAGAGGTAAAGGGAACTACCACCGACCCCGTCAGAAAGGCAATGGAGCTTCTTCCTCTCGGACCTGTGGTCATTATAGACACCCCCGGACTTGACGATGAGGGCGACCTTGGCGAGCTTCGCGTAAAGAGAGCGCTTCAGGTGCTCAATACGGTCGATATTGCCGTTGTCGTGGTTTCCGCAGCGGTCGGAATTGACCGCGAGGAAGCAGAGCTCTGCGAGCTTCTCAAAAAGAAGAATATTCCTTATATTATCGCTTACAGCAAGTCTGATCTTCTTGAAAAGATACCGACGGCGGCAGATAACGAGATATACGTAAGTGCGATTGATAACACCAATATCGACGCGCTTAAGGACAAAATTGGCGCGCTCCATAAGACCTCTGAGGAAAAGAGAGTTATAGTCTCCGACCTTATCAAAGAGGGAGACGTCGTCGTGCTTGTCGTTCCGATAGACAAGGCAGCGCCTAAGGGCAGACTCATACTCCCTCAGCAGCAGACTATCCGCGACATACTTGACGCGGGCGCTCACGCATTCGTTTGCAGAGATAGCGAGCTTGAGGGTGTACTCTCGAAGCTTACCGAAAAGCCGAGAATGGTAATAACCGATTCGCAGGTGTTCGGCAAGGTGTCAAAGATAGTGCCGAGAGATATTGAGCTTACCTCTTTTTCAATACTTTTTGCGCGTTATAAGGGTAACTTGCGCGACGCTGTGCGCGGAGCGGCAATGCTTGATAGGCTTTGCGACGGAGATAAGATACTTGTATCCGAGGGATGCTCGCATCACCGTCAGTGCGGAGATATAGGAACACAGAAGCTCCCGAAGTGGATACGCGAATACACGGGGAAGGAGCTTTCATTTGAGTTTACCTCGGGCAGAGATTTCCCCGAGGACCTCAGTCCTTACGCGATGGTAATACATTGCGGCGGCTGTATGCTTACAGAGCGTGAGATGCAGTACAGAGCGCGAAGCTCGGCAGATAGCGGCAAGCCTATGACCAATTACGGCATAGTGATAGCGCACACCCACGGCATCCTTCGCCGCAGCCTCGAGCCGTTTGGAGATATCCTCAAGGAGCTTGACTGAATTCAATAAAAAATGCCGCCGAGAGCCTCGGCGGCGTTATTTTTATGCTTTGAATTTCTTGAATATCGGATGCTTGATTATCGGGAGCGCAACAAGTCCTAT
>CALCTA010000188.1 GCA_937893945.1 uncultured Clostridia bacterium | reverse complement strand
TTTGCCCGTAGGGGAGGGGTCTCCCCTCCCGTCAAATCGGTGCAAAATAAACGGGAGGCGAAACGCCTCCCGTGTTTTATGTTAATTGTATTTTTCATCACTACGCAAGGCTGACGTTTTTCGCCGTCCTTTTGCCGAATACCTCTAGGAAAATAGCATGGTACCGAGAAAATGGCACTTCTTCTCCATCGGTCAGAATTATCATTTTTACACCGAACAGCCACACGCGATAATCCATCGAGACCATACCGTTTCGCGCGTAAAAATCCTGACGGCGAAGTCGCTCTGCGGTGTTGTCCGACGGCTCGTCGGGGTCTTCGATCTCAAGCAGAAGCGTCCTATCGGGATAGCGCTCCTTAAGAAGCGAAAGCGTCCTCGTGCCAACTCCGCATCCGCGGCTCTCGGGCGAGACCGCAAGGTAGTCAAGCAGGGCGATATCTCCGTGAAGTATCATTATCGCAAGTCCGAGAAAGCGTCCGTCCTCCTCCATACAGAGTATCTCCATACTTCCCTCTCGCACCTTATCCTCGATTATCGAAAACGGCTTGCGCTCCTCGGGCGGAAAAGCGTCAACGTAAAGCGCCTTGACTGCCTCAAGCATCTCCCCGGATGTACATACTTTAAGCTCCATTACAGTTCCTTTTTGTTTTATCCTTACTTTCTACCGATATGCTCGGCGATATCCTTTGCGGCAAGCGAAGCATCCGCGCCCACTCTCACGGTTATATCGCAAAGCTCCTCGTTGCGATACTCGTCGTCAAGCGAGAGTATTCTGCTGGTCATATCGTCGCAGTCCATCTCTCTTGCGACTATGTCGCGGATAACGTCATATCTGCTCCTGCGCAGGAATACGAGCAGAGCCTTTGAGCGATACTTATTCTTCATCGTAAGCGCGCCGCAGATGTCTATCGGAAGCACCGCTACCGAGCCCTTATCGACTATCTTGTCTATCTCCTCGGGTTTTGTGCCGAAGTGGTAGCCGCTATAGACGGTGGTCTCAAGGAAGTTGCCGCGCTCCATCTCGCGAATGAACTCGGCGTCCTTGAGAAAACGGTAGTTTCCGTTGCTCTCGTCGGCTCTCGGGGGGCGAGTAGTGGCGGTTATCGGCTTCTCAAAGCCGTAGCTCTCGACAAGCTCTCTTGCGACGTCGTTCTTGCGGCTTCCCGTAGGCCCTACGAGGCAGACCACACCGCCCGAGGAAAGATCGGGGCGCTCGTCAACGAGAGCGTTGCGGATGATCTCAACGAGATGCAGAAAATCATCGTAGGAATTTACCGAAAGAAGTCCGGAAAGACGCGTATTCCAAGGCTTTCTGAACAGCACGGGGTAGGTCGCGGGCGAGCCTGTGATATTGTGCGCTCCGTCGTCAAGCAGCATATCGAGATTTACCATATCCTTGCGCGTTCCTATAAGTATATTCTCGGCAGGGACCTCGGGAAAATCGTTACGGAGTCTGAGGGCGCGCGCAGACATACACACAGGCGGCACGGCGGTTACGAAGAATACGTCGGCGACCGTCAGAAGCTTGCGCACGAATTCGTCTGCCCCGGGGAGCATAGGCTGTGCGCTTACGAACTCGGGATCCGAGAAATAGCGCAGACGTCCATCCACAGCGCCGTTTTCACTTCCCCAGCCCTTTATATCGTATATAGTCAGCGGAGGCTCGTAGCCCTCCGCTTTATTCAAGCATTCAAGAGCGTAGGCGTTGCAATCGTAAAGTATATCGTCAACGTCAAGCCCTATCTTCAATCTGTATTTTTTCATTTTAATCTCTCTTTCGCTTATTCGTTTTTAGTATATCACACAAACAAAATTTTCGCAAGAGCTTTTTTGTTTTTATCTCTCTCCAAAAAGCAAAAGGATTTTTTGTAAATTTTATCCAATTGTGCGAAAAAAGTCGAAAATTATGGAAATAAAAGCAAATATATATAATAATGAAAAAATTTTTTTGAATTTTTATCGAAAAAAGGCAAAAAAATGCGCTTTAGGTGTTGATTTTGTGAGTGATTTTTGGTATAATTATACGAGGTTGATTCGGACACCGTCATCAGAGCAAAAATCAAAGTGAAAGGGAGAAAAATATGTACGATCTTCAAAAGCCGAATATGTGGAAGCGCATAGCCGCGGCTCTCCTTGATTTCTTTCTGTTGATACTCGTTGCCTCGGGCGTTATAATTCTCCTTATGGCAGTTTTCAATATGAACGGCTATTCGGATGGCTTCCAGAGCCGTTGCGATGAGTTTGAGCAGATATACGGAATCGACTTTGATATGTCGGGCGACGATTACTCAGCTCTCGACGAGGCGGGAAAGAAGGCTTACGACGACGCCGTTGCCGCTCTCTCGGCAGACGGAGAAGCAAACTATTACTTTTCTATGATAATGAACCTTACACTTCTATCGGTAACGCTCGGATTTTTCATTGCCTATCTCGTTACCGAATTTATTATGCCTCTTATTCTTAAGAACGGTCAGTCGCTTGGAAAAAAGGCGTTTGGCATAGCAGTTATGCGCGAGGACGGAGTGAGGATCTCTGCCGTACAGCTCTTTGCGAGAACTGTGCTCGGAAAATTCACTATCGAAACTATGGTCCCCGTGTTTATTCTCATTATGCTCTATTTTGATCTTATGGGTATCGTCGGTATAGCGGTGCTGCTCGGAATAGCAATTCTTCAGCTCGTGCTTCTAATCGTCAACAAGACGAGAACCCCCATTCACGATCTTCTCGCTCATACCGTTACGGTCGATCTGCAGAGCCAGATGATATTCGATACTCCCGAGGAGCTGCTTGAGTACAAGAAAGCAAAGCACGCAGAGATGGCGGAGCGCTCGGAGTAAGCTCTATATAAAAAGGACAAAAATAAAAAAATATAAAATCCTTGTAAGAAAGGCGAACTGTATGGAAATCGTTTTGCAAAATCTCACAAAAATATTTCCCGGACGAGGAAAGTCGTCTGAGGAAGTAATCGCGGTAAACGACTTTTCGTTTACTCTCCCCGACGGAAAGCTCGTAGGACTTCTCGGTCCCTCGGGTTGCGGAAAGAGTACTACCCTGTACATGATCAGCGGCTTGCAGAAGCCCTCGGCAGGTAGGATATTCTTCGGCGAGGACGACGTTACCGATCTCTCTCCCGAAAACCGCGGTGTCGGTCTGGTTTTCCAGAACTACGCGCTCTATCCCCACTTGACAGTTAAGCAGAACATCCTCTTCCCGCTTCAGAACCTCAGAGGCGCGGACAAGCTCTCCAAGAAGGAAATGATCGAGAGAGCCTACGAGGCAGCAAAGCTGGTTCAGATCGACGAGCTTATGGAAAGAAAGCCCAGCGAGCTCTCGGGCGGTCAGCAGCAGCGTGTGGCTATCGCGCGCGCACTCGTAAAGATGCCTCGCGTTCTTCTTCTCGACGAGCCGCTCTCCAACCTTGACGCACGTCTGAGACTGCAGACCCGTGAGGAGATCCGCCGCATCCAGAAGGAAACCGGCATCACCACCGTGTTCGTCACCCACGATCAGGAAGAGGCCATGTCTATCTCCGACCTCATCGTAGTTATGAAGCTCGGCGTTGTACAGCAGATAGACGAGCCTCAGGCAGTCTATGACGATCCTACCAATCTCTTCGTTGCAAAGTTCCTCGGCACTCCCCCCATCAACGTTCTTGAGGGCAGAGTAGTTGGCGAGAAGCTCTACATCGGCGAGTCGGCAGTTATGGACGTTCCCGGTGTTCTCGACCAGGAGGTCATCGTAGGCATTCGTCCCGAGGGATTCGTGCTTGACGCAAACGGACCTCTCACCTGCAAGCTTTCTAACGTAGAGGTAATGGGACGCGACATCAGCGTAGTTTCTACTCACGAAAGCTCGCTCAATCCTACCGTTCGCTCTATCATCAACGCTGACAACAAGGTTCCCGCTGCCGAGACGGTAAGCTACAGCCTCAAGCCGCATAAGGTATTCCTCTTCTCCAAGGAGGATGAGAGCCGTATTCGTTTCGAGGTGAAGTAATATGACGACAAATCAGGTAAAGACAGTCGGCGTAAGGAAGAAAAGCTTTGCACAGACTATCAGATTCGATAAGTGGAAGGGTTGGGTATATCTCGCCCCCGCTCTCGTGCTGCTGCTGATCTTCACTCTTTGGCCGATCTATAACACTATCCGTATGTCTCTGCTTGAGGGATATACGACTATGAAGGACGTCGGAGGCGCGACCTTCCAGTTCGGAATAGGCAACTTCAAGAGAGTGCTTGAGTATCCGGGATTTATCACCTGTCTTAAGAACACCGTCCTTCTCTGTGTTCTTACAGTTCCGATATCCACCTTCCTCGCACTTCTCATCGCGGTCTGTCTGAACTCAATCAAGCCTCTCCAGCGTTTCCTTCAGACCATCTTCTTTATGCCCTACGTTACAAACTCTATCGCGATAGGAATGGTTTTCGCTGCGATGTTCAATATGATCATCGGCGGAAGCGCGCGTCCCGACTCGGTAGGTATCGTAAACAACGTGCTTGAATTCTTCGGATTCGAGTATATCAACTGGATAAACGCCGGTTCTGAATATTGGGCAAACATAGTAGTTATGGTGGTTTACATCGTGTGGAACGCTCTGCCCTTCAAGATACTTATTCTTCTCGGCGGACTTCAGGGTGTAAACAAGCAGTACTATGAGGCTGCAAAGATAGACAGCACTCCCAAGTGGAGAGTGTTCACAAGAATAACCGTTCCGCTCCTCTCCCCCATGCTTGCTTACGTTGTAATAACAGGCTTCATCGGCGGATTTAAGGAGTATTCGAGCATCGTAGGTATCTTCGGCGAAAAGATGGGTCCGGTTGGCGACCAGTACGCTCTTGACACCATGGTCGGATTTATCTACCGCGCTATCGGTAACCAGGAGGGAACGGCGAGTGCCGCGGCTCTCATACTTTTTGCTATCATATTCGCAGTAACCATGGTAAACCTCTACGTCAGCAAAAAGACTGACTACACAGGCAAGTCTAACGCTAAGAAGGTCAAGAGGGCAAAGAGCAACAAGCTCGTAAAAGGAGGTAAAAATGGCTGAAATTAAGGTTATGAAAGCCAAGGATATGAAAAAGGTATCCTCTCACCAGAAGGTCGGAAAGATCATCGGTCTTACCGCGACTTACCTCTTCCTCGGTATTATGGCTATAATAGTTATCTTCCCGTTCTATTGGATGATAAGCTCCTCTCTTAAAGAGATGGACGAGTATCGCCGCGCGATACCCACGCTTATCCCCAAGGTGCTCGACTTCGCCAACTACGTTGAGGTATTTACAAGTGAAGATCTGCTGCTTGGTCAGCTCTTCTACAACACTCTTTTCGTAGGCGTTGTTTCCACTTTCTTCTCTCTCATCATCACAGTCCTCTCGGCGTTCGCGTTTGCTCGCCTTGAGTTCAAGGGCAAGAACGCGCTCTTCGCGCTCCTGCTTGCTACAATGATGATCCCCGGCGAGCTTTTCACTATTACCAACTATCAGACGGTCAACGACTTTCTCGGGCTTGCCACTCTCGGTAAGGCTCTCGGAAATCAGCTTCTGATCACTCTCGGTAACTGGAGAAACACCTACGCCGTTCTTATCATTCCTTTCCTTGTAAGCGTGTTCTACATCTACCTTCTCAGACAGAATTTTCTACAGATCCCCAACGAGCTGTATCTTGCCGCGAAGGTTGACGGAACGAGCGACTTCAAGTATCTCTGCAAGGTAATGATACCTCTCGCGCTCCCCACTATCATCTCCATCACCATTCTTAAGATGATGGGCTCGTGGAACTCTTACATGTGGCCCCGACTCGTCGCGAATGACGAAGCGCACCGACTGATAACGAACGGTCTGCGAACGGCATTCACAAACGCAGAGGGCGTTACCGATATCCCCGTACAGATGGCTGCGGTCGCAGTCGTATCCTTCCCGCTCTTCCTCGTATTCATCTTCTTGCGCAAGTACATCATGAAGGGTGTTTCCCGAAGCGGAATCAAGGGTTAATCTCAATATTAAGCTTTAATATAAGCTGAATATAAAAACACAAGAAAACATAAGAAAGGTTATAATCTATCATGAAAAGAATCATTTCTTCCATCATCGCTCTCGTTATGGTGCTTACCTTCTGCGTTGGTACTATGGCGAGCTGTAACCTCGACAACGTAAACATTAACGTAAATGGCAACGTAAACGGTAATGTAAACGGAAACGACGACGTTGTCATTCCCGAAGAGGGCTTTGATACATCCAAGCCCGTAACCATCACCTTCTATCATCAGATGGGTGCTGCTCTTCAGGAGATCCTCAACACTGCTATCGCAGACTTCAACGTTCTCTACCCCAACATCACCGTTGAGCATTCCTCTTACGGCGATTACAACGGCGTTCGCGATCAGATCAAGACAGAGATCGCTGTTGGCAACCAGCCTAACCTCGCTTACTGCTACCCTGACCACGTCGCGCTCTACAACATCGCAGGCGCAGTTCAGACCCTCGACTCTCTTATCGCAGGTGAGTATGGATTTACCGAGGAGCAGATAGCTGACTTCGTTCCCGCTTACTACAACGAAGGTAAGGCATTCGGAGACGGCAAGATGTACACTCTCCCCATCTCCAAGTCAACCGAGGTTCTTTACTACAACGCATCCTTCTTTGAGGAGCACAAGGACAAGATCTCCGTTCCCACTACATGGGACGAGATGGAAGCTGTTTGCAGAAAGATCAAGGAGATCGACCCCACCTGCATTCCTCTCGGATACGACTCCGAGGCTAACTGGTTCATCACCATGTGCGAGCAGTACGGCTCTGACTACACCGCAACAGGCGACAACAAC
>CALCTA010000187.1 GCA_937893945.1 uncultured Clostridia bacterium | reverse complement strand
AGGCTCTGCCTTTGGAAACCGCAAGCTTTTTGAAAAAAGCTTGAGCAAAAACTTTCCATGGGGTGCGGTGCTTATCTTAACCCTTTCCCTTCATTAAAGTTCTTTGGCGCCACCCTTTCTTCTAAGAAAGGTGGCAAAAATACGTGTATAAATCTAACTCTCACTTTCTCTTACCATGAAACACGAGCGAGGCAAGAAAGCCGAAGCAAAGGGCTGCGGCGGTTCCTGCCGCCGCGGCGCTAAGTCCGCCTGTGAGCGCGCCGAGAAGTCCTTTCTCGTCAACTGCCTTGCGGACGCCTTCGGCAATAAGGTTACCAAAACCGCAAAGAGGAGTAGCCGCGCCTGCGCCTGCGATATCAAGCAGGACAGGGTATATCCCGACTGCTCCGAGCAGCACCCCCGCCACCACGTAGCCAACGAGGATCCTCGCGGGGGTAAGCGAGGTCTTATCAAGCAATATCTGTGCTATCACACAGAACGCGCCGCCTATGATAAATGCGAAAACAAATCTCCAAAAATCCATAATAACTCCGTTAAAATATAGCTTCTCAGCTCTCGTGCGAGAGGTGTATAAGATGCGCGATGGCAGGTATCGCCTGCCCCTGCTGAATGCTCGCGGGGCTCATCATAGCACCCGTTCCGATGGCGAGGATATCGCTTATCTCACCTCGTTCGATCCGAGGAATAAAATGTGATGCGAGAACGGCGGCAGAGCAGCCGCATCCCGAGCCACCAGCGTGCTTGTCCTGACGCTCAAGGTCATAGATAAGAACACCGCAGTCGGTATGTCGGTCGCGAATATCAAGCCCCTCTGAGAGAAGAAGCTCACAGAGGATACTCGAGCCCTCTTTGCCGAGGTCTCCCGTAACTATCGCATCAAAATCATCAGGCGATGCGCCCGACTCACGAAAATAGCGAAGAATGGTGTCAGCCGCCGCAGGCGCCATCGCCGCTCCCATATTCGAGGCGTCCGAGATGCCCTTTTCAACAACGATGCCCGGGAGAGCCTCCTTAACACGCACAGAGCCGTTCTTACGAAGCATAAACGCGCCTGCGGCGGTGGCAGTCCACTGAGCAGTTGGAGAGCGTTGAGCGCCGTATTCGATGGGAGAGCGATACTGCCGCTCGGCAGAGCAGTAGTGAGACGAGGTAACCGCGACGGCAGTCTCAAAATATCCCGCCGAGACTGTAGCGGCGGCGAGCATGATCCCCTCAACTGCGGTCGAGCATGCGCCGTATAGACCGAAATAGGGTATGTCAAAGTCAAGCAGACCGTAGGCAGAGCTTACACACTGATTAAGAAGGTCGCCCGCAAACAGAGCATCAACGCCACGCTCGGATATAGAGAGCTTTGCGAGAGCGGTATTAAAGGCAAGACGTTGCATCTCGCTTTCGGCAAGCTCCCAGGTATTCATTCCGAATTTGTCAGTGTTGTCGTGCAGGTCAAAGCACTCACCCAAAGGTCCGTCGTATTCGTCCTTTCCTACCACGGCGGCTGACGCGACGATGGCGGCATTTGTGAATTTGAGTATTCTCTTGTGCATTTTCGGTCTCCTTGTTGCTTTTTCTTTTGGGATTATTCTTTGTCAAAATCGCAAAATTATACCTTGACTTTTTCTGTTTATATGGTAAAATAATATTGATGAAAAACAAAAAAACGATGTAACGTTGGAGGAAAATTATGCTTCAATCACACGAAAAGCAATATCACATAGCGGTGTCCAAGGGCGAGATAGGAGAGTACTGCATACTCCCGGGCGATCCCGGACGCTGTGAGCAGATAGCTTCGTTCTTTGACAACCCCGTACACGTGGGTATGAACAGAGAATATAATATCTGGAACGGATATATTTCGGGCAAGCTGGTTACCGTTTGCTCTACGGGTATAGGCGGCCCTTCAACCGCTATCGCGGCAGAGGAGCTTTACGCCTGCGGCGCGCGTACGCTTATAAGAGTTGGCACTTGCGGAGGAATAAACACCAAGGTCTGCCCCGGCGACGTGGTCATCGCAAGCGGAGCGGTCCGTCAGGACGGAACCTCGCACGAGTATGCTCCCCCTGAGTTTCCCGCGGTGGCGGATACCGACGTGCTTTTCGCACTTGCGAGAGCCGCTAAAAATCTCGGATACTCGCACCACACGGGAGTAGTGCAGAGCAAGGACTCCTTCTACGGTCAGCACTCGCCTGCGCGTATGCCTGTCGCAAATGCTCTCGCGGACAAGTGGGAGGCTTGGAAGCGCCTTGGAGTGCTTGCAAGCGAGATGGAGGCTTCCACTCTTTATACCGTTGGCGCTACGCTCGGAATAGCTACGGGCGCGGTATTTTCTACCGTATGGAATCAGGAAAGATTCCTGCTCGGGCTTGACAGCGCTACAGATGAGGTGCATAACACCGAGAGAGCTATAGCCACGGCGGTAGAGGCTATCAGGATACTCATCGCCGAGGGAAAATAATAGAAAATTTATACAAATTTTCTTGTAAAAAAGTTTAAAAATTTGGGTGTAGGTACTTGACATAAATACCTGCTCTATGATATAATTTAAAGTGCATACGAGCAGGGAGTTTTACCTGCTGCGCAGATGTCCGAAAATGAAAAAATATCAAAAAAATGATTTGAAATATAAAGGAGAAAAAAATGAAAAAATTACTTGCTCTCTTGCTTGCTTTGCTTATGATCCTCCCCGTTGCTTTGGTTTCTTGTAACAACAAGAAGGAAAACGAAGACAACTCCGAAGATCTTGGATTTGAATTTGAAGATCCCTCAGATACCAAGCCTACCGATGAAAATTCTACCGGTGATGCTACCGACAAGGACGGAAACAAGGTTACAGATGCAAGTGATTTTACAGCTACCAGCGGAAAAGCTTACATACTCCATCCCGTAAAGGTACGTGAGACCGCAAAGCTCTCCTCTAAGACTTTTGTTGGCGTTGCTAAATGGGCTTCTGAAGTAGAGCGCGTTGAGACCAACGGCACATGGACAAAGATCAAGTTTGAGGATGCTGATACAAAATCCAAGAAGGAAGGATACGTTCTTGACGAGATCCTTACCTCTGATAAGACCAAGGTAACTCTCGTTACTCTTGAGACTCCCGTTGCGGCAACTATCAACGGACTTGGCACAAAGACCGACGGATCTCCTTACACTCTTAACGTACGTACAACTCCTTGGAACTGCTCCAATAGTGAGGAATACACTAACGTAAACGTTCTTGCAAACATCAGCAATGAGAAGTATCAGGTAAAGGACGGCGACGCTGTTGAGAAGCTTGGTACGACCGAGGACGGCAAGTGGGTCTGGATCAGATTCACAAAGACAGTTGACGACGCAGAGGTAGTTGAGTACGGCTTCTGCTCGGTAGATTACGTAAAGGTTGAGGGCGAAGAGCCTGCTCCTGTAGATCCTAACCAGACTCCCGTAGTAAATCCTGATCCCGTATAATCTAATTAAAAAATCAGCACCCGAGCGAAACGCTCGGGTGCTTTTTTGTGTATCGCGGAACAAACGTGAGGATAGCATCCTCCCCTACGGACGAAACATAAAAATCACACCAAATCTTGTAGGGGACGACATCCTTGGCGTCCCGTTTTTTAGGACCGTCGGGGACGCCGGTCCCTACCGGTTTTAATTGTTGCCTTGAATTTCGTTTGTAGGATAGAGGTCTCCCCTCCCGTCAAGTTGGTGCAAAATAAACGGGAGGATAATATCCTCCCCTACAGACGAAACATAAAAATCACACCAAATCTTGTGGGGGCGACCACAATGTTTTCGAAGAAAACTTGCGGCTTGCCAAGCGGTCCTCCGCGAAAATACAATGATACTTTTACAAAGAGCGGGCGGATATTATCCGCCCGCTTATTTACTATTCAGAATTACTTTTTAGCAAGTGTATTGAGCAGCGACTTGAACTCTGCCTTGTAGGTGTCAAGTGTAAGTCCGTCAAGGCGCTCGATAAGATACTCGAGAGAGATCTCGTTCTTCGCGTACTGGCTGTTGCGAAGCAGCATAGAAAATTCAATTACGGTAGTTGCGAACACGAAGTCCTCGTCAGGCTCCCCCACGATCTGTCCGTCGCCGAAATAGTATTCGCAGAGCTTGCTGATGTCTGCATCGGGCTGCTTGTAGCGGATAGCGAGCTTGACCCAATCAGGTCTTATTTCCTCGGTTTCGCGATTCTTGAGCTTAAGCTCGTAGCAGATCGTCAGAGTGTGTCCCGAGCCGACCTCTCCCGCGTCCTTGGTATCGTCGTCAAAGTCCTCGTTTGCGAGCATACGGTTCTCGTAGCCGATAAGGCGGTACTCCGAAACGTAATCCTTGTCAAAGGTGAGCTGGAACTTTACGTCCTTTGCGACCGTGTAGATGGTGGAGAGCAGGGAATCGGTGAAGATGCGCTCTGCCTCTGCCGAGCAGTCGATATAGTGATAAACTCCGTTGCCCGTCTGAGCGATAGCGCTCATATTTGCATCACGGAAGTTGCCCGTGCCAAAGCCGAGGACAGAGAGGAATATACCTGCATCTCTCTTTTCCTCAACAAGCTTTTCAAGCTGCTCGGGATCGCGGATGCCTACGTTAAGGTCGCCGTCGGATGCAAGGATGATGCGGTTGTTTCCGCCCGGCTTGAAGTTCTCCTCTGCGATCTCGTAAGCCTTGTTTATGCCTGCCTCACCGTTGGTGGAGCCGCCTGCCTTAAGATTATTGATAGCGTCGATAATTGTCTGCTTCTTGTTGCCCGATGCGCCGCTCAGAACTACTCTCTCAGAGCCCGCGTAGGTAACTATTGAGACTGTGTCGTTCTCGTCAAGCTGCTCGGTAAGGAAAACGAATGCCTCCTGAAGCAAGGGAAGCTTGTCGGCAGAGGACATAGAGCCCGATGCGTCAATGAGGAATACGAGGTTATTTGCCGTCTTCTCCTCTATCTCGGTCGCCTTGATGCCGAGCATCATAAGATAGGTGTCGTCGTTCCAAGGGGACTTGGAAATGGTAGCGTTGACTCCGAATACCTCGTTCTCAGCGGGAGAAGCGTAGTCATACTTGAAGTAGTTTACCATCTCCTCGGTGCGTAGCACGTTGTATTTTGCGGTGTTCTGAAGCTCGGAGAGGCTGTAGCCCTGATTTATCATCTTGCGAAGGAAGGTGTAGGATGCGGTGTCAACGTCAGCCGAGAAGGTGGACGTGTCCATCTCCTCAACCTTGATAAAGGGGTTTTCGTAAATGTTCTGGTCAACCACCTCGTCCTTGTTGACGCCTTCTTCAACGGGGGCGTCGGCGACACCCTCATCTGCGTCTTCCGAGGGAGCAAAGCTTCCCTCGCCGTATTCGTTGGTAACCTTGTTGCCGTCATAGTTGGGGTAGCCAGGCGCGTTGTTCATGCCGGCGTCTCCAATTATATCGAATGCTCCGTCCTCGCTTTTTGAGCAGGCTGCCATAGATATTACTAAAATAAATGCGATTACTGAAATAATGATTCTTTGCGCTTTTTTCATAACAGTTCTCCTTTTAAGTTAAAAAGTTTTCAGTTTGATTCTTTCTTGATGATCTCGCGAATGAAGGTCGCGAATGACTTTGAAGGCTCAAGCTCCTGCTCGTAGTCGAAGAGCTCGCCGTAGCCTACGTTTCCGTCAGAGGATTTGAGGTAGGGAGTGTAAACGAGACCGTCGCCAAAGCATATCCAGAAGCCGTCGATAGAGTCCACCGCAGGCTCGGTTACCTCAGAGAAATCCTTCTTGTGCTCAAGAGCTCTTCGTATGCTCTTGGTGTCTGAGGCACTTGAGATGGTGCATACTCTGTAGCTCTCCTCGTCTGAGTATTTCCAGATGAGCTTTGTGCTTCCGTCAAAGAGCATATCTCGTTCAAAGGTGGTGCTAAAGCCCTCAGATGAGAATTTCACGCTGTGCAGCGCGTCCTCAAGCGTGGTGATCGGCTGAACTCCGGGCTTGATATTATCTTCGTCAGCGCCTGCATTGTTAAATCCGTCGTCAGCACTGTCCTGCTCCTCGTTTGGCGCGTTGTTGAAATCATTGTCAACCTTGTCTCTGTTTGAGCCGAGCATAAGACCTATACCGAGCGAGAGAGTGAAGGTAAAGACAAGCGAGAGAGCCACCGCTGCGATGATGAGCTTACGCAAGGGGAGTGAGCTTCTCTTTTTCTCGTAGCTTTCGGCTTCAAAGATAAATCTGTCGTCTATCTCGCCGATAGCCTCGAGCAGAAGCTCTGAGTCCTTATTGTACTTTTGATCCCTCATACGAGCATATCCTCCTTTTCTAAGATTTGCCTCAGCTCCTCGCGCATGCGGAAGAGAGAGGTCTTGACCTTAGAGGACGTAAATCCCATTCGCTTGGCGATATGCTCGACCGAGTCGGAGTAGAAGTATCTTCGCACGAAGATAACTCGTTTTTCCTCGGGAAGCTCCTCGATAAAGCGGTTGATGGTCTTTGCAAGCTGACCGTTCTCGTATTGAGACTGTATGCTTGAAGTGTCGGGGATACACTCGTCAAGCTCCTCGCACAGCTCCTCAAAGCCGCCGCGGCGCTTGGAATGCTTGGATCTGAAGCGGTCTATCGAGAGCGCGCGTATTATCTTTGAGAGATACGCGCCGAGGTATATCGGTCTGTCGCTTGGCATACTGTTCCACGCGGACAGGTAGGTGTCGTTGACACATTCCTCGGCATCCTCCTCTGAGCGCAGAAGAGAATAGGATATTCCCGATAGCATTCTTTCGTATTTCGTTCGTGTTTCGCTGATAGCGCGCTCCGAGCGCTCCCAGTACAGATCCACGATCTTGAAATCCTCCATCTGATCCCCCCTTTTTTCTTGGGTGCAATTTTCGTCCTCACCCTATATGTCGTAATTTTTCGCAAAAGGTTACACGTTTTTTAAAAAAAGCGCAAAAAATTTTTAAAACTTTAGTGAGACCTGCGAAAAATACTATATTTATTATAAATTTATTTCTGTTTTTTGTCAATAGTAAGCTCAAAAAAGCAAGTAATTCTGCGTTTTTACATAAAAAATATGAAAAAGTTTAAAAAAATGTGAAAAGGCTATTGATTTTTTCTTTTGTTTGTGGTACAATGTTAAGGCTAACGACTATTTGGCCCTCAAAGATGGGCAGTTAATAAGATTATTTTGGAGGTGTGTTGTATGGAAATCGCACTCGGTATTGTACTTATGGTTTTGGCAGTAGCGCTCACCGCTTGTGTGCTTATGCAGTCCGGTAAGGATAAGAAGCTCTCGAGCACCATCACGGGTTCTGCTGATACCTTCTTCTCTAAGGGAAAGGGTCAGACTAAGGATAAGCTGCTTTCGAGAATTACCACTATTCTTGCAGTAGTATTCTGCCTTCTTGTATTTGCTACCGTTATCGTAATTACGGTTATAGTTCTCTAAAATGCAAATTGATTCGGATATTTCCGAAGTGGCTAAAGCCTATGTGGACGGACAGACTTGGTGCTGTCCGTCTTTCACTATCAATGAATGAGGGGAAAGCAAATGAAGAAATTTTGGGAGAATAATAAGAGAAGAATAGCAGGCGTGGCGTTTATATTGCTTATCCTTGCGCTTATTTCCTTAGTCTCGGCATTGATACTTCTCGCTTTTGGAGTGATATACTTTGAGGACGGGGTGAAATTGAATATAGAGCTGTTCAGAGAATTCCGCGATTCCTGGTACGGCTGGTGCATCCTTATACTCGTTCAGGTAGTGGTTACTACGCTGCTCTGCTTCGTGCCCGGACTTTCGATGGCTTTTATTTTGCTTATGCAAACTCTTTTCTCGAATCCGTGGCAGGCATTTGCCATCGCTTTTATAGGAGTTATACTCTCAAGCCTGATAATGTATCTCGCGGGCCGCACGGGCGGATATAAGCTCTGTGAGAAGGTTCTTGGTGAAAAGGACTGTCAGAAGGCGTCAGAGCTGCTTAATCACAGGGGAACGGTCTTCTTTCCGTTGATGATGTTATTTCCTATGTTTCCCGACGACGCGCTCGTAATGGTTGCGGGAACTCTGCGGATGTCGCTGAAATGGTTTATCCCCTCGATAATCGTGGGCAGAGGAATAGGCGTTGCTACAATAATCTTCAGCACGGCAAACGTTATCTCTAACGATTTCACGTCTCCGTGGCAGTGGGTGCTCTACATAGGCGGCTGGGGTATATTTTTCGTTGCCGTCTTCTACGCCGCGTACAGATTCAATAAGTACCTCGACAAGCGCCGCATCGCCGCCGAGGAGAAGCAAAAGACAGAGAACGAAAAAGAAAACCAAACAGAAGAATAAAAACAAAAGATCCGCAGTTAGGCTCGTTCTCATAAGGATGTTTTCGAAACACGGTAGGGGCGAACTGTGTTCGCCCGCGGGAGACCGCAGGTCTCCCCTACG
>CALCTA010000186.1 GCA_937893945.1 uncultured Clostridia bacterium | reverse complement strand
AGATCAAAAAGAGAGGTCATAAGATCTTCCTTGACCTCAAGCTCCACGACATTCCCAACACAGTTAAGAAGTCTATGGCAGTTCTCTCTCGCCTTGACGTTGATATGACCAACCTCCACGCCGCAGGTACTGTCCGCATGATGCAGGCGGCTATCGAGGGACTTACACGCGAGGACGGCTCAAGACCTATGCTCATCGCGGTTACACAGCTTACATCTACCGATCAGGAGAGTATGGAAAAGGATCTCCTTATCAAAGAGGACATCGCCGAAGTGGTTATGCACTACGCTCATAACGCTAAGGTGGCAGGACTTGACGGCGTCGTTTGCTCGCCCCTTGAGGCAGGCAAGGTCCACGATAGATGCGGAGAGGGATTTGTTACCGTTACCCCCGGCGTTCGCTTCGCCGACGGAGACGTGGGAGACCAGAAGCGCGTTATGACTCCCGCCGAGGCTAAGCGCATCGGCTCGGACTATATCGTAGTCGGCAGACCTATCACCGCCGCTCCCGACCCCGTCGCAGCTTATAGAAGATGCGTCGCTGAGTTCGTAGATTAAAGACGCGAGGACGCGAGGACGCGAGGACGCGATTTTTTGCTACTTTCTTGAAAGAAAGTAGCGCAAAGAACTTCAATGAAGGGTAATGTCTAAGATAAGCACAGCACCCATTTCAAAGTTTTTGCTCAAGCTTTTTTCAAAAAGCTTGCGGAATACAGCGGCAGAGCCTTGGTCGCTCTCCGCAGAGAGCGAAATAATCTCGGCGCTTTTCTTTTTGCTAAGCTTTTTCTTTTGCGCCTTGTGTGTCAAAAGAAAAAGCGTTATGCAAAGAAAATAGCACAAAGAACTTCAATGAAGAATCTGATTGCAAAGGCCCCATTAGCCTTCCCCAGCGGGGAAGGGGGACCGCTTGCGGTGGATGAGGAGAAAATAAGGCTTTGAGGTGTGTCGATATGTCATATAGCTATAACAAAAACTTAGTAAAAAACGCACAATCTCTTCGAAAGAATATGACTCCGGAAGAAAAGCACCTCTGGTATGATTTTTTAAAGCATCTACCTCTTACCGTAAATCGTCAGAAGAACATTGAAAGCTTTATTGTTGATTTCTTTATTGCAAAAAACAAAATAGCCATTGAAATAGATGGAATTCAGCACGAAGGCGACAGTAACAAAGAAAAAGATATCGCAAGAGACGCCGAGTTAGCAAAAATGGGGATTACAGTTCTCCGTTATTCGAATCGTAGTATTCGTTATAATTTTAATCAGGTTTGCGAAGATATATTAAAGCATTTGGAATTAATATGACCGAAGGTGGAGCGCGGACTCTCCTCATCCACCGCAAGCGGTCCCCCTTCCCCGCTGGGGAAGGCTTATGAAAGGAGATAATTATGGAAAGCTACAAGAGAGAATTTATACAGTTTTTAGAGGGTGCGGGAGTGCTCAAGTTTGGTGATTTCACTGCCAAGAGTGGCAGAAAGATACCGTATTTCATCAATGCGGGAATGATAAAGACAGGCGACGACATCGCAAAGATGGGTGAGTTCTACGCGAGAGCGTATTTTGAGAAGCTCGGCAAGAAGCCTGCTGTTCTTTACGGACCTGCTTACAAGGGCATTTCGCTTGCCGTATCGGCATCGGTCGCTCTTTCGAAGAACGGTCTCAACGTTCCCTTCTTCTTTAACCGCAAGGAAGTCAAGGATCACGGTGAGGGCGGCGTTTTCGTAGGCTACGTGCCCACCGCAGGTGAGGAAGTGGTCATCATCGAGGACGTTATCACCGCAGGCACCGCAATACGCGAGAGCATGGAGATACTCTCTCACCTTGAGGGCGTAAAGGTTGCCGCTACATTCATTATGGTTGACCGCAAGGAAAAGGGACAGACCGAGAAGGGCGCAATGCAGGAGATAGAGGAGCAGTTCGGCTTCCCCGTATATTCCGTAGTTGACGTTTACGACATCATCGAGTATCTTGAGGAGAAGCCCGAGCACGCTGAGAACGTAGCGAGAATAAAGAATTACCTTGCAATAAACGGAGCAAAAGCGTAAAAAACGAAAGGAGAGTGCCTTATGCGACACCTTATCGGAATAGAAGACCTCTCGGTGTCTGAGATAGAACAGCTCATCGCCACCGCAGAGGACATTATGGCAAACCCCGCAAAATATTCTGCCGTTGCCTCGGGAAAGAAGCTTGCAACGCTTTTCTACGAGCCCTCAACACGTACCCGTCTCTCGTTTGAGGCGGCTATGATGGAGCTTGGAGGCGGAGTGCTTGGATTCTCTGAGGCGCAAAGCTCGTCTGCCGCAAAGGGAGAGAGCGTTGCCGACACGGCTAAGGTAATATCCTGCTTTGCGGATATTATGGTAATGCGACACTTCAAGGAGGGCGCGCCGATGGTTGCGGCAATGAACGCTGACGTTCCCGTTATAAACGCGGGAGACGGCGGACACAACCACCCCACCCAGACGCTGACCGACCTTTTGACTATCAAGTGCGAAAAGGGACGTCTCTCCGACCTCACCGTAGGTCTTTGCGGAGACCTCAAGTTCGGCAGAACAGTCCATTCGCTCATCACCGCTCTTTCGAGATATACAGGCATCCGATTCGTGCTCATCTCCCCCAAGGAGCTGACTCTTCCCGAATACATCAAGAGCGAGGTGCTTGACAGAAAGGCTATCCCCTACACCGAGACCAGCTCTCTTGAGGAGAGCCTGCCCGAGCTTGACATTCTCTATATGACGAGAGTTCAGCGCGAGAGATTCTTCAACGAGCAGGACTACATTCGCTTAAAGGACAGCTATATCCTGACAGTCGATAAGCTTGACCTCGCGAAGCCCGACCTTTGCATTATGCACCCCCTGCCCCGTGTAAACGAGATAGCCGTAGGCGTTGACAAGGACAGCCGCGCGTGCTATTTCAAGCAGGTGCTTTACGGAAAGTACATTCGTATGGCGCTTATAAAAATGCTACTTGAGGAGGCGGAAAGATGAACGTTGACGAGATAAAGAACGGCGTTGTTATCGACCACATAAGACCGGGCGGAGCGATGGCTATTTATCATTTTCTCGGTCTTGACAAGCTCGACTGCACGGTTGCTATAATCAAGAACGCGCAAAGTCGCAGAATGGGCAAAAAGGATATAATCAAGGTGGATACCGATATTGAGCTTGAGCTTTCGGTGCTCGGCTATATCGACCACAATCTCACCGTAAACGTCATCAAGGACGGCGTTAAGGTCAGAAAGTACCACCCCGAGCTTCCGCTTGAGATAGTTGATATCGTTAAGTGCAAGAATCCTCGCTGCATAACCTCTACCGAGCAGGAGCTTCCCCACGTTTTCAAGCTCACCGACAGAGAGAACAGCGTTTACCGTTGCATCTATTGCGAAAGCAAGGCAAAGAAGTGATAAATTAAAGTAAAAGACAGAGAGGCTTTGCCTCTCTGTCTTTTTGTTTCGTATAGCGAAAAAGAGGGCGGGGAGACCCCTCCTCTACAGGCGATGATTTTATGGTAACAATAAATCTGTGTGGGCGTTCATTGAACGCCCGAGGGTCGTCAATTTGCGGAGCAAATATAGCCGCACGACCCCTACCATAAAAAAGACAAC
>CALCTA010000185.1 GCA_937893945.1 uncultured Clostridia bacterium | reverse complement strand
ATATATTTATGCCGTATTCCTTATTGCAAAATCTTTTGAACGTAGATACGAACCGCGACGGAACGGAGTTCTGCACTGTAGGGACCGGCGTCCTCGACGGTCCGTCTGTGACCGGCGTCCTCGACGGTCCGTTTCCCGCGCCTTTTACCCACAGCATAATGTGGATATGATTGGGCATGATCACATAACTTTCAACGGATAGATCATCGTAAAAGTCGTTCAATTGACGGATGTATTTATCAGCGATTTGTCCGTATTTTGTCAATTCGATTTGCGGACCGTCGAGGACGCCGGTCCCTACAATACGAGAAAGAACACAGCGCCTTTCTTTCGTGCATATCGTGAGAAACACGGCTTGATTCCGATTATAGTCCGCACCTTTCAACCGAGTGGTCTTGCGATTTTTCAGTTCGTCCATTTTCTTCACCCATCCCATTATACCACAAATCGGCAGAGGAGACAAGCCCTCTGCCGAAAATTGTAGGTATCGTCATAAAAACGAGCAGCGTGGTATCGTTTCTACTATTCTTATCTCTCATCAAGCGGGATATACTCGTTCTTGTGCGAGATGAACTTGTATGCGGGACGGATGATCTTCTTGGATGTGTAGAATTCCTCAATTCTGTGCGCGCACCAACCTGCAACTCTCGAGATCGCGAAGAGAGGCGTGTACATCTCAACGGGGATATCGAGCATGCGGTAAACAAGGCCTGAATAAAGGTCAACGTTTGCGCACATAGGCTTGTTCGTGCCCTTGAAGGAATTGAAAAGATCGGGGGTCAGACGCTCAATAGAAGAAAGAAGATACAGATCGTCGGCGTATCCCCTCTTCTCTGCGAGATCCTGAGCGTACTTCTTAAGCATCGCTGCTCTGGGGTCGGAAAGCGTATATACCGCGTGTCCCATACCGTAGATAAGTCCCGAGCCGTCGCCAATCTCCTTGTTGAGCACCTTTGTAAGAAGATACTTCACCTCGTCGTCGTCGTGAACGTCGTGGATGTTCTCCTTGATACTATCGAACATATTCTGAACCTTGATGTTCGCACCACCGTGGAGAGGTCCCTTAAGCGAGCCGATAGCACCCGCGATAGCCGAATAGGTATCTGTGCCCGAGGACGAAAGCACACGGCAGGTAAACGACGAGTTGTTACCGCCGCCGTGCTCTGCCTGAATTATCATGCAGAGGTCGAGCAGTCGCGCCTCTTCCTCGGTGTACTGCTTGCTTGAGCGAAGCAGGCGCAGGAAGTTCTGCGAGGAGCTGAGATCGTCGTGCGGACGGTGGAAATTAAGGCTCTTTCCGTGGAAATGAGCGCGATAGTATGCGTAAGAATGTGCCGCGATTACGGGAAGCTTTGCTATTATCTCGATGCTCTGTCTTAGCATATTCTCAAGGCTCGTATCGTCAGGGTTCTCGTCATAGGAATAAAGGGCGAGAACTCCCGTAGCCATCTTGTTCATTATAGAGCGCGAGGGCGCTTTCATAAGAATATCCTCGGAAAATCTCGGAGGAAGCTTACGGTAATGCGCGAGCAAGGCGTTGAAATCGTCAAGCTCGGTCTTGGTGGGGAGCTTTCCGAACAAAAGAAGATATACCACTTCCTCAAAGCCATATCTGTTCTCAGCGTTGTAGCCCTCTACGAGCTGAGCCATATCAAAGCCTCTGTATTCAAGCTTTCCCTTATCTGCTACCTTCTCGCCCTCGTAGACGTAGTATCCGTGAACGTTACCGATGGTAGTAACGCCCGCCATAACGCCCGTGCCGTCCTGCTCACGAAGACCTCTTTTAACTCGGTAGTTCTCAAAAGCCGAGGCGGGAATTCGGTTAGCGTCCGCCGCTTCCTCAAGGCAGCTTGCAAAGACCTTACTGTAAAGGTCGCTCGCCTCGTTATCTACTCCTAAGATATTTCTTTCGTCCATTATAATATTCTCCTTTCTTCGCGAAGCAGAGCGCCGAGAATATGCGCATAAAAATACTTCGTGTAGGGTAATAAACATTATGATTATACCACATCGCACGCCATTTTGCAAGAGTATTTTTTAAAAAATTCAAAAATTTATGCAATATTTGCAAAATTTAGAGCGATATCGCAGGTTTTATGACAGAAAACGATATAAAAAATTCAGCAAGAGCGATTTATGGATCGCCCAAGGGACGAAGGTGATGTCGTCCTCTACAATCAGGAAAGATAACACAAAGTTGCAAGGTGAGAACCATAAATAAGCCTTCTCCAGTGGGAGAAGGTGGCAGACACGGAGCGAAGCGGAGCTGGCTGACGGATGAGGAGAAAAAGTTAGTTTAATATCAAGGCTCTCCTCATCCACCGCAAGCGGTCCCCCTTCCCTCACAAGGGAAGGCTTTTGGTAACATTATGCCGAACATTCGGGACGCCGAGGACCGTCCCCTACAATCAAAACATCAAACACCGCACAAATCGGTAGGGGTCGGCGCCTCGACGACCCGTTTACACAAAATCACAAACAACACCCCATTTGAGCGTGTCATCCTGAGCGGAGCGGCGGTGTTTTCTTGGTGGATATGATGAAGAAAAAGTGAGCAGGCGGCAACAAAAGAGTGATAAATAGCTTAATTTTGTGAACATTTTGTTAAATATTGTCGGAAAAATAATAGTTTTTAGCTTTAAAAGCGTTGTTCGAACATCTTTTTGCACATAGATTAGAGGTAAAATTTATTGACTTTTAACAAAAATGCTTTATTTTAAAAACTTTTTTTAGTTTTAAATTGACATTTTGGAAAGAAAGTGCTATAATGGTTACAACCAAAGTTGCCCGTGCTAGCGGGCGCTTAAAAAACATACAAGGAGAAAAAGTATGAAAAAAACAATCTCAATTATTGTGATTGTCGCTATGTTGCTTTCCAGCATTCTCGCGATCATTCCTATGAGCGCAGCTGAAGAGAACACAGAAGTTTCGTATGAAGACAAGCTTGTCTATACGTTCAACTTCAAAGGCGACGATAAGTTCAAGCCCGCTATATTAGAGGGCGAAGCTATGACTTATGACATAGCTGAAGATGGTAGCTCCGTTACCGTTAAGGGTGATGGAACAACCGGCAATAAGACCGTCAACATGTGGGGCGGCACTGTTGCAGGCGTTAAGGCTACTCTCGGTGATGTATATAGCTTTACCTACAAGGTAAAGGCTAACACCGATCTTGTAACCAGCGACGACACAGCAAAGAACAACTCCGTAGGTGTTGGTGCTTGGTTGGCTCCTCAGGGAGAGAACAGCCACGCTCAGTTCTACAACAACTACACTAACCACAATACTGCTAACGGCACAACAGTTTCTATGCGCCGCAGTGCTCTTGCAATGAGCAATAGCAAGTACGGCAGCTACGTTATGTTTGACACTGTAGCTACAAAGATCGCTGTTGACGCAGACGGCTTCAGCGATATGCTCGTCGTTTACGACGGCCCCGCAGGTGCATTGCGCTCCTACTACCTCAACGAGGCAGGCGAGTGGCAGTTTGTTGAAGAGCAGAAAGAGCTTGATCAGGCAGGCGACATCGGCTTCTTCACATACGCTTACTACGCAGTAGTAAACACCACCTTCAAGGATGCAAAGGTTTACTCTTGCGACATCACTGCTCCCGCAGTAGTTAAGACCAACGTTCTCTTTAGTGATGCAGACGCTGCTAACTACCAGTTTGCTGGTAACGGTAACGTATTCTACTACGACTATCACTACTACGTTGACACTCTTAACACGTTCCCCATGAGCGAAAAGGGTCCGTCCCTCCGCGTTGGTAACAACAGCGGTAGTGGAACAGCAAGTGCTACCGACGGTAAGCCTTTTGCTGGCTCTATGAACCACTCCTATGATGACGACTGTGCAGTGCTTACACTCGCTGACGGTTCGACTGTAACACACGACCACGTATTCGGTTACAGCTTCAAGGATTCCGTTACTATCGACTCCTTCAAGCTTTATGCAACCGTAGACAAGGAAAATCGCGACAATATCAACAAGGTAACCGTTTACGGTGCAACCGTAGATACCACAAAGGGTTACTCTGAGTACAAGGCAGGTCAGTACTATTACAGCACTGTAACTCCTCTCTACACCATGGCAGCAGACGCTGACGTTCAGGCTAACAAGGTAACTGAGGGCGACGTAACAGCAGCAGTAGTAGAGGGCGACTTCACAGCTCCCGCGACCGTTGACTACATCCTCTTCGCAGTTGACTTCAACACTATTTCTGCAAAGAAGTACACTGTTCTCGAGGCTGAGGCTTACGGTGAGG
>CALCTA010000184.1 GCA_937893945.1 uncultured Clostridia bacterium | reverse complement strand
CCCCGCCACTATGGCGGGGTTCTCGTTTTATAAACAAATCCCCCCGTTTTCACGGGGGGATCATTTGATCATCTTATTCTCTTACCGTTAAAAATCAAATCGTTTAAAGACCGAATATCCATCAGAACGTGTCCTTCTACCTCGTCTCCTTGGTATAATTCATTATAATGAGCATCAGTATAGGTTATTCTTTTGGGATACGGATAGAGCAAAAATATCTGTTTTTCAAACGATGGATCTATGGGGGTTATATAAAGCTCTTTTCTGCTGATACGGGCTTCTTCCTTATATTCCGCGGCGTGATCTGGTCTGCCGCTATGCACGTGCTTTTTATAGAAAATTCCACTTGCCCGTCGGCTTTCAATGAAAAATCCTTCGCGAGCCTTTTCAATATTCCAACGCCCGTGTGTAGAAATAAAGGATAAAACAGAAACCTCATATTTTCGGCTTTTATATTGAATTATATAGTCAGCCGTTCCTTTTTTACCAAAAGCAACACCAAGCACTCCGCGTTGCTGCTCAACAGTCGCGCCTTTATTCGTCAATTTACGCGCAAGCCGTGTAAGCAATAGCATCTTTATGGTATACCATACTATTTTGTATATGCCATACACTATAGCGGCAAGCAGCAATAGCTCTAAAACATAGATAACATAAATCATACTGACTTACTTTGCCCTTATCCCCTTTTGATGTCCGTCTGCTTCGATCAAAATTTCTTTGTCTGCGATCTTAAATTACTCCGCTACGGATGTATCGGACGCGCCGTCCTCTACCTTCTTGCCGAGGAGTGTGGGAAGCTGCATGCCTGCAAGGTTGAACACCTCGTCAAGCGGAGGTACGGACTTCATCATACCTGAAATAAAGTTTGCGGTAGAGGTCTTGCCGTCTGCATTCTGACCGCCGTCCCAAACGGTAACCTTGTCTATCTTGATGTTCTTGATAGCGTCTACCTGTACCTTCATAAGATCCTCAAGCTTATCAGCAATAAGGAGCTGGAGAGCAGCGTTCGAGTCGCCGCCCGCAGACTGAATGATCTCAGCAAAACCTGCAGCCTGCTTCTTAAGAACTTCTTCAAGGCCTCGTGCCTCAGCCGCCATCTTAGCGTAAATAGCGTCTGCTTCACCCTGTGCGCGTCTGCGCATCTGCTCAGCCTCTGCCTCAGCAGCAAGCTCCATTTCCTTCTTCTTAGCCTCTGCGCGAACGATGATGTCTGCTTCGAGAGTAGCCTGTTCCTTAGCGCGTCTTGCTTCTTCAGCCGCACGCTCAGCCGCATAGGATTCCTCGAGTGCGCGAGCAGCCTGGATCTTTTCTGCGGTGGTAGCGATCTTGAGCGCCTCTGCCTCTTTTTCCTTGAGGGCAGCATCGGACATAGCGATCTTCATCTTAGCCTCGTTTTCACCCTGAATAGCAACAGAGTTAGCCTCGGAGACCTTGATTCTCTCTTCCATTCTCGCGTTAGCCTCACCGATAGAACCGTCTCTATCCTGCTCTGCTACGCTCCTCTTAGCGTCGTTGATAGCCTTTGCAGCCGCTTCCTTACCAAGAGCCGCGATATATCCCGACTCGTCGCTGATATCGGTAACGTTTACGTTGATAAGGCGAAGACCTATCTTCTTAAGCTCGGTCTCAACGTTGCTGCTTACTGCCGCAAGGAACTTGTCGCGGTCGGTGTTTATCTCCTCAATATCCATCGTAGCGATGATAAGTCTGAGCTGACCGAAGATGATATCCTTGGAAAGCTCCTGTATCTCGGAGAGCTGGAGTCCGAGCAAACGCTCAGCGGCGTTCTGCATTACACCGGGCTCGGTGGAGATACCTACGGTAAATCTCGAGGGAACGTCGATACGGATATTCTGTCTGGAGAGCGCGTTCTTGAGGTCAACCTGAATAGAAATAGGCGTCAGATCAAGATATGCGTAGGACTGGAATACGGGAACTACGAACTCAGCACCACCGTGGATACACTTAGCACTGCGGTTAGTACCGTCCTTGTTCTTACCGATAGAACCGTAAACTACCATGATCTTGTCTGAGGGACACTTCTTATATCTGGAGCATACCCAGATGATAAAGGTCGTCAGAACAAGCGCTACTGCACAAATAAGAATAATTGTTTCGGGTGTCATGATTTTTCCTCCTGATGTGTTATATATTAATTTATTAAAATTAAATAAATTAATTCAAAAATTATTTTCTCTTTACGACAAGGTCCGTCTGTCCGCTGACTCCAACAACGATTATCTCGCATCCCGTGGGGATCGCCTCGTCGTCATCGGTTACGGCGCTTCTCTCAACGTACGAGCCCTGAAGCATTACGTGGACCTTTCCCTCACCCGTGCGAGCGGGGGGAATAGTGAGCTGTACCTTTCCTGCGGTTCCGATAGCGTTTCTGTTATCAGCATTACCGTCGCTGCGAAGTCTCATTACCGCTCTGAATATAAGAGCGAGCGAGAACATCATAGCAAATCCGCAAACGAGGGCTACGGGGATAGTAACGTAGAGCGGAACGTTTGATGCCGTCATAGCAACGCCTACCCATCCAAGCACCACAAGGAATGCTATTATTCCACGGAATGTAAATAGTCTGAGTCCTTCTATGCCCTCTGCGTCGGGAGCCTCGAGAGCATCATTATCACCGAAAACGCCATCCGCCGCGTCTGCATCAACGTCAACGTCAACATCAACGTCAACGTCAACGTCCGCATCGGCATCCACGCCGTCGCCTATTCCTATAAAGGTAAGCACGGTCTGTATCAGCAGGATAAGAGTAGAGGGGATAGCGATACAGTAAAATATCTGTGTCGCAAGCTCTAATGAATTCCACCATTCAAACATAACTGTTTTTCCTTTCTGTATCAAATATTATTGTAGTGTCGAAAAGGTCTCCTCTGCTCTCTTTCTCAGAGTTGCCGCAGAGTGTGCGTAAAGCATTACCTCGAGTATTCTGACAAGCTTGTCCTTGGAGTGCGGAAAACGTTCTCTGAAATCCTCACTCGCCTGCTTTGCCGCATTTTCTATCGACTGCACATCCGATACGCTTAAATCGTCCTCGGCAATCATATCGACGTATCTGTGGTAAAGCTCGTCATCACTTATCATATCGTCCTCGGGGTCGTCAAGCACGCCGCCGATTATTTTTATAAGCTCACATATCTTCTCGATCTGAAGCGCCTCGCGAAGCATATTGATTATGATTATCCTCGCAAACTGCTCCTTGGAATACATCCTCTTCTGAGGCGGGGAGATAAAACCTCTCTTCACCCAGTTCTGAATAAGATACGGCTCAAGCCCCGTCATTATCGAGACCTGCGAGAGCGTTATTCCTCCCGCCGCAAATATTCCGTCGAAAAGCTTCTTTGAGCTTCCTTTCTCTATTTTTGATACCTCAATTGTCGTTCCCGGAAAGGTTTTTGGCATATATTCACCTCCTCACTTTATTATAGAATGTCCGCATTCTATACATTCGTCGCGGTCCTTGTGATTTTGAGTGCCGCATACTACACATTCAACCATGTCAAAGCTTTGCTTTTGAATATAGTAGTGCTCCAAGCCGTAAAAGTGGTAAACGCGGTCTCCCACCGAGTACTCACCTATGTGCTTCGTAACGTCTCCCTCGTTTGGCACGGGGAAGCCTACGTGAACGCGAACTCCGAATTCCCTTACTGCTATGCGCTTCTCTTCTCCGCTATCTGTTTTTACCTTCAGGTATATAACGTATTTGGGATAAGGACGGGGCTGACCACTTTTAAATGGGGCATAACTTCCCATTTCATCCTTGACGTAGACCTCGGTAACGACACCCTCCCAGGACTTATCAAAAAGCGACCAAGGAAATTTCGCTACTATAAACGGGGTTATGCACAGAACTAAGATCAATATCGTATGAAAAAACGGATTGGTTCTTGAAGCAAAATAATCCCACGAGAAGATAACAGTCAATACCGCTATGGATTCTAATACCGAAAATATCGCTACGCAGCGTTTTAGCTTTCTGCTTGCGTATTTGGCTACATCCTTAGGTAACTTCATCTTTAACTCCTCTCGACTGATATTTCATTTCTCTGTTATTACAATATGATTATACCACACGGTCAAGTGATTGTCAATAGGAGTTTGATGATTTTTAGATATTCTCTTTTTTGCATATTTTTGTCAATACACTTTTGTTGATTTTAAACAAAATTCAGGCTATAACTTTAGTCATAGCCTGAAAAAGTAGGTATTATTATATTTCTTTCTTGAAGTACATCAGCGTTGCGCTATCGGGCTCGCCGCTAAGCTCTACCGATATTCCGCGTCTGAGAGTCTCGCCGCTATACTGCTTGCCGCTTCTCTTATCGGTATAAAGCGCGTTTGCTATCGCTTCTCGTATCTTCAATAGCTTGGTGTTTTGCTTCTTGCAATCCTTCTTCTCGATAACGCTGAGCAATATCTCGCTTCTGTCGGCGTTTACATAATAATAAGCCGAGTAATCGTATTTCGTTGGGAATGCAAGGCAGTGATAGTCGCCAAGTCGCGCAAGCGAGTCAAAGCTCTTGTATTCTGCTATCTGTCGCGCTATAGTCTCCTTTATCTCATCGCTCATCTTGAGTATGTTCAGCTCGTAACCGAGCATACCTCCTACAGCAACCTTGTAGCGATAGTCAAGAGACTTGAGGTCTCCGTGGGGGTCGGAAACGTGGCAGGACATAGTTGCGGCAGGATATCCCATCATTGCCGACGCCTGAATATAGGTGCGATCGTAAGGATTGGTATTGTCGCTCGTCCATATCTGCATTCCGTACTGCATCATACCGATGTCATATCTTCCGCCACCGCCAGAGCAGGTCTCGATGACAGCATCGGGAAAACGCTTTCCAAACCACGAAAAGAGCCTATAGACTCCCTTCATATATCTGAAGTGCGCCTCTCCCTGTCTCTCGAGAGAGAGAGCCGACGAGCCAACGTTGCTCATGTGCCGGTTCATATCCCACTTGAAGTAGTCTATATCTACTCCCTCAAAGGTCTTGTCAAAGGTAGCGATAAGATAGTCGATGACCTCATCGTTTGCCATATCAAGCACGAGCTGATGGCGCGAGAGCAGCGGCTCTCTTCCCTCTACTCTGAGCGCCCATTCGGGATGCGCGCGGTAGAGGTCGGAATCGGGGTTGACCATCTCGGGCTCTATCCATATACCGAATTTTATTCCCTCAGCCTTGACCTTTTTTACAAAGCTCGCAAGTCCGTCGGGGAACTTTTCACGGTTCTCAAACCAATCTCCAAGTCCCGCGCGGTCGTTGTTTCGCTTTCCAAACCAGCCGTCGTCCATTACGAGCATATCAAAGCCTGTTTTCTTGGATTCTCTTGCGAAATCAAGCAATATCTCCTCATTTATCTTGAAGTAGCAAGCTTCCCACGTATTCAATACCACGGGGTGAGGCTTGAGAGATACAGGCGGCATAATATTATTTCTTATAAAGCCGTGGAAGTTTCTCGACATCTCTCCAAGACCGTTTGCCGAATAGGTCATTACCGTCTCGGGCGAGCAAAAGCTCTCGCCTGCGCCGAGCGTGTAGGAAAAGCATTCGCTTCCAAGTCCGACGAGCACTCTCGTGCCGTTTGTCTGATCCACCTCTACCTCGTCAAGAAACGAGCCTGAATAGACGAAATTGAAGCCATACGCTTCTCCCTTCTCCTCGGTCGCCTTGCGGTCGCAGAGTGCGATAAAGGGGTTATAGTGGTGAGAGGTCGCGCCTCTCTTTGAGCTTATCGCCTGAATTCCGTGGTGGAGTGGAGCTCTCTGGAAATTGACCTCCTTGTTATGTCCGCCGTAGAAGGATATCATATCAAGATCCGAGCGCGGTATATCAAGTGTCAGCGGCATACACTTATCTATTCTTACTTTATGCTCGCCGCCGTTTTCTATCACCATATATCTGCTTATGATATCATTTTCAGCAAATACGGTATAATACAGCAGAAGCTTACAGCCGCTTACTTCGTCGGTCATAGTTATCTCAAGTGTTTGAGTGTCCTCGTCTGCTCGTCCTGCGGGAAGTCCGTCAAGCTCTCGCCTACCCTTGAATATGCGATAGGAGCTATACACGAAATCGGTAACTCCCGTTCCGTCAGCCGAGCATAGCCTTAAGGAATTTATTCTGAAATCTCCCGAGCCGTAAAACGAGCATTCCTGCATAAAGACGTCAGGAGACTCCTTCTGACCGTATTCGGCGATATAGGGCGCAAATGAATACATCTTGAGCTTTTTCTCAGGGAGACGCGCCGCGCTGACTCTCTTTCCGTAATATGTGTGGCAAAGATATCTTCCGCGGTGTATCTCAAAAGCGTAAGTAGTTCTTTTCGTGTTTATAACAAATTGCTGAGTATTCTTTATAAATCTGATAGACATTTTTTCCTCCGTCAAGCCTAAAAATAGCCGCCGCGAAGTGCCAGCGTCTTTGTCGAGAGATACCCTCTCCTAAGCACTATCGCACGTCTGCGGCGGCATTTGCTAACCGTTGTTCCTCTTGTTTTTTATGATACGATGTAACCCCGCCGAGCCGTGTAATCGGAGGAGAGAGACCCTGCGCAGCAAGGTGGTGCCCTATCTCGCGCTTTACTGCTCCCAACGTCCTCGTCAATGCGTTGAGACAAGTCAATCAAGGCATTGAGAGGGAGGTCTGCAAACCACGCTCGAACTCTTGTTTCGGGCTCCTTTAAAGTAGTGTGGCTCTTTATAACCGATTATCACGAACTAAGCAGGTAAAATTCAAAATTTTTAATACCGTACTATTATTTTAATCACAAGGAAGGCTGAATATTCCGTTTTTTTGCACTTGCTTTATGAGAATCTACGGCATTATTGACAAAGCTTATCAGTTGTCGTAATCGACCTCAGACGAAAAAAGATCGTCAAAGTAATCTGCGATATCGTCAAGCTCATCGTCATCATCAACTGTAACGAGCACTTCTTCCTCACCGTCCATAGCAAGCTTGAGGATAACGTACTCGCAAACGTCGTCAGACGCATCGGGATCGTCAACGGGGATCATTGCGAAGTAACGCTGACCGTCCTTCTCACACTCGCCTATTACCTCAAACTCTATCTCGTTTCCATCCTCGTCAGTGAGAGTGAATATCTCGCTCTCCTCTATTTCTTCGTTGATGTTCTTGTTTTCTTCACTCATTTTAAAAGCTCTCCTTAAAAATTATTTATTGATTATATTTTACAATGTATTTTCCCACTTGTCAACACTTTTTAAAAAAGAAGCTCGGAAAGGACCGCATTACTGACAAAAAATCCTTTATCGCTAAAGCAGATACGCCCATTGCGCTCAAGCAGGAAGCCTGCGTCAATAAAGCGCTTCATCTGCGGCATATCACTCTGCATCTCTCTTCCCGAAAGCTCTCTGTACTCGTCAGCCGATATTCCTCTCTCAAGGCGAAGTCCGAGCATCACGTATTCCCGTAGCAATTCTTCCTTTGATACATACGCCCTCTCCTCGACTATATCCTCTCCGCGAAGAAAGGCATCAATATCTCTCGAATTGCCAAAGCGCTCACCATCTATAAGTGAGTGCGCGGCAACGCCAAATCCGATATAATCTTTCAAGCTCCAATAGCGCAGATTATGTCTTGATTCTCTGCCCTCTTTAGCGAAATTGCTTATCTCGTAGCGCTCGTATCCGCTCTCTTTGAGGATAGACTTGCAGAGGAGATACATCCTCAGCTCATCATCCTCGTCGGGAAGCGTGAGCGTCTCTCTCATTCTTCCAAATGCGGTGTCATCCTCTATCTTCAGTCCGTACGCTGAGATATGCTCGGGAGAAAGCTCTACAGCGCGTCTGAGCGTATGCTCAAAGCTCTCTACCGTCTGCTCCGGGATACCGTACATAAGGTCTATGCTGATATTGTCAAATCCCGCCGCCCTCGCATCAGAATAGCAACGGCAGAAGTCCTCAAAGCTATGCAGTCTGCCGAGCGCCTTCAGCTCATTCTCATTAGCGCTTTGAAGCCCTATGCTCAAACGGTTTATCGAAAGCGCTCTCAGCGCCTCAAGCCCGTTTTTATCTATCGTGGCGGGATTACATTCAACGCTTATCTCAGCGCCATCCACCACCTCAAAGCACTCGTAGAGCGCACTCATGATCTCAGAAAAGCACTCTATAGGCAGAAGCGTTGGCGTTCCGCCACCGAAATAAACGGTATCTACCCTATAATCAGGATGTTCCGCGGCAAAAGCTTTCATTCTGCGAATAAGCTCTTTTGTATAAGCAGACATTTTCTCACCGCTTCTGTCGGGGAACGAACAGAAATCGCAATAATTGCATTTTCTGATGCAAAACGGTATATGCAGATATACGCCTAAGCTTTTCATTCCTGCGCCTGCTTATATATATCGGTGATTATGTCAACACAGCGCTCCGCGCCAAGCGCACCGCTATCAAGTGAGATATGGTAGTTCTTGGCTACTCCCCACTCAGTGTCGGTATAGTACTTATAATAGGTCTCGCGCTTTTTATCCTTGTCTCTCAGGCGCTTTTCGGGAGATTCCTTGCGCTCGCCGTAATGCTCGAGAATATGTTGTTTTCTCTTCTCCATATCGGCGTGTATGAATACCTTAAGACATTTGTAATCTTTTTCAAGAATATAGTCGGCGCAACGGCCTATTATAACGCAAGGGCCGTTGGCGGCGAGATCGCATATCACTCGTCTCTGAAGCACCCAGAGATAGTCCTGATTAGATGCCGAGTGATTAGTGCCGCTTGAGGCAAAAGCGTTCGCAAACCAGCTCTTGTGGTTGGCATACTCGCCCTTATCCTCGATATATTCCTTTGAAAAACCGCTTTCCTCTGCTATCTTTTCAATTATCTCCTGATCGTAGCAGGGTATTCCAAGCCGCGCCGCCACCTCTCGTCCGATAGTGCGGCCGCCGCTGCCGAATTCACGGCTTACAGTTATGATTTGATAGCTCATAGGTCCTCCTTTCAGGATGTCTCCTTCGTTGTCTTAGTTCTTGTCAACGGTGTCAGAAAATCTGAATCCCGCCGTGTCGGTAACCGGGAGAGAGAATACGAGAGCGTGCGCCTTTGTCTCTATTCCCGCGCCTTGCATAATACCCTTCATGATATCCTTCTTCTTCTCGGTATCCGAAACGATAAGAACTATCTCCTTCTCCTCGGCAAGCGAGAGTCCGAAGAACTTTTCAGCTCCCGCGCCCGTTCCCTTTGCTCTTATGGTAGTGCCGCCAGCAGCTCCCGCAGCACGCGCCGCATCCATAACGAGATCGGTATGTCCCTTTTCATATATAGCAATTATAAGCTCGTGTGTGCTTTGCATAGTTCTTTCCTCCTTTTGTTTTGGATCAGCCTCGTCATTTGCAATTGTCTGACCTGCCGTAAAATACTCAAGCGCTCTCGCGCCGCCCATTCCCGACAGGGGTACGGCTATCGCTATGCCTCTGTCAGGCAGGTCTATCTTCATATCTCTCGTCAGCCCTTTCAAAACGATCGGAAGCATATCCTCGCTAACGAAGGAGAGAAGCAAGGTTTTTTCATTCTTCTCTATTCCGAGAAGTGCCAAGGTCTTTGCGTGAGCCGTTCCGTTGCAGTTTGCACTGTAGGTTACCGACACGCTGTTTGATCTGAAAAATTTCTCATATTCGGCGGCATCTGTCCGTCGAACTATAGTCATAAGCAGATAAAGTCCCTTCATACTGTGTCTCTCCTTTCTCAGAGGTCTATTATATCGTCATCGGGAGCGCTTGTCTCTCCCTTGCCTACACCTACGGCAACCTCGTCTGTGCCGTCGGTAACGATACTGTCAAAATCCATCACTATCTGTCCATCGACGTTCGTCTTTACGGTACCCTCGACCTTCTCATCATTCTTATGAGCGGAAGCTCTTCTAAGCTTATAGACAAGACCGAGTATCTGGATAGCTATAAGGGGTGTCATAGCGACCATCGCTACTACGCCAAAGGCGTCCTCAGCGATATTTCCACCCACCGCCGAGCAAGCGCCTACGGCAAAAGGCAGAAGGAACGTAGCCGTCATAGGTCCCGAGGCAACTCCGCCCGAGTCAAACGCGATAGACGTGAACACGTCGGGAACAAAGAAGCTGAGGATGAGTGCTATCGCGTATCCGGGAATAAGTACGTAAAGTATAGGTATGCCCGTAAGCACGCGGAGCATCGCAATTCCAACAGAGATCGCCACGCCCACAGAGAGCGCAAGTGAGAGCACCTTTGCGGGAATAGTTCCCGAGGTCTCGTCCTCTACCTGCTTTGTAAGAACGTGAACCGCAGGCTCTGCGGCAACTATGAAATATCCTATTATCATGCCTATCGGTATTATCAGCCACTTGAGTGCCGAGTTAGCTATAGTTGAGCCCAAGAGATTACCGAGCGGCATAAATCCAACATTGACTCCCGTAAGGAAGAGTGTAAGTCCTACAAAGGTATAAAGAACACCTACGAGTATCTTGCCAAGTCCGTCGCTTCCTATTCCGCCCGTAAGCGCGCGGAAGATAAGGAAGAATACCACTATAGGCGCGGTTGCTATAAGCACCTCATAGGCGTAGTGAGGAAGCATTGAAACAAAGCTCCAGAATATCTCTCTTGAGGTCGTGAGCGTCGGAATGACATACGCCTCGGGAGTAACGTTATCTACTCCGTTGAGAAGTCCGAGTATCATTACCGAAAGTATCGGACCTACCGAGCAGAGCGCGATAAGACCGAAGCTGTCGGTCTCCTCATCAGCTCTGATGGACGCCACGCCCACACCGAGAGACATAATAAACGGAACTGTCATCGGTCCTGTGGTAACTCCACCGGAATCAAACGAGATCGAAAGGAAGCTTTCGGGAACAAAGAATGCGAGAATAAATACTATCGCATAAAAGCCAAGAAGCAGATACTTCAGGCGCACGTTGAATACTATTCTCAGCATAGCTATTACAAGCATTATTCCCACGCCAAGCGCGACCGAGAGGATAAGCGTCATAGACGGAATGCTCGATATCTGATTTGCAAGCACCTGAAGATCAGGCTCGGACATAGTTATCATAGCACCTACGAAGAACGAAACGAGAACGATCAGCCAAAGCTTCTTGGTCTTGGTTATTCTTGAGCCTACGTATTCACCCATAGGCATCATTGCCGTCTCCGCACCAAGCGTGAAAAGTCCCATTCCGAAGATGAGCATCACCGCTCCGATAAGGAAGGACAAGAGTATCGGCGCGTCAACAGGTGCTATGGATATTATAAGAATGAGCACTATCGCGCTTACGGGAAGCACAGATGCAAGCGACTCATTTATCTTCTCTTTGAGTATGGTTCTACCCGAAGCCTTCAATCCGTTCTCCTTTCACTGAGTATATTCTTCTACTACAAATTATTATAACATTTTTGCATACCTTTTTCAAGTGGGAAATAACACAAATAATCATTATTTTAAAAGAATTCAAATTCTTCCCTGTTTGTAATATTGACACGGGCGGCGGTAATATGATATAATATAATCGGCTCAGAAGAACGAGCCGTTCTATAAGTCGAAAGGATAGCACGGGCAGATGAAGGACCTTGGATATTATAACGGTAAATACGATAGAATTGAAAATATGTACGTCCCGATGAACGACCGCGCGTGCTTCTTCGGAGACGGTATCTTTGAGGTAGCATATGCTCGAAACCACAAGATATATGCCCTCTCTGAGCATCTTGACCGAATGTATGACAGTGCGGCTATGCTTGGATATAATATGCCGATCAATAAGGACGAATTCGCTTCGCTCCTCTACGAGCTTTCTTTGAAGGTGGACTCTCCCGATCAGCTTATATATTGGCAGGTCTCCCGTGGAACCGAGATGCGCTCACACGCGCCGCAAAGCGAGCTTACGGCTAATCTTTGGGTAACTATTCGCGAAAAGGTGATGCTGCCGCCATACGAGAGCGCCAAGCTCATCACTTTCCCCGATACGAGATTTTTCCATTGTAATATGAAAACACTCAATCTTCTCCCCACCGTTATGGCGTCTATAGCCGCAAGAGACGCGGGAGCAGACGAGGCTATATTCCACAGAAACGGTATGGTTACCGAGTGCGCGCACTCAAACCTCTGCATAATCCGTAAGGACGGCGCCGTGCAGACAGCCCCCGCTGATAAGCTCATCCTGCCGGGCGTAACGAGAGCGCATATGATAAGAGCCTGCAAGGAGCTTGGTGTTCGATGCCTTGAGGAGAATTTTACGCTCGAGGAGATGATGAACGCTTCCGAGGTAGTGATAGTTACCTCGGGCGCGCAATTCCGCCCTGTGAAAGAAATTGACGGTCAGAGCGTGGGCGGTGGTGCCCCCGACCTCGTCGCCGCGCTCCAGGAAAAGCTCTACGGCGATTTTCTTAAAGAGACCGAATAAAAAAGCGGAGACATTAGCGTGATGTTCTTAGCAGAGAATTTGAATATTCAACGTAGTGCGAGCATCGCATTTGACTAGTCAAATGCAC
>CALCTA010000183.1 GCA_937893945.1 uncultured Clostridia bacterium | reverse complement strand
GCGAAGCAAGTGTGAGTTCGCATTTGAGCCTTAAGCCGACGGGAGCTCGCTCACAGTCGGCTAGGCGAAAAATCTTCCTTTTGCTTGCAAAGCAAGCAACAAAGGAATACCTCACTCTCTTTTCAATAAATCACCTTTACTATCGTCGGAAACCCATTTTTGCGAAGCAAGTGTGAGTTCGCAGCCCCGCCGAAAGCCGTCTGGGAGCTTGCTCACAAGCGGCTCGGCGAAAAATCTTCCTTTTGTTTGTGAAGCAAACAAAAGGAATACCTCACTCTCTCAAAATCTTGTTTTTACTAATATAAACTTACTTTTTTGCGAAGCAAGTGTGAGTTCGCATTTGAGCCTTAAGCCGACGGGAGCTCGCTCACAAGCGGCTCGGCGAAAAATCTTGGCTTTTGCTCGCAACGCGAGCAACAAAGGAATACCTCACTCTCTTTTCCAAAACACAGGCTTGATTTATTTTCAAATATGTGATATAATGCTCTTGAACAACCACCAAAGGAGACCGCAAAATGAAAAACAAGCCTGCTATCTGGATAGCTACTATCCTGCAAGCACTTCCCGTTCCGATCTCACTATTCACAATTCTCGGCTCGATTATTTCGCTCGCGAATATCGGCGTGCTTTACGACGCGTCGCCAATACTCGCTCTCGTATCGGTTCTTTTTATGGTCTTTGCCGCAATATATCCCGAGATCTTTGCCGCATCTACATTTATAACCTTTTTCAAAAAGAAATTGAGCGTTATAAGCTTCTTGCCCGCCCTTCACATAATCATGACCCTCGCGCTTTTCGTCGCGTGGATCTCTTTGGAAAAAATTTATTTATAAAATTCAGAACATCATCTGTCAAATTTTATCTTTCATAAAAGAGAATTTCCGTGAAAAACTACTTTTGAGCGGATAATCCGTTTCAAAGGAGGAATTCTCAATGATTATGGACAGAATTGCCTTAATTATCACGATAATCGGCGCTCTCAACTGGGGTAGCATCGGGCTTTTTGGCTTTGATCTCGTCGCTTGGATAGGCGGCGGTCAGGATGCTATTTTGAGCCGCATAGTCTATACGGTAGTAGCACTCGCGGGTATCTGGTGCGTTTCGCTCCTCTTCCGCACTCGTGAAAAATTCGAGGCTCTCGACGAATAACTGAGAAAAATGACTGCAAGCAAGACTCTAAGTCTTATTTGCAGTCATTTGTTTTTATTCAAACTGATTGTTGGTGATAAGAAATTCTGTGGTCTTGTCGTAAAGCATAGACTCGTATATCTCGTCTTGCATATTCTCTTTTACGTACTCGCGCGAATATCCGTAATCGGCAACGAATTTTTCTACGTATCTCTCAAAGAACTTGCTCTTCTCTTCCTCGCTAAGCTCAATTTTCTCTTCCCTCAGCAGCGCGTGATAGACGAGGTCGCCGAAGGTCATCTGCTCTGCCGCCTCTTTCATGCTTTGCTCGGTCGCTCCGACCTCGTATAGCATCTCCTCGTATTTCATCCCTGCCTGCTCGGCGTAATATGCATACTGCGCCCTCTGCTGAAAAATATAGTATTCCACCTGCTCTTCGGGATATCCCTTCAGCGTTGCGTTCTTCTTGACCGCCGCCCATGCAGCCTCTCCCTTGGTAGCACCGCCAAGCGTCAGCGTCAGCCCCTTGTACTCGCCAAGTGATATATAACTCCTAAGCTCCTCATCGCTCATAGCGGCAAAATCGACGGGTTCTACGCTCTCGTTCTCTTCTTCCTTCTTGCAGGCAAACAACGAGAGAAGCATGATCAGAGCAAGCAGAACAGAAACGCCCTTAGTAAGAATGCCTTTCATAATACCTCCGTAAAACAAGAAACAGTAGCCCGTATTGATCAAGCTACTGTTTCTTAAGGGTTATTACTTGCTCTCAACTTCGAGAACTTCCTTGCCAGCATAGTAACCGCAAGCCTTGCAAACGCGGTGGCTTCTTACGAATTCGCCGCACTTAGGGCACTTAGTCATGCCGGGAAGAACGAGCTTCCAATTGTTAGAACGTCTCTTGTCTCTGCGAGCCTTCGATACTTTTCTCTTCGGTACTGCCATAGTTACACCTCCCAAAAATCGTGCAAAGCACAACTTTCATTTATATTATAATTTTTATTTTTCGTCTTGGTCTTTGTCAAAGAAATTCTTAAGAACTGCGAGTCTCGGATCTATCTCCTTAAGCACGCATCCGCAATCACCCTCACGCTTCGGCCTACCACATTTCGGGCAAAGTCCCTCACAGTCATCCGAGCAGAGCAATCTCGTTGGAAATCCGAGCAGAAGCTCCTCGCGGAGCGGCTCGTCAACGTCAAGCTCGTTGCCGTTTAGAACGACGTATTCGTCAGCAAGCTCCTCAAGCTTATCCTCGTCTATAGTTCCCTCAGTGGTAACCGTGCGCTCGAAATCAAGAGAGAAAACTCCGTCAACCGAAGCAAGACATCTCGCACACTCGCCGTGATAAACCAGCTCTGCCGTCAAGGTCAGGCGCATATATCCGCTATTGTCCGTAAGCGTACCTCTAACGCGCGCATCCTCGAATTTTACACCGTCCAGCTGTTCGGGAGAAAGCATATAGTCGATATCAATTTTCTTGATCTCCCCGCGGAGAAGCGGAGCTACATCAACGACCATATTTTCCTCCGTAACGATCATGTTTTTGCGCATATTTTTCTTGACATAAAATGCGACAATACATATTATAATTCATTTTCTTTGAATTGTCAAGGGTTTTTTAAAATATTCTTTTACTAATAAAGTATTTTTGCCTTTATTTCTAAAAAATTCTTTACTTTGGCGTCCTGTTATGATAAAATTATTACAATAAAGCTCTTTTTTAAGGAGATATTGCTATGGAATTCTATTCTTTTGATAAATCTTCGCTCTCGCTCATGCCCCCTCGCCCCGTCCGTTCAAGCAAGCGCGACTTCGGCAGACTGCTTTGTATCTGCGGCTCTTACGGCATGGCAGGCGCGGCAGCTCTCTGCGCAAAGGCGGCGTATCGCACGGGCGCAGGGCTCGTTGAGATATTCACTCACGAGAGCAACAGAATAATTTTACAGACCTCTCTTCCCGAGGCTATCGTAAGCACCTACTCTGACGAGCCTGACACGAATGCGCTTCTCTGCTCGCTTGAAAAGGCAGACGCGGTGGTCGTCGGTTGCGGGCTCGGCATCACTCCCACCTCGCGCAAGCTCCTATCAACGCTCTTGCGCGCCATCGACACCAAAAAGACACCCCTCGTGCTTGACGCCGACGCGCTCAATCTCATATCGCGCAACCCCTCGCTATCAAAATATATGAAGGGCGCGGTGATAACGCCCCACTTTGCTGAGGCTTCACGGCTTCTCAGGTGCGATATCGAAGCTCTGATGCTCTCCCCCGAGAAAGCGGCGAGTGAGCTTGCCCACCGTTTTGGCGCGATAGCGGTAATGAAGGACCACTCCACGATAGTCTCAGACGGTGGTGAACGGGCATATCGCAACATCGGTGGCAACAGCGGAATGGCGACGGGCGGCTCGGGCGACGTGCTTGCGGGAATAATCGGCGGAATACTTGCAGAGAGCGCTCGCTCATCCTCTCCCCTGTCTATGCTTAATGCCGCATCGCTCGGCGTGTATATCCACTCTCTTGCGGGAGACATCGCCGCGGAGCGACTTGGCGAATACTCGCTTATGGCGTCTGATATAATAGATGCCCTTCCCCTCGTTCTCAGAGGAGTTAATTTATAGATCGTGTTGAAGGATAAGGACAGTCGAGGGTCTCGCTGCGGCTCGGTCGCGCTCTCGTTCTGACAACACACCGTGTTGTCATTCATTACGCTCGCGTCGCTACGCTACGCCTGTCCCTACAATTAAAAAATCAATGCCAAATTGCAAAGCGAGAAACCAAAGACGCCTCCCTTGTGTAA
>CALCTA010000182.1 GCA_937893945.1 uncultured Clostridia bacterium | reverse complement strand
ATAAACGAAATCAAGTTCAACATAGTTGACGAATATGGCGAAGAGATAGACCTCAACAATTACGACATAACGTATGATTGGGGAACTATTAATATCTCTAAGAGAGTTGTTAAGATAGAAACGGCGTCGGAAAGTTGGGAATACGACGGAAAGCCCCACACAAATACCAAATATGATACGCTTGACGGCACTTCCTTCATTCCCGGTCATATCGTTAAGACTAAGAATGGAAGCCAGACCTATATTACCGCTGAAGGATCGGTTGAAAACTCCTTTGAGCTTGTTGTCTTTGATGAAGAGATGAACGATCTTAAGGATAATTACGATATTCAGATAGTTAATCGCGGTACTCTGACGGTAGAACCTAAAAAAGAAGGCGGCGGAGGAAGCGGAGACGGCGACGGAGGCGGCGACGGACCCGGTGGAAGCGGTGGCGACGGACCCGGTGGAAGCGGTGGCGATGGAGCCGGTATTCTTAATATTAGCGGAAATATCGGCGCGTCTGACGAAGAAAGTGAAAATTGGAATACTCCTATTTTCCTCGTAACATCGGACCATTCCGGAAAGCTTTATCTCAAAGTCAAGAGCTTTGGAGATTATAACGGTGCAGGCTGGAATGACGCCGAGGAATATGGCTCGCTCATACTTGATTACGCTTCGGCACAGTATCTTACTGCCTTTGCTCTTCAGAACTACGGAGAGCCCACTCATTATGTGAAGATACTTTCTCTTTACGGCGAATATATCCTGCCCTACTATTCTACCACTGATGACTGTGATATTCAGATCAGTGATACCTATATAGTAGGAAATGCCGCCGATGAGTACATGCTCTGCTATTTCGCGTGGGATTACGAGAGCGGTGTTACCGTTCCGGAGGCTCTTGCGGATTTTGAGGCAAGGTACTACGAGTTCGTTATAGACAACTACCTTGATATTGATGAGGAAACTAAGGCATTCTTGCAAGGCATTATCGACGAGCAGGGATTTGACCCGAACGATCCTCTGATCATAGAGAAGGTAGCTAAGTATATTCAGAACGCGGCAACCTACAATTTTGACTACGACCGTTCGCTTGATAATAGCAATAACGTAGTCGTGGACTTCCTTGCCAATTACAAAGAAGGAATCTGCCAGCACTATGCGTCCTCGGCGACAATGCTCTTCAGGGCACTTGGAATTCCCGCAAGATATACGATTGGATATACTACTTCTGCGGAAGCGGATATCGAAACCGAAATAACCGGAAAACAGGCTCACGCTTGGGTCGAGGTCTATATAAAAGGTCTTGGCTGGATAAACGTTGAGGTAACCGGCGGCGGAAGCGGCGAAGGTGGCGGAAGCGGCGAAGGTGAAGGCGGCGAAGGTGAAGGCGGCGAAGGTGAAGGCGGCGATATGCAAAAGGAAACTATCGTTGTTATGCCTCAGCATCAGTGGAAGGAATACGACGGAACTCCTTTGATAGCTGAAAATCTTATCGAAACATACAACGATCCGGTTCTGAGACGTCTCTTGGAACAGGGATATACCTATAATGTGGAGATCGTTGGTTCGCAGCTGTTTATCGGTTCAAGCATAAGTGCAGTAGCATCCTTTGAGCTCTATGATCCGAATGGCGTAAACGTTACGTCTCTTTACAATATCAAATATAGAGAAGGCACTCTTGAAGTATTAGGACCGACGATAAAGATATATATCTATCATAAGGAGAGGGAATACACATCCAAAACCTTTACGTATTCCAACAAGGAATATCTTGTTATTTCTGCTCCGAAGGGCGTTGTCCTTGATATAAGTGAGATAAACATTTCGATTACTGACGTTGGCGTTATTACTTCAGCGATGATAAACAGCAGTATACATGAGTATCTCAGTTATACCGCATACGACAGTGTAAATGGGGTAGATATAACCGATGGAGTAAATATTGTTGTGGTGAATTACGGAGACGAGGCCAATTATGATGTAATTAAAGTAACTCCCCGTCGATTTGTGATCACCACCGAGAGCGCTTCGAAGAATTATGACGGACAGCCATTGACTCAGCATAAATTTTACGTATCAAAGGGATTGCTCCCGGAGGGACATAAGATCTACTTAAAGATAACCGGCGAGCAAACAGCTAAGGGCGAAAGTCCCAACACCTTTTTTACAGGCGGTTGGGAGTCCTACAAGCACGGTAGCAAAAATACCTGGTACGTTTTAGATGAGAACGGCAATGATGTAACTCATAATTATGAAATGGAAGAGTATATTTTGGGAACGCTTACCGTTTATTAAAAGCAATAGGGGCTGCCTTGAACAGAAGATTTAAGGCAGTCCCATAACAGAGATTTATTTTAGAGAGGAATCCGATCATGTCGGAAAATATTAAAAATACGGTTTGCACCGTTTGCGGTGCGGCATTATCTGATGACGGAGTTTGCTCGGTTTGCGGACATCGCGAGGAGACTTCTGCTTCTGAAGATATCGTGAAGAATGAGGAAGTTGCTTCTTCCGAGAATGTCATGAAGAACGAGGAAGTCGCTCCTTCTGAGGATATCGAGAAGAGTGAGGAAACTGCTCCTTCTGAGGATATCGAGAAGAGTGAGGAAACTGCTCCTTCTGAGGATACCGAGAATAGAGAGGAAACTGCTCCTTCTGAGGTTACCGAGAAGAGAGAGGAACCTGCTCCTTCTGAGGATACCGAGAATAGTGAGGAAACTGCTCCTTCTGAGGATATCGAGAAGCGTGAGGAGCCGTCTGCTTCTGAAAATACCGAGAAAGAAGAGATAGCGATTAACGCCACCGAAGAAAAGGAGCAAAAAAAGCATCCTACGGATGATTTTTCACTCTTGGGCAACGTTAACGTGGTCAACGCACCAAGAACCTTCGGACAGAAGATAGTGAACCTTTTCTCAAATAGAATATTAGTCAGGGTGGTAGTGCTCGTACTGTCTCTTGCTATGCTTGCGTTTGTGTTTACTCCCTTTGTGAGCTATAAGGTAGAGGTAGGAGAGGGCGTGAGATACGACGTCTCATTCTCACCCAAGGATAGCGTTGAGCTTGCCGCAAACTACGCTCTAATTTTTATCAGTAATCTTCAACATCAACCTATTCCCGGACTTAGTGAGCCGCTTAACCTTGATCAAGCCGCTGCTAAGCAGAGCTTTATGTCGGTGGCTATGATCAGACAAACAGGTCTGAGAGTAACCGTGATCGTTGCGGCTATCACAACCGTGATCTACGCTTTGCTTTGCGTTATATCAGCGCTGCTTGCACTTAAGGCACTTATTTCTGAGCTTATAACGCGCAAGAAGGGAATATCCCGACGCAAAAGGCATGCGGCAGACGGCATGATATGTATGATAGCCTGCCTTATGCCCTTGATGATATTCTGCTTCCTGCAGGCGTTTGATTTCGGAATGACCATCCTGTCCGAGTTTGGTTGTAGAGGACTTGGAACAAAGATGGCGTGGGGCGCGATACTTACAACGGCAGTTGCGATTCTTGGCAGTATTGTCGTATGCGCAGCCAGCTTCTTTAAGCTGACCGAAGACGAAGAAAAGCCTTTTACTAAATTAAGAATAACGCGAATGGTATGCTGCGTTCTGATGATATTGCTTGTAGTATCTATCTTCTTGCCCTGCAGTACTGTCAGCATATGGCACGAAAACGGAGAGACCGATACCTATTTTGTCGATATTACCGACATCAAGGAGATGCCTGTAAGCGATCTGAAGAATTATAGGACGGTTGCGCGTCAATACGGTGCTACGGTTATTGATAATCTGGAATCGGGACAGGTCGGCAGCATTCAGACCGACGATGTTGGAAAGACGCTTTTCCATACCGTTATGATATGCAGAATAGATCCGAGGATCATATACGGAGCTGTGATAGCAGTTACCATGATAACGCTTTTGTTCGTTGGATTTTTGCTTTGGAGCACCGTAAGACATTGCTTCTTTGAGACACCTAAATTTGGTTCAATGAAGGCTCTTAAGGTGTTTAGCACTATGAGCATTGCGGCGTATCTTGTAATGGTGATCGTTATGAATATCGTTATTCAGTTCTGCCTGCTTCTCGATCTGTCGTATATGTTAGGCTTCAGCATTGGAATAGGTACTATAATTGCAGCGGTAATTATGGTGGCAATTCTTATAATTCGTCAGAAGAGTGTAAAGAAGGTAGTCAACCGTAATACTGATTACGACAATGCCGACGTATCTTACGCACCCTACGTTTTGGGTAAGTAATAAAAATTTAAATCACATAAAAGTGCGAAAAAGTGCGAGGAATTTTAATGATTCCTCGCACTTTTTTTGTATATTTGTCGATAAATTGTAATTAATAAGATGCGTGCGTTTTTTATTTAGGATATTTAAGTATAAAAGGTTGAAAAAGGGGTTGACAAAGAGAGGTAAAGATGGTATAATAATGTTCGGTTTAGAACTGTTCTGAATTTGAACGGTTAAAATCTTGAACGGTTAAAAAACGAACGGTTTTTGAATTGCCGTAAGGGAAAAGAAACGGAGAAATTATGTACCATTTATTCGATCATTACACACTTGGTGAGCGTGCTTACACACAGATGATGATGCCTGTGTGCGACAAGTACTCTCTTACCTATACTGAGCTGACCGTTGTACTGTTTTTGGCGAATAATCCGTCGTTGGATACAGCGAGCGACATCGTCAAATACCAGAACCTTGCCAAGTCTCACGTTTCGGTTTCGGTGCGCGAGCTTGAAGCGCACGGCATCATTTCAAGAGAGCATCGCGGCGGAGACAGAAGAACGGTGCATCTGTGTCTGACAAAGCAGGCAAAGCCGATCATCTCGGACGCACGGGCGGCGCAACAAAAATTTGCGGATACTATGCTCAGCGAGATCACAGATGAAGAACGCGACCTTCTGACAAGAATATTAAAGCGGATAGATCAGAATATAGTAACATATTCGCTTCCCCGATAAGCCTACCGAGGCAGGTATTTACCATCGCATTTCGCGCTTTGTGATTTTACGAGGTGCGTTTTCATATTTTGTTATTGAATATTATAATATTATTTTCAATGAGGAGAATCATCATGAAAAAAACACTGCTGGCATTGTTATGTTGTATTATGACGCTCGCATGCATTCTTTCGTTTGCGGCGTGCAGCAACAACAAGCCCAACACCGATCAGACGCCTACGGATACGTCTAAGGTAACCGAGAAGGATACCTCTGACTCGACCGATAATGCGACGAATCCTCCTGAGGACGAAACAGATCCTTCCGAGGATGCAACAGATCCCATACCGACCGAGTGCAACCATTCCGCAAAGGTATGGGTCGATGAGGTCAAGGCGAGCTGTACTGTTGACGGTACGGTTGGACACTATAGCTGTCCCGACTGCGACAAGAAGCTTGACGCTAATGGCACTGAGCTGACCGATCTTACGATCAAGGCTTCTCACGCTCCCGCGAGCGAATGGAGCTATGCGGACGGTAAGCACTACCACGCGTGCGCAAACTGCGACGAGCATCTGGACGAGGCTGCTTGCTCGGGCGGTGAAGCAACCTGCGCCACTTTGGCTGTCTGCGAGGTCTGCAAGAACTCTTACGGTGAGCTTAGCGCTCACGTATTTAAGACAAAGTACAGTGAGGACAATCACTGGCAGGAGTGTGCTTGCGGTGAAAAGAAAGAAGTTACCGTTCACACACACGAAGTAAAAGAGGTTGTAAAGAACACCTGTACTGAGGGCGGCTATACTGTTTACGCCTGCGCGTGCGGTCATACATACAATGACGACGAGACCGATCCCGCGGATCATACATATGAGCAGACCTGGACTACTGATGCCAGCGGACATTGGCATAAGGCATCCTGCGGCTGTGAGAATGAGAAGGCTGATTATGCGCCCCACGAATACACCTCTGTCGTTACCACAGATCCTACCTGTGTTGCAAAGGGATATACTACCTATACCTGTGAGTGCGGCTATTACTACGTAGGTAACTACGTTCCCGCAAACGGACACAGTGTAACAAACTGGGTAAAGGATGCTTCCAAGACAGTTCTTTTTGACGAAAGCAACTGTGAGTACACCGTTCATTACGACGGTGTTTGCGGCTCTTGCCATGAAACTGTAGGTAAGAACGAGCAGGAGAGCCTGCACTCTTGGTTTGAGCGTGTTACCAAGACCGCTACCTGCGCTGAAGCAGGCGAAAAGAGCACCTTCTGCGCAAGTGAGACTTGTAAATATCATACCGTTGCAAAGAGCGTTGTGCCATACACCGACTCCGAAGCTCACGTATGGGTAGAGGATACCGCAAAGAGCACCTCCTCTATGACTGCATACAAGTGTGATGTAAAGGGTTGTAGTGCAACTAAGCTTTCTCCCAAGAACAACGGTAACACCGCTGACCTCACGGGCGACACCCTTAAGGATGTCAGCGAGATCGAAATGCCTGACGTAACCATTGGTCTTGACCAGGGCATTAAGGATAACTTCAAGGATCAGAACGTAAGCATTTCCGCTGGCACTCTGACCGATGAGGAAAAGAAGAACGCTATAAACGGCTCCAATCTCTCAGATGAGCAGAAGGAGCTGCTTGGCGACGGCGAAATCTATGACTTCACCCTGACCACCACCGAGCAGGTCAGCCAGCTTGGCGGTACGGCAACTATCCGTATCCCATACACGCTTGGCGCGGGTGAGAATCCGCAGTGTATTATCGTTTGGTATATCAGTAACGGAGAGCTTTCTCCCATTGAGGCAACCTACTCAGAGGATGCAAACGGAAACGGCTTCGTTACCTTCCAGACAACTCACTTCTCCTACTATACCGTTGGTAAGGTAGATCCCGCAGAGATCTGCAAGCACCTCGGTAAGCACGATGAAAACAATCTTCACGTAGTAGCTCCTACATGTACCATGGGTGGATACACCATCTGCTTGCGCTGTGGCGAACAGGTAGAGGGTAGCGCTGTTCCTGCTACAGGACACGTTATCAATATGGAGATCATCAGAGAAGCTACCTGCGTGGAGCACGGTCTTGTTCGCTACAGCTGTGCTAACTGCGACCTTACTTATGAGGTTGCAATGGCGGCAACGGGACACTACTATATGGTAGCAGGTCAGACCAGCGCAACCTGTAAGGTAGCAGGCTCTACGACCTACGACTGCGCACATTGCGACAGCACCTATACCGTAACTACTCCCATGCTTAAGCACGCTTGGCATATCAACGTGATCGAGCCTACCTGCGTGACTAACGGTTATACCGAAAAGTCCTGTACACAGTGCGGTGAGGTAGTTCAGAGCGCGTACGTTGCGGCAACCGGACATACCGCGTCGGCAACTTGGTACCGTGATGCAGAAGCACACTATCACGTTTGTTTGACCTGCGGTGAGAAGCTTGATTCCGAGGCACATAAGCCCGGCGCGGCTGCGACTGAGCAGAGCGCACAGCTTTGTACTGTTTGTTCTTACACTATCGCTCCTCCCATAGCGCACGTTCATAGCTTGACTAAGGTTGAGGCGGTGAATGCGACCTGCACCGAGAGCGGTAATATCGAATATTACGTCTGCGCTTGCGGCAAGTGGTTTGCTGATGCCGAGGCAAAGACAGCTATAGAGGATCACGTACAGGTGATAGTTGACGCAAAGGGACACACCACTACCACCACGCCTTACGTAGAGCCTACCTGCGAGAATGTCGGTTATACGGCAGGTGTATGGTGCGAGGCTTGTCAGACCTACCTGCGCGGACATATCGAGGTCTCCGCGTACGGCCACGATTACCATCAGATCTATCAGGCACCCACTTGTACTGAGAAGGGAAGCATTTCCTACGTATGTAACCATTGCGGCGATAAGGAAGGCATGCCCACAGAGACGTTGGATGCATTAGGTCATAATCTGACTTCTGTTATCACAGCTCCCACCTGCACGGAGGGTGGATACACCACCGTCATTTGCTCTCGCTGCGCTTACAGTGAGAAGACTGATCTTACTGCGGCTTTGGGACACAGCTATGCCTCCGCATTCCTTTCGGATGAAAACGGACACTGGCACGCATGTATCCGTTGCGATGAGACCACCAATCTTGAAGCGCACACACCCGATTATCCCGAAGCAACAACTCAGCACGGTATCACTTGCGTACAGTGTAACTACGTGATCGCAGAGGTGCTTGAACACACTCACGCTCCCGCAAAGAGTGTAGCAGAGAAGTACCCCACCTGCACGATGCCCGGTAATATCGCATACTACGTATGCTCTTGCGGCGACTGGTATGCTGATGCGGCTTGCACGCTGAAGATATCCGACCGTTCGAGCGTCATTCTTCCCGCAACCAATCATACCCCCGAATATGTAGGCGAGCAGAAGCCCACCTGCGAAGAGGGTGGTTATACGGCAGGTATCTACTGCGACAAGTGTCAGACATGGATCAGCGGACACGAGCTCCTTTCCGCTCTGGATCACGCTTGGAGCGAGGCGTTCGGCAGCGACAAGAACGGACACTGGCACGAATGCGACCGTTGCGATAAGACCTCTAAGGTTGAAGCGCACGCTTATGATACTGTTACTGTAGCTCCTACTTGTGAGGCGAAGGGATATACCACCTATACATGCACGCTTTGCGGCTACAGCTACGTAGGTGATGAGACCGACGCTCTTGGACACTCCTGGAGCAAATGGACTGAGGGCGGCGACGGAACACACTCCCGTGTTTGCGGCAATGACGCAAGCCATAAACAGAC
>CALCTA010000181.1 GCA_937893945.1 uncultured Clostridia bacterium | reverse complement strand
CGCCCCTACCGTGTTCCGAAAACATCCTTATGAGAACGCTCCTAAGCTCTCGGCTTTTTGTTTAAAAGAAATCAATTATTGAGGAATAAAGGTAAAGCGAGCCCATACAGATAAGCGGCACGCCGTCGCGCTTTGCAGCCTCCCTCGCGGCTATCAGCGCTTCGTTGATGCTTTGGTACGGAGTTGCTTCTATTCCCTTTCCCCTCAGCACCTCGGCGTATTCCTCGGCGCTCAGCGCGCGTGGATTGTCGGGCGTCAGCGTAAAAGCACGCGCTGCGACCTTTGCTATATCTGTCGCGATGATATTATAGTCCTTATCGCGAAGCACTCCCGTAAGAGCATACACGCGCTTATCTCCGAAGTAGCGCTGTATGCTCTCAACAGCTGCCGCAATTCCCTCGGGATTGTGCGCGCCGTCGAATATAACGAGCGGCTCTTTTGATATGACCTCAAATCGCGCCTGCCATCTCGTAGCCTCAAGTCCGCGAGACACGGCGCTATCGGGGATATCAAATCCGAACTCTTTAAGAATATCTATTGCGGAAAGCACGGTAGCGGCATTTCTTGGCTGATAGCTTCCGAGCATACGTATCTGCATATCTTTATATTTTTCAAAATCAAATATCGTTCCGTCGAGCGTTTGGCTGTGAAGAACAAGCGATGAGCGATCTACTCTGACAAAGGGCGCGTTCATTTCTTTCGCCCTCTCGCGAATTACCCTCTCTGCCGCGTCGTCCTCACCGCCGAAAAGCACGGGACAGCCTGACTTTATTATACCCGCCTTCTCTGCCGCGATCTTCTCTACAGTATCTCCGAGAAATGCGGTGTGATCGAGCGCAATGCCCGTGATTATCGAGAGCAGAGACTCTTCTATGACGTTGGTTGAATCAAGCCTTCCGCCCATTCCCGCCTCAAGTACCACGATGTCGCAGTTATTTCTCTTAAAATACTCAAAAGCGATAGCGCTTATCAGCTCAAACTCGGTAGGCTTATCTATCATAGCATCTGCGAACGGACGAACGTATTCGGTTATCTCTGCAAGCTCACTATCCGAAATATTCTCACCGCCAACTCGCATACGCTCGTTGAAAGTCCTTATATAAGGCGAGATGAAAAGTCCGGTCTTATAGCCTGCTTCTCTGAGAATGCTTTCAAGCATCGCAGAGGTAGAGCCCTTGCCGTTCGTGCCTGCGATATGAATGAATTTAAGATTCTTCTGCGGATCTCCGAGTGCTTTGCAGAGTTCAGAGATACGCTCAAGCCCAGGTTTACAAAAGGTCCAGCTTATTCCGTGTATATATTCAAGTGCTTCTTCGTAATTCACTGCTTTTCTCCCTTCTTACGCGAGGGCGTGTCAATGCGTTCAATAAGCTTGCGGAAGGTCGCGTTCTTGTAAAGCAGACACAGCACCATAAGCTCTGCCGCCGCAATGACTATATAGAGCGGAATTCTCCAGAGCACCGCCCATTGAAAGAACTGAAAAAGTCCTATGGTTTTTATTATCATAGAGCCCACTATATGAGCCGAAACGGTAGCCACGCTTATTTGAAGATATCCTCTTTTTCTTATGATGACCTTTGAGACGAGTCCCGAAAGCAAGCCGATAACTGCAGCGCCGAGAGTTACTATAAGATTTGGCGGATATATCTGCGGTGAGAGCAGATAGCTGATAAGATCGGTGGCAACTCCGACGACCGCGCCTATCACGGGTCCGAAAAGGATGCCCGAGAGGATGATCGGCAGGTTTTCAAAGGTTATTCTTACAAGTCCACCGCTGAAATTAAGAAAGGTCTTGCAGAATATTCCGATAACTACGCTCATCGCCGTGAGCATAGCCGCAAGAGTGAGTGCGCGTACGCTTTTACGCATAAAAAAATCCTCCTTTCCCTGAGCTAACATAAGGCCAAGGTAAAGAAGGTTACAGATAATCTGATTGCCTTTTGCCGTATGAAGCGGGATGCAAGATGCGAACCGCAAGCAAATGCTTTTCGTCCTGCGAACAACTCCCCGTTCCGCAGGCACTTTACGCCCGTATCTTTACTCTTCTACAATAATTTCCACTCTCTGCGAGTAGATATACATATTATAGCATAAAAAGCAGAATTGTCAATAGCCACAAATAAATATTTACGCGAAAGCTATTGAAAAAATCGGTAATATATGCTAAAATATTGGCAAATAAATTTTATTTTATGAGGTACTGACTATGATATTCAAAAAGATAGACATATGCGAGAAATATCCCGACGCTAACGTTACCTTTTATCTTCACGAGGAACCCTCTGACCCCCGTCCTATGATAGTTGTCTGCCCAGGCGGCGGCTACCACTTTCTTTCGGGACGTGAGGCTGCTCCTATCGCCGAGTATTACTACAACGCAGGCTTTAACGCTTGTATTCTGCGCTACTCTATCGCTCCTAAGGCTACCGATTACGCACCCTTGATACAGGTCGCGCTGACCGTCAAGTACGTAAGAGAGCACGCGGCACAGATGAATATTGCCGAGAACAAAATATTCACCTGCGGCTTCTCAGCAGGCGGACATCTTGCGGCATCTGCAGGCATACTTTGGAATATCCCCGAGGTAAAGGCTGCTATGGGAGACGCCCCTGAGGGCATCAACCGCCCCGACGGAATGGTACTTTCCTACCCCGTTATCACCTCAGGCGATCAGGCTCACAAGGGTTCTATCTCAAATCTTGTCGGCAAGACTGACTACAGCGAGGAGGAGGGCAACAGATTTTCTCTTGAAAAGCACGTTGATCCCACCACACCGCCTATGTTTATCTGGCACACGGTTACCGACACCTGCGTTCCGATACGCAATACCACTATGCTCATAGACGCATATCTTAACAACGGTCTGCTTTTTGAGGCCCACATATATCCCAAAGGACCTCACGGACTTTCTCTGGCAAACGAGATCACCTGGGAGGGTAACCCCGATATGAAGGATGCTCACATTGCCGGTTGGATAGACCTCGCTGTCGAGTGGATAAAGCTTCAGTAATTATATCAAAACCGTCCTCTGCTTATCGCAAAGGACGGTTTTTGTTTATTTTCTCTTTTTCTTGCTTATTCGCAGCGTTGCCAAAGAGCCGACGAGCGCCGTCGTAAATGCGGGAAACACTATTATTGAGCCGCATCCGCCCTGCTCCTCTGCGAGCAACGTCTCGCTTTCAGTCTCTGTCTCGCTCGCGTCTGTCTTTATCTCGGTAGGCTTTGAGGTAGGACGCTCGGTAGGCTTTTCGGTCTGGATCTCTATAGTCTCGTCCTCCTTAGGTTCTTCAACGCTCTCGTCTCGGACTGCAAGGATCACCGCGTTCGCAACCGCTCGTCCGTCTCCGCCGCTTCCGCTATAGGCGGTAACAAAGCTTCCGTTCTCATCTCTTATGACCATGGTGGAGGATCCGCCACCGTCAAGCAGAAAGCCGTTGACACAGCCAAGAGCCTTCAACTGCTCGCCTATCTCGTAGTAGGACGCTCCAAGCTTATTATATTCCCCACTATGCGTAGATCGTTTAATAACAAGAAGCACGGGTGTACCGTCCTCGCGAAATCCTATAGCTGTTCTGTTTTTTGAGCAGTGAGGATAGTCATATATATCCTCAGTCCATGTCGAAGAGCTTGGATCTCCCGTGGGGTTATTTCTTCCGTAGCAATTTTTCAAAAGGATATTTCCCTCTGCGAGTATCTGCTGCTTAAAGCCAATAGCGTTCTCAACCCCAGCCCATTCTCCGCTAAGCACCTTTTGACATTTTACGTAGCTTCCTACCTTAAGATGCTCAAAAAGCTCAGGATCTGGTGTAAAGAAAAGAACGTGGCCGTCGGGAGCAGATTCATTTCCCGTTCCGTTGCGAACCTCGACTATCTCGCCCTCTATAAAATATCCTTGCGTTCCTCGCTCAGCTCCATTTATACCCGTATGAGCGCGTCTGTAGGTATTGTATTTAAGGACGTAAACGGTAGCTCCGCTAAGGTCCTGAGCTGCTGAATCGGGTGTCATAAAGGACATTCTTTTAGCCAGTGATTTCACATCCGCAAAAGCGGTATAAGAGCATACGGGATTATTTCGGCTCTCTCCAAGGATCTGAAGCTTATAATTATTCTCATACGTCAGCGGCGTTCCATAGCCTCTCGCGGCGTAAATTCCGCCAACCGTATAATATACCACATTGCCCTCGGCGTCAGTTCCGACAACTCCCCTTCCCGTAGCGGCAGAGATAACGTTTGACTTATATACGTCGCCAAGCTGTATCATAGGAAATTCGGGCTCGCCGTAGGTTGCGGTAACCGTATTTTCCATATCAAAGAAATCACCGTTGATAGCCGCTATCGCGTTCCACTGAGGATTATCCCTCTCAAACGCTTCAACTATTGCTTTTACGTTAGCGGTAGAGTAATCAAGGTTATCTGCCGCCCCCACGGAATATACGAACATTCTCGTATCCTGCGAGCCTATCGCACCGTAAGTTTTGTAAGGAATAGCCTCCAGCTCCTCAAGTCCCTGAACGTGTGAGGTAACGGTAGAGGTAAAATAATTCACCGCGCCGTAAAGCTCCACAGAGCTTTCTGTTTTTATATCCGTAATGCAGCCGACGCTATTCACTCCATAGGGGTTGTCCTCCGCCGCATAGGCGGGCAGAAGCGCAAGGGTAAACATAGCTATGCAAAGTATAAATAAAACGCTGTTTTTTAAAAATCTGTTCATCTGAGACCTCAATTTTAAATTTCACCTATAACATTATATCATATCTGAAAAATATGTCAACAGGATGAAAAAAGTTTACAAAGCAACAAAAAGGCAGTTCATCCTGAACTGCCTTTTATGCGTTTATTATATCAGCTTACGCCCAGCTCATAGTGGTGGGCTTCTCTTCCTCGATGATGATATCCTTAAGGAAGCTGATAGCCTTGCGAAGTCCCTCGTCGATGGACATTACGCTGTCCTCATGCTCGATAGAAAGAACCTTGTCGTAGCCGCAAAGGCGGAGGTTGGAAACGAGATCTCTCCAATAGGTCTCGTTGTTGCCGTAGCCAACGGTACGGAATACCCAAGCGCGCTCAAGCTCTCTGCCGTAGTGCTTGGTGTCAAGCACGCCGTTCTTGGCGGTGTTGTACTTATCGATCTTTGTATCCTTAGCGTGAACGTGGTAGATAGCGCCCTTAAGCTCACGGATAGCCGCAACGGGATCCATTCCCTGCCAGATAAGGTGGGAGGGGTCGAAGTTCGCGCCGATAACGTCGCCAACCGCCTCGCGCAAGCGGAGAAGAGTCTCGGGATTATATACGCAGAAGCCGGGGTGCATCTCAAATGCGATGTGGTCAACGCCGTGAGCCTTTGCGAATGCGCCTGTTTCCTTCCAATAAGGAATTACCTTCTGATTCCACTGCCAATCGAGAACTGCAAGGAAATCATCGGGCCATGCGCATGTTGCCCAGTTGGGATACTTGGACTCCTCGCAGTCGCCGGGGCAACCCGAGAATGTGATCACTGTGTCAACGCCGAGCTTCTCAGCGAGAAGAACTGCTTCCTTGAACTCCTTGTCGTACATAGCGGCAAGCTCCTTGTTGGGATGCAGGGGGTTTCCGTGTGCGGCAAGCGCGCAGATAGTGATGCCGTACTTCTTGAATGTATTCTTGAATTCCTCAAGCTTTGCCTCGTCGGCAAGAAGCTCTGCAGGGTTGCAATGTGCCTTGCCGGGATATCCGCCCGCTCCGACCTCAACAGTGGTAACGCCCTGCTCGGACATTATCTTGAGGGTCTCGTCGAGAGTTTTTGTACCGTAGAGATTGATCAATACGCTTAATTTCATTGTTTTATTCCTCCGATTCTATTTGCTCCATCAGCCGCTTGTTGAATTCCTCGGCTGTGTTGTAGCCCATTTTTTTCTGACGGTTGTTCATTGCGGCTATTTCAATTACTACCGCAAGGTTTCTACCGTGATGAACGGGGATGGTAATGGCAGGAACGCCGATCCCCAAAATATTTTCGGTCTCCTCATCGAGTCCGAAGCGATCGTAAAGCTTATCGGGAGCCCAGCTCTCAAGCTTGATGACAAGGTCGATGCGCTCTGTAGCCTTTACCGCGCCCATTCCAAAAAGTCGTCTGACGTCCACTATGCCTATTCCGCGAAGCTCTATATAGTAGCGGATGAGGTCGGGGGCAGTTCCCACGAGAGTTTTATTCGATACTCTCTTTATCTCCACCGCGTCGTCAGCAATAAGTCTGTGTCCGCGCTTAACAAGCTCAATAGCAGTCTCGCTCTTTCCTATTCCGCTGTCTCCGAGTATCAGCACACCCTCTCCATAGACCTCAACAAGAACTCCGTGCCGAGTTATTCTCGGTGCAAGGCTTGTATTGAGAGAAGCAATGAGTGCCGCCATAAACGGACTTGTTCGCTCCTCTGTACGAAGCAGGGGGATATTCTCTACCTTCGCCGCCTCAAGCATCTCGTCGTATATCTGCAGGTTTGAGGTAACTACGACAGCTACGGGCTTCATCTTGAAAAGCGCATTTATTCTGATGGCTCTCTGAGGAATTGAAAGTCCTGAGAGATATTTGTGCTCTGCTTTACCGATTATCTGTATTCTGAACGGCTCGAAAACGTCAACGAAGCCGCTGAGGGCAAGTCCCGGACGGCTGACCTCGGGACTGCTTATCTTTATATTCTCTGCCGGAACGGGCAGATAGACCTCCTCAAGTGAAAACTCGGAGATAATGTCGCTCAAAGGAATACTGTATTTTGATTCCATAAAATCACCGTCCAATCCAAAGAATCGGGTAAATCCCTTATAATTATAACATATTTATCTTCCAAATGGAAGAGTTTTTTTGATTTTTATTACATATTGACCAATATTTTTTTTGCTTTTTGCCGAAAGTTTATTTTTGTTTGATTTATTCATAATGTCTTCACAAAATTGATGTATAATAATTGTGTATGACTATACGCTAACAAAAATCAAACCTGATACGGAGCTTAAATAATGAAAAACAATCACGGTATCATAAAAACTCTCTCGCTTGCCGTAGCACTGCTGATGCTTCTGCTCTCGTTCTGCTCTTGCAAGGCTCGCCCTCTCGCCGTAAACTCCCTTTCTGAGACTGAGGTCGGCAAGGTGGGCAAATACACAGTATATTACGATGAGCTTTATTTCCTTGCAAGCAACTACGCCGCAGGGCTCAGAGACGACTACAAGGATGACCCAGAGGGCTTGAAGGCGGCAATCTGGAAATCTGTAAATGAAAATATTACAGAGAATTACGCTATTCTCACGCTCTGCGAATCAGAGAACGTTTCGTATGACGATAAGGAGCTTAAGAAAGACGTAGAGACTGCCATAGAGCTTGATATTAAAAACAAATTTGACGGAAACCGTGGCGACTATTTTAAGAGCCAGCTCGCTGTAGGTCTGACCGACAGATACGTCCGCTTTGTAACAGGCGTAAATCTCCGCTACGGAAAGCTTGGAACGCAGTACCGCGAAAACGGCATCATTCCCAACTCCGACGAGTCGCTTGTTTCTTACATACAGAAGAATTTCGCTCACACGTGGCACATCGCCGTCTTTGTCAACGAGGGCGAGACGCGCGAGGAAAATCTTGAGAAGCTCCAAGAGGCACAAAAGCTTCTTAACGACGGCACTTATACTATGTACAAGCTAATAGGAAGCAAGTACAACGAGGACGTAACTCCCGATTATCTTTCTGACGCATACGGATACTATTTCCCCAGAGGCATTATGGATGAAAAATACGAGGATGCCGCGTTTTCAATGAAGGTGGGAGACAACGTTATAGTTGAATCAAAGGCGCAGAACGGCAAGGGTGAATACGTTGACTGCTTCTATCTTATTGAAAAGCTCTCCACCACAAGTGAGGCGAGCAAGGTCGAGATAGAAAACAATCTCAACACTCTATCTGATTACGTCGGAGACGCGATAATAAACGATAAGAAGGAAGCCGTTCAGGCAACTCTTTCCTTTGAGCCCAACGATTACGCCAGATCTCTTGATATATCCGATCTCGAGCCTGTCAAGAACGGAATTGACTATCAGCTTATCATTGCGGTATCCTGCTCTGTCGTCGCTGTTGCCGCTGTAGTAGTAGCGATAGTATTGATACGACGCGCAAGAACCCGCCGTTTCCAGAGCCTTATCAAGAAAAAATAACTCACCCTTACTAATCATTAAAGAGGTATAGCATGAACAACCGCCCTAAGCATCTGCAATACAGAAGAAATATATACAGAAAAAAGCGAACCAAGGCTATAGCTGTTATAATTGCCGTTGCTCTTGCCTTACTCTTTGTTCTTTTCCTAATCATCGGCAACGCGCTTCATAAAAAAACGTCAAGTGATGAAACCCCTAATGATAACGGCACAGAAGCGGCAACAGACGCTAATAATTCCCTGCCCTCCGCAGAGGCTATCGGTGCGTACGCACTTCCTCTGCTTAAGGACGGATCTACCTTCTCCTCACGTCTCTCGGCTATACCGAACGGTGCTGAGGCGGTATGTATAAACCTCAACTCTACCGACGGAACTCTTTACTACAGATCCGACCTGTCAAGCAATTTTTCCTTTCTCAAATATGCAAGCGACTCCTCGCCCCTTTCAAGCGCTCTCTCCGCTCTTGAGAGCAGAGACCTCTACGCAAGCGCACTTCTTCACGTTCCCTCGTTTGCCATAGAAAACGATCTCTCGCGCGAGATATATCTCACGGGTTGGTGTGCCGTAGCGGTAGAAGCTATAAGGGCAGGCGCTGACGACTGTCTTATCAAAACGGTATCGGCGGGAGCCGATGAGGTGGATAAGCTCTGCGCTCTTGCGGATCTTATTCACGAGATGGAAAAGGAAGCCATAATTGGAATAGTTATTCCCGAGGACGTTTTATCTGCAAATAACAGTGAGGTGCTGATCTCAAAGCTCAACAATTCCTTTAACTACCTTGTTCTGAACGCTACCGGCGCTAAGGAAGGTGAGGACGTGGGAGTTTATATAGAAACGCGAGTTGCGCAGATGCAGATGCAGCTTATCTATTACAAGATGCGAGTTCTGCTTCCCACCGCCGAGGATGCGGCGACAGCTCAGAAATATATCGACTCGGTTAAAAAGTACAATGCTCTTAGCTGGCAGTTCATGCCCTGATAAAACTTAATAAAAGTATTCTTTTAGAGTGCAGCCAATCGTGGCTGCGCTCTTTTTTTTTGCTTTTTTTAAAAAAATCCTCAAAAGTCTCAAAATTTGAGACTGAGTGAGACTTTGGGCGACTGTTTGACACCCTTTTTCGTAGTAAAATCAGCTTGCGGTAACAGAGAGAAAGGAGGAAACATAAATGAATTCCGCTCAAGGCTCTTTGGAGGAGCTTTGTGAAAACGGGAGACTGGAGGAGATGCTTGAGCGCTATCTTGAGCTTTGTGCCTCACAGCCGTCGGATGACGGAGCGGTCTGTACAGAGGAAAATCTAACGAAAAAGCCGTCAAGAGCACGGGCAAAGGAGCAATCAAAAGCATCATTTCCAAATCTTGCGGGCTTCTGCCGATATTTAGGCGTGGGAACGGTAGAGCTTGAGATCTTGGCGGCAAAATATCCGTCGGAGCATGGGAAAATACTTGCCGTGCTTGAGGACGAAGCGCTCAATTCAGGATTGTCCGCAACGCTTATCTCAGCGTATCTAAAGAAGCGTCTAGGCTACGACAGTACGCCAAGGACTTCATCTGATAATGATAAGCAGCTGCAAATAAGATTTGAGCACGATATACTTGAGGACGGTGAGTAAATGAATGAAAAGGCACACGTAATTACCGTCAAGGGCTCTCCGACAAAAAGGCAAAAGGAGTTTTTCGCATCCCGCGCACGATTTACCGCATACGGCGGCGCGAGAGGCGGCGGAAAATCCTGGGCGCTTCGGCGCAAGCTCGTGGCTATGTGCCTTCGGTACGAGGGGTTGTCCTGCCTGCTCGTGCGAAGAACGCTACCCGAGCTTAAAACGAACCACGTTATACCCTTTCTGCGCGAGTATAACGGAATACTCAGCTACAGTGAATCCGAGAAGGCGATTCTCTTCCCCAACGGAAGCAGGATAGCGCTCGGATACTGTGCCGCAGACCGAGATGCACTCAGATATCAGGGACAGGAATACGACGTTATAGCCATTGACGAGGCAACGCAACTGAGCGAATTCAGATTTTCAATATTTAAGGCCTGTCTGCGTGGCTCGAATTCCTTTCCACATCGAATGTATCTCACCTGCAACCCCGGCGGCATAGGACACAGCTGGGTAAAACGGTTATTCGTTGACAGAGATTTTCGCGAGGGTGAAAACCCCGACGATTACAACTTTATCCCCGCGCGAGTTTACGACAACCCCATTCTTACGAAAGCAGACCCCGAATACGTATCCTCTCTTGAATCGCTCCCGGAGCGTCTGAGAGACGCGTGGCTGTACGGAAGATGGGATGTATTCGAGGGGCAATTCTTTCCCGAATTTGACTCTGCGATCCACGTATGCACCCGTTACGAGATACCCTCAAAACTGAACAAATTCATAGCTCTTGATTACGGATTTGACAGACTTGCGGCTCTGCTTGTAGGTATAGATGACAGAGGAAACGTCTGGGTAATACGCGAGCACTGTGAATCCGGGCTCACACTCTCCGAGGCTGCCATTCGGGCGACGGCGCTTGCGGAGAATGAGAACGCAGAATACGCAGTATGCTCACCTGACCTTTGGAACAGACGGCAGGACAGCGGTCTTAGCGGATTTGAGATAATGCAGAGCGTACACGGTATGCCGCCTATGCGCCCTGCTGATGACCGACGAGTTCCGGGGTGGCGCGTTCTTCGCGAGTATCTGTCGGCAAAGGCGGAACACCCGTTTATCAGAATATCCTCTGAATGTAAGGAGCTTATTGAATGTATCCCCGCACTTCTCTGCGACGTCAAGAGAAACGAGGATGCGTCCGACAGCCCTCACAAAATAACTCACGCACCCGAGGCTCTGCGATATGCGGTAATGAGCAGACCTCACATTTCTTGCGAGGAATCTCCCGTAATTGAGAGATCTATCCTTCGCGACTTCAATATAAATCTAAACAAGCGCCGCTCCTTTTTCGACTGATAAGGCATTACGTCGTTTTCTCTGTTATCGCATCGGAAGAGACGGAGCGAGCAAAAATCTTTGAAAGGAAGCAAAAGCTTTGTATGGCACAACGAACCAACTCAAACAAAAATCTGAGCGTTGAGTACGGCGGCTTTGAGGGCATAGACACGAGAGCCCACCACTCAGGCGGCGTACAAGACGCCCTGAACCTTCGCATACTCCCCGACGGCTCATTACAAAAAAGACAGGGCTACAAGTGCATTTACTTAGCCCCTTACGGCGTACGCGCCATCTGGAGCGGTACTATAGGCGGCAAATTTTCCTGCTATTTTCTTTCGCTTAACGGCGTATATAGGCTTAATATAAGCACGGGGGAGACCACCTTATTTGCGGTGATCCAGACTTCATCAGGCAAGGCGCAGTTCTTCTACTTCCGCGATGCTCTCTATCTCACCGACAACAAAACAATATACAAGATACTTGATAACGCTGCATCTCCCATAACAGGATACGTTCCGCTTTTCGGCAAGGACTGGGGCACGGGGTATCCCGGAGAGATAAACGAACCCCTCAATCTTCTTCACAGGCACGCCCGTATCACCTACAAGATAGAGGAAAATCACTCCGCTTATCTCCCCACGCTTTACCCCGTAAGCGAAATAAAAGCAGTCTATAAAAACGGAGAATTGCTCTCAAGCGACAGCTACAGCTTTGACACAAGATTCAACACCATAAACATCGCAGGTCTTGAGACAGGCGACGCGCTCGAGGCTGATCTCACCTTTGAGGGTGAGGGTGATGCCGAACTAGTCTCCGATCTCCTCTCCTCTCCATTTGCATACGTTTTCGGCGGTATCAACAACAGCCGTCTGTTTATGTGGGGCGGCGAGAGTGAGAACACTATTTTCACAAGCACCTACGTCAGCCGTGAATCGCTTGCAGAGGCAGAAAAGCATTTTCCCAAATGCGGGCATATCTACTTCTGTGAGGGCAATCAATTCACTGTCGGAGACGGGCGTTATTCTATAAAGGCGCTTACCCGCCATTTCGACCGTCTCTTGATACTCACCGAGGGAGACGCGTGGATAGCGGACAGCTCGACCTGCGGTCTGGAGGAATTCCCCGTCATGAACGTCAACTCAAGAATAGGTTGCTCTTCCGAGCGCGGAGCTGTGTGCATCGGCAACGACCCCGTAAGCGTAGGACGAGGCGCTATATTCCGCTGGACCTCGGACACCGACGAGCTTAACGAATGCAACGCCTACAGCATTTCCGACGAAATATCCGATCTGCTTGAGCCTTCATTCTTCAAGAATGCCGTAGCGTACGCCGACGAGCTTCGCGGCGAGCTGTGGTTCTGCGATGCCGGTGGAGACGGCATAGTCTGGATATACAACGTCAAAAAGAAAGCTTGGAGCAGATTCAGCAATATCCACGCGACCGCATTCTTTGACGCTGACGGAGATGTCGGCTTTGTCGGAGACAGCTTAATATGCGTATTCAATGACGAGTACCGTGCTGACAGTAAATCCTTGGGAAACACAGCGAGCACTCCGATAGAAGCATCTCTCACAAGCGGCGTTATAGACTTAGGAACGCCCAAAGCAAAAAGGCTGAAATCTATGGTATTATTCGCGGATCTTGACGGAGGCAGTATTGAAACAAGGATAGTCAGCGATCGAGGTGAGCAGATAAATGCTTATCTTACCTCAGATGCCGAGCATTCGCCCTACTCGCTAAGGCTCCACACGCACAGGATGCGCAGCTTCAGCTTCACTCTTTTAGCCGACGGTGAAGAAAGACAGACTCTCAGAAGCCTTAAAATAGAGGCAAGATGACGCCGTAAATAACGGCTACACTAAAGAAAGGAATTTTATGAAAAACTCAGAAAGAAACAATCTTAACAAGGCGTGGCAGCAGTATGAAAACGGCAAGGAATACAAGCGGCGCATCTCGCTTTACGAGACTGTTCGCACCAACGAGCGCTTTTACCGCGGCGAGCAATGGCAGTACGGCGAGGGAAAGGACCTTCCCAAGCCTGTATTCAACATTGTTTACAGGATCATCAACTACCTCGTATGCTCGGTAGCCTCAGCGAATATCTCGCTCAGATTCACCGATGAAAATCTCCCCTTTGCAAAAAGCGGTGAGGATGCCGAGCATATCCGCAAGGGCGTTGAGGTGCTGACTGAAAATACCGCTTACCGTTGGAAGAAGGACGGTATGGACCGCAAAATGCTTCAAATGCTGACTGATGCCGCAATTACGGGAGACGGCGTGATATATTGCTATTGGGATAGCTCTCTCCCAAGTCCCCAGCGCTTTGAGGGCGATATCGCCACCGAGCTTATCGACAGCGTCAACGTCTTCCCCTCAGACGTAAACACGCCCGATATTCAGTCTCAGGAATATATCATTCTCGCCGGCAGAGCCCCCGTCGGAAAGCTTCGCAATGAAGCAAGAAACGCGGGAGTAAGCGAGGAAGAGATCGCCAAGATATTGCCCGATGAGGAATATTCCTCGCAATCGGGAGATATGGCAAAATACGAGCTTAGCGGAGAGGATGAGGAGAAAACCACCTACATCGTCAAGTTCTGGAAAGAGGACGGAAGGGTCGTATTTGAAAAATCAACTAAGAACTGCGTGATACGCCGCGGCAAGACAGACTGCCGTCTCTACCCCATCGCTCATCTCAACTGGACACCCATCAAAAACAGCTTCCACGGTGCTTCTCCGATAACCTCTCTTATACCCAATCAGAAATTCATCAACCGCGCGTATGCTATGGTAATGAAGCACATGACAGATACCGCATTCTCAAAGGTAGTCTATGACAAGAGCAAGATACCCGAATGGTCAAACGAGGTAGGCGAGGCGATCGCAGCCTTCGGCGGCGGCAATATTGCCGACTCGGTAAGTGTTGTAGGTGTTGGAGAGATGCAGTCGGGCTACATGGAGCTTATTGACGGAGCGGTATCGCTCACCAAGGAGCTTACCGGTGCTACAGACTCGGCTCTCGGAACGCTTGAAGCAAACAACACGAGCGCAATACTTGCGCTTCAGGAGACCTCCCGTATTCCTCTTGAGCAGATACGCAGTGCTTATTACCGTATGATAGAGGACATCGCTAACATATGGGCTGATATGATGTGCGCTTACTATCCCTCAGAGCGCCTGCTTCCCTGCTATTCCAAGGGCGAGCTCAAGGCACAAAAGGTAGAATTTGCGGTGCTTAAAAAGGATATTCTCTGCGCAGAGGCAGAGGTGGCACAGCTTTCGAGATACAGCGCTTCAAGCGTTCAGAATATGCTTGACAAGCTGCTTGACGGTGGCTACATAAGCCCTGCCGATTACGTAAAGCGCCTGCCGATAGGAAGCCTTATCGACCGCGACAGTCTCCTTGAGGAGATAAGCAAAAAGGAGAGTGCCGTAGGCGACACCTTTGCGGAAAGCGAGGCGAAGATATGAGCAGAAAGAAGAAATCCCTTGATGCTCCTCTCGTCGAAGCAGAGGAGATAGAAAGCGCTTCTGTCATCACAGATGAGACTAAAGAAGCTGAGATAGAAGCTACCTTCTCGGTTGAAGCCGAAGTACAGCCCGAAGGATCGCAAGAAGAAGTATCGGTGGACTCCCCCACAGAAGAAGTGCAAGAGGAAACCGAGGCTGATAACGAGCCCTCTGCAGAAGCAAGCGAGCTTGAGGCGGCAAACAAAAGCATCGAGGAGCTGACGTCTGAGATAAAACTTCTCAAGGAGCAGATAGAAAAGCTCGAGGAGCTGAAAAGAAGTCAGAACCGAATTCTTGCCGAGATAGGTGATTTCGTTGCTCTTTTCCCCGAAATACCTATAGAAGAAATACCCGACACAGTCTGGGAGAGCGTAAAGCAGGGCGCGCCCCTCGCCGCATCCTACGCCCTCTATGAAAAAAGAATGGTTGCAGAAGCCAAGCGAATCGCAGAAATAAATGCGAAAAATGCCAAGAAGTCGCCCGGAGCTGCGGGAAAGGACACCGCAGGTGAATACTTCTCACCCGAGGACGTGCGCAGAATGTCGCGGGCTGAGGTTCACGCAAATTATTCTAAGATCAAGGACTCAATGAAAAAATGGATGTAAATCTTAAAATTATTATCTTCATAATTCTCGTCTGTCTGGGTTGCTGCATACGCTGCAAGAACATATTCAGGCATTGACGGTCATCAACACAAAAATCATATATTATTTGAATTAAAGAAAGGATCTAAAAACTATGGCAATCACAAACTTTATCCCTACTATCTGGAGCGAAAATCTTCTTACATCTCTTGACAAGCAGTATATCGCCGTTGCGAACTGTAACCGCGACTACGAGGGCGAGATCAAAAATGCCGGCTCTGTCGTAAAGATCTGCGGCGTCGGAGATATCGTCGTTGACAACTACACAAAGGACACGGATATGTCCTCCCCTCAGGCACTTTCGGACACCGTTAAAGAGCTGAAGATCGATCAGGCTAAGTTCTTCAACTTCCAGATCGACGACGTTGACAAGGCGCAGTGCACTCCTAAGCTTATGGAGGCGGCAATGAAGAGCGCCGCAAACGCTATGGCTAACGAGGCAGACAAGCACGTTTACAGTCTCTACAACTATGCCGCAAGAAACGTACCTCACGATGACCTTAACGACGGCAAGCTTCTCGACACCATCATCCACGCTCGCCAGGTGCTTTACGAAAACAACGTTACCGACAACAGCAACGTCGTTTTTGAGGTAAGCCCCGCTGTGGCGTCGGTAATTCTCAAGGAGAACCTTGCGCTCACCAACAGCTCCGAGAATTTTGAAAACGGTTATATCGGCTCTATCGCAGGATGCAAGATATACGTTTCCAACAATATCGTTAAGGACGTTGACGATTTCGGAAACGTCAACTACAAGTGTATCATGAGAACAAAGAGAGCTATCGCCTTTGCAGAGCAGCTCTCCGAGATCGACGCATACCGCCCCGAGAAGCGCTTTGCCGATGCGGTAAAGGGACTCCATCTCTACGGCGCTAAGGTAGTTTATCCTTCCGAGATGGTACTCGTTGACTGCTGCATCCCTGCCTGATCACTCTGAGGTAAGATAGCTATGAGCTACACCAACAGAGAGATATACGAGAACGCGCTCAGGCTTCTCGGAGAGACCGGCGGTGGTGATTACTGTGAGGATTACGAGGAGCGCGCCCCCTACGTCATCGCATCCTTCTGTACTCAGGCGACCGACGTGGATAAGCGCATTCGCCTGATCGAAAACATGGAGGAGGTAGGTGATTTCAACAAGCTCTACCTCGACCTTGATTCTGATTTTCCGCTTTGCGATAAGCTTCTTAGCTGCGCTTCGCTCTATCTTGCGGCTATGCTTCTCTCGGACAACGACTACGAGCTTGCGGACTCCTTTTATGATAAGTACTGCGACGCTATAGCAACTGTCTCTGCATCTGTCGGAATTGCTTCAGTCTCTGACGGCGACAATAGCAACGGCAGCGAGGCTGTAAGCGCGATCTGTGAATCAATAGTCGATAGGTACTTCTTCGATTAAAGCATAAAAAAGAATTCATCTTTCTCTCCCGAGAATATTCTCGGGAGAGTTTTTAATTAATTTTTATTTTTGATTGAAATTTCAAAAGCACTGTGATATAATAACTTTGGAACACTACTTTTCTTATTATGGGGGTTTTTATGGAGTGGTTATGGATAGCGGCTGCGATAATTCTCTTTGTCCTGATAAATCTTTTCATCGGTGCTTATATAGTGTTTATAAAGGCATGCGAGCGAAAGCCCTCACGTCCCGGCGACTTTGATTCTCAGTTTTCGGAATATAAGCTTTCAGATGAGCTTGAACAACGTATGCGCGCCGATTTTGCATGGGTAGATGCCCATCGCACCGATGAGCTTTGCATCAGAAGCGAGGACGGTCTGAGACTTCACGCCACACTTATAGAAGCGCCGAGCGATATGACGCCTAAGGGTGTTATCATCCTCGTACACGGATTTCGTTCAAACTTCCGCCGAGATTTCTGCCTTCACATCCCCTTGCTTCACAAGGAAGGTTATCACATCATAGCTATCGACCAGAGAACTCACGAGCGAAGTGAAGGAAAATACGTATGCTACGGCACTCGCGAGTCCTCTGACGTAATGCTTTGGCGAGAAAAGGCAGCTGAGCTTTACGGAAAGGATATGCCCGTGGCACTTTTCGGTCTTTCTATGGGTGGCGCAACCGTGCTTATGGCGAGTGGCAGAGTTTCAAGAGAGGATACCGCCGTGCGCTGTATAATCGCCGATTGCCCTCTCTCCTCACCTAAGAGAATAATCACCTACGTTATGAAAAACTACAACCACATGCCGATGCCCGCGCCTTTCGTGGCAGTTTCAAACTTCTGGAGCAGATGGCTTGCCGGCTTTGACATTTCATCCAAGGGCACGGAAGAAATATTTGCCACCTCACATCTACCTGCCCTGCTCTTCCACGGAGACGCTGACGACTTCGTTCCCCCCTGCAATTCACAGTGCGTAGTTGACGCCGTTCCCGACCGCGCCGAGCTTATTATGATCAAGGGCGCAAAGCACGCCGAGGCTATCTACTACGACGAGAAAAAATATATGGATTCGGTCCTCGAATTTCTTGACAAGCACATGTGAAAAATATAAAATCTCCGACCGTCAAAGAACGGTCGGAGATTTTTTTACATTTCTATCATCACGAAGCTATCGGTTTCGGGGTCTCCCGCGATAGCGCTCTGCTCTACGGCGTATCTCTTGGCAACGCTCCAAAGAGTATCCTCAGAAGAGGGGTAGCAAACCGCAAAAACGCCCCTTCTCTTTTCGTGCTTTCCGCCAAACTCCACCTTATCAAGCATAGTGGCATCAGAGCTTCCGAAAAGGCTCATTGAGAGCATAAGCTCGCTATCTACGTTTAAGCTCTCACCGTCGCTTTTTGCGCGGCAGGAGATAACGTCTGCAACTGCGTCAAAGGAGCTTACGTCGTACTTATCGGTCGGAGTATCGCACTCATATTTGACAGGAAGTCTCACCTCAGAATAAGCATACTCACCGTCCTTGTTGAAAATAAAGCAATATTTGCAGCTACCGCGAAGAACATACTTTCCGTCGCTGAGCGCCGCATTATTTATCGCAGCAAAGGCGCTGACGTCTATCAGCTCTGCGCCCTCGGGAATTCCAAGCTCCTCCAAGGATACACGCTCACCCAATGAAAGAGCCGCGTTTTTATTACATAGCACTCTCGGAATAGCGAGCTCTTTGGTTATGCACTGACTTTTCTGCTCGGTCGAATAAACGTCTGCGGTATAGGATACCTCTTTATTAGAAGCAACGCAGACCTCAAGCACGAGATTTGCCTCGATAGCAGCCTTGCCCTCCTCAACGGTTACCGAAAGGTCTGTGATATATCCCGACGCGCGACAAGCCGAGTTATCCCCAAGTTCAATACCGTCAAGCTCGGTCTCCGCCTCAAAGGGTAATCTTCTTATAACACGCTCAAAGCCGCCATTATCACCATTATCAACAAGGAGCTTGACTATTGCCTCGCCGCTTATCTTCAATGCATCACCGTCTGCACGCGCCTCGTTCACAGCCACGCTCGCCTGAGCGGATGCAATTCTCGACTCTGCCGACATAAGCACGTATTCGTCCTCAAGCGTAACTATATCCGAGCTTTCGCAAAGCAGCTCGAGATTACTAACACTCGGTCTCTGTCTCTCAATCGCACTTCCCTCCTCAAGACCGACTATTTTTTCAGCCGCCAACATCTTTCCCCACACACCTACAGCAGTGCGAAGATGGCTCTTGAGCTGTAGCCTTCTCGGTGCGCTGACACGCACCGACGTTCCCTCGCAGAAGGTATGTGCCATGACCGTAAGTCCCTCGCTTATCTCGTAGTCGCTCATATTATCAAGAGGTAGCGCAAAGGAATACTCGGCAGATACAGGTGCTGAGCAAAGGCTGCCGTCTCCGCTGACGTACATAAGCGTATAGTCTATAACTCCGCTGACGTCTGCCTTTCCTCCGCTGATAAATTTAGCAGGTGGTAATGCATTCTCCTTGACGTACAGCACCTTTCGTATCTCGGGCAGATAGTCTGGAAGCGTAACGTCCTCTGATATATCGGTATTTACCTCTCTTTGTGCAAGCGGCATAGTTATTCTGCTGCCGCTGAGTTCTTCGCCTATGTTCATTTCTGTCTCCCTTCCGAATAAGATTTAGTTCTTCAGAACAAATTTATTCAAAGGCGCTTGAAAATATGATAATAGCGAAACAAATATAAGGAAAAAAGCAGAAAATAACGCAAAAGTAATGAAAATCCTTTGACATTGACGGAAAATTGTGATATAATATAATGAAAAATTCTGTCAAGCTTCCAACGGAGGTCATTCATATATGGTAATCATCACCGACGTTCTGCCCAAAAGCAGAGCCGAAAGGGCGGGTATTCTTTCAGGAGACGTTCTTGTTTCTATCAACGGCAAAGAAATAAACGACGTTCTTGACTACAGATTTCACCTTGCCAACAGAGAGATCACGCTTACCGTGCTGCGAGATGGCGCTGAGCTTTCTTTCGGAATTGTAAAAAAAGAATACGACGATATCGGTCTTGATTTTGAAACTCCGCTTATGGACAAGAAGCACTCCTGCGAGAACAAGTGTGTTTTCTGCTTTATTGACCAGCTCCCCAAGGGTATGAGAAAGACGCTCTACTTCAAGGACGATGACTCACGCCTTTCATTTCTTCACGGAAATTACGTTACGCTTACGAATATGCACGACCGCGATATACAGCGCATAATAGATATGCATATTTCTCCCGTAAACGTTTCGATACACACCACAAACCCCGAGCTTCGCGTCAGTATGATGCACAATAAGCGTGCAGGCGAGGTGCTTTCCTACCTTGACCGTCTCGCAGATGCAGGCATCTCGCTCTGCGGACAGATAGTTCTTTGTAAAGGACTTAACGACGGTGCTGAGCTTGACCGCTCGCTCCACGATCTCATAAAGCTCTACCCCGCTCTTAACAGCGTATCTATAGTACCTGCGGGACTTACACGCTTCCGCGGCGGTCTCTATCACCTTGAGCCATTTACGCCCGAGGAATGCGCCTCTGTCATCTCGCAGATAAACGCCTACGGAGACTACTGCCAGAAGCAATTCGGCACTCGCCTTTTCTACCCTGCAGACGAGTTCTATATCAAGGCAGGACTTCCGCTTCCCGACGACGAATTCTACGGAGAATACTCGCAGATCGAGAACGGCGTGGGTATGCTCACCGATATGAGAACGTCGGTAGAATACGAGCTTGAGGACCTCTCGCTCTATTCGGATTACGTAGCTCCGAGAAGCGTTTCTATTGCTACGGGCTACGCGGCTTACGATCACATCAAGGCACTTGCTGACAAGCTTATGAAGAGCTTTGAGGGGCTCGATGTCAAGGTTTACAGAATCAAAAACGAATTCTTCGGCGAAAATATAACCGTATCGGGACTGCTCACGGGCAAGGATCTTTGCGAGCAGCTTTCGGGCAAGGAGCTTGGCGAGGAGCTTCTCTTCTCCTCTACCGCCCTGCGCGCAGACGGCGACGTCTTTCTTGACGATATCACTCCCGAGGAGCTTTCAGAAAAGCTTGGAGTTCCCGCAACTCCCACAGAGAGCGACGGACAAAGCTTTATTTGTGCCGTTCTCGGACTCAACCACTAACACAAAAATCATCAAAGGAAGGTAATATAAATGGCAAGACCTATAGTTGCTATCGTTGGCAGACCTAACGTCGGAAAAAGCACACTCTTCAACAAGCTTATCGGCGAGCGCCGCTCGATAGTTGAGGACACCCCCGGCGTTACGCGCGACCGTATCTACGGAGAAACAGAGTGGTGCGGCAAGCTGCTCTCTGTTATAGACACGGGCGGTATTGAGCCTAAGACAGACGATATAATACTCAAGCAGATGCGTTTTCAGGCTGAAATAGCTATTGAGAGCGCTGACGTTATAATATTTATGTGCGACGTGCGCACGGGACTTACGGCAGACGACAGAGACATCGCCGTTATGCTTCAGAAGAGCGGCAAGCCTATCGTTCCCTGCATTAACAAATGCGACAGCGTAGGTCAGCCTCCGTTCGAGTTCTACGAATTCTACGAGCTTGGCTTTGAATGTGAGCCTATCGCGGTATCCTCTGTTCACGGCAGCGGAACGGGCGACCTTCTTGACGCGGTTCTTGAAAAGCTCCCCGAGGGTGCGGGCGAGGAAGAAGAGGACGACAGCATCAAGGTTGCGGTCATCGGTAAGCCTAACGCCGGCAAATCCTCTATAATAAACAAGATAGTCGGACAGAACCGCCTTATCGTCTCGGATATTGCGGGAACCACACGCGACGCTGTTGACACCCACGTTGAGATAGACGGCACACGCTTCACCTTTATTGATACCGCAGGTATCCGCAGAGCCTCAAAGATAAACGACAAGATAGAAAAATACAGCGTTCTGCGCGCTCATATGGCGGTCGAGAGGGCTGACGTCTGTCTTATTATGATAGACGCCGCTACGGGAATAACCGAGCAGGACGAGAAGATAGCAGGCATCGCGCACGAGGCCGGCAAGGCTTCTATAGTGGTGGTCAACAAGTGGGATTCTATTGAAAAGGATAACTCCACAGTCAACCGCTTCAACGAGCGCATCCGCACCTCTCTTGCTTATATGCCCTACGCGCCCATCGTTTACGTTTCGGCACTTACGGGACAGCGTATAAACACGCTCTTTGACCACATAAAGTACGTTTATAATCAATCTACTACCCGTATATCCACGGGTATGCTCAACGACGTGCTTGCCGAGGCTACTATGAAGGTACAGCCTCCCTCAGATAAGGGCAGACGCCTTAAGATATACTATATGACGCAGATCTCGGTTGCTCCCCCCACCTTCGTTATCTTCTGTAACGACGCTGAGCTTTTCCACTTCTCCTATCAGAGATATCTTGAGAACTGCCTGCGCCAGACATTTGGGTTTAACGGCACGCCCATAAGACTTATTATCAGAATGAAAGGCGACGAGCACTGAGAATGAGCAATATCAAGGGAATTCTTTTTGATTTCAACGGAACTCTGTTTTTCGACAGCCATTTCCACATCCGCGCATTTGAGGAATACTTCCTTGAGCGCGGTAAGGAAAAGCCGACACCCGAGTTTATAATCCGCAATATTTTCGGCAGAAGCAATCCGAGAATATACGCAGACAACTTTGACCCACACCCCACCGACGAGGACTGCAGGATATTTGCCGCCCGAAAGGAAGGGCTCTACCGCAAATTCTGCCTTGCATCTCCCGAGGAGATGCATCTGGCAAAGGGCGCGCCCGAGCTGCTTGATTTTCTTAAAGAAAACGGCATTCCCTACTGCCTTGCAACCGGAAGCGGACTTGACAACGTCAGCTTTTATATGGAGAACATGGGTCTTGGCAGATGGTTTGACATGAGCAATATCGTCTATGCCGACGGAAGCTTCAACGGTAAGCCCGAGCCTGACGCTTATATACTTGCGGCAAGAAAAATTGGGCTCTCGCCCTCGGAGTGCATAGTTTTCGAGGACGGCACGAGCGGTATCGTAGCGGCAAGACGGGCAGAGGCAGGAGCTGTAATTGCGGTTTACGACCACTCGCTTCCCTCACCGCTCACTGACGGAGTGGAGTGCGATGCGGTATATCCCGATTTCACCGATTGGAAGGAAATTCTCAAAAAATTTAAGGTTTTGAGGTAAAAATATGTTTGTAGATAATGTAAGAATATACGTAAAGGCAGGAGACGGCGGCAACGGAGCAGTTGCCTTTCACCGAGAGAAATACGTTTCTCACGGCGGTCCTGACGGCGGAGACGGCGGACACGGCGGCAACGTCATATTCCGTGTTGACAAGGGCTGTAACACACTTCTCGCCTTCAAATACCGCCACAAATTTATAGCCGAGAATGGCGGCAACGGCAAGGGCGGCAAGCTTCACGGAGCGACTGCCGACGACCTTGTGATACTCGTCCCTCCCGGAACTCTCATTCGCGATGAGGAGAGCGGAAAGGTCATTCACGATATGACCGATAACGACGGAGCGGACTATCTCTGCTGTAAGGGCGGCAGAGGCGGTTGGGGCAACAGACACTTCGCTACCCCCACCCGTCAGATACCTATGTTCGCAAAGAGCGGCAAGAAGGGCGAGGAAAAGAACCTCGTGCTTGAGCTTAAGATGCTCGCCGACGTCGGTCTTATAGGATACCCCAGCGTTGGAAAATCCTCTATTCTTGCGCGCATAAGCGCGGCAAAGCCGAAGATAGCCGACTATCACTTCACCACCCTTTCCCCGAACCTCGGAGTAGTATCCGTAAACGCCGAGGAGGGCTTTGTTGCGGCTGATATCCCCGGACTTATCGAGGGTGCGGCAGACGGTGCGGGACTTGGACACGCATTTCTCCGCCACGTTGACAGATGCAGACTTCTTCTTCACGTCGTTGACCTTGCAGGCACCGACGGAAGAGATCCGATAGACGATATAGACAAGATAGATAATGAGCTTAAGATCTACTCGCCGGAGCTTGCACTTCGCCCGCAGATCATGGTAGCAAACAAGATCGACAGCATTGATGCAGAGAGTGATATGATTACTCGCTTTATTGATAAATGCCGTGATCTCGGCAGATCTTACGTTATGATCTCCGCATATACGGGTGAGAATCTCGACGAGCTTGTCCGCGTAACTGCCGAGGCTCTTCGCGATCTTCCGCCGATAACT
>CALCTA010000180.1 GCA_937893945.1 uncultured Clostridia bacterium | reverse complement strand
TCTCACCTTTGAGGACCTTGCTACAGACGAGAGCGAGGACGACGGTGTGGCATACGAAAGTCTTTCTCTTGAGGACGAGGACGATGATCTCACCTTTGAGGACCTTGCTACAGACGAGAGCGAGGACGACGGTGTGGCATACGAAAGTCTTTCTCTTGAGGACGAGGACGATGATCTCACCTTTGAGGACCTTGCTACAGACGAGAGCGAGGACGACGGTGTAGCTTATGAAAGTCTTTCTCTTGATGACGAGGACGATGATCTCACCTTTGAGGATCTTGCTACAGACGAGAGCGAGGACGACGGTATAGCATACGAAAGCCTTTCTCTTGATGAGGAGGACGATGACCTCACCTTTGACCAGCTCGCCGATGGCGCGACGGTAGATGAAAATGAGAAGGACATTCTTTATACGCCTATTTTGATAGAGGATAATGAGCCCGAGAAGGAAGAAACCGAGACGCTTTACGTTGCCGATGGCTTCCTTGGTGATTATTTCGCTAAGGATACCTCTGCTATTCTGTCCGTCCGCGAGACCGATATAGATGTAGATGCTATCCGCGCCCGTCTTGAAGATGAAGTGCCAAGGGTCGAGGAAGACAGCGGTGAGCTTTTGCGGTATGAGGAAGCGACGGGTGAAGAAGATCAATCAGAGCAGAATGAGACGTTCGACGAGCCGTATGACGACGAGGACTTTGGCTCGTTTGGAGAGAGCGACGAGCTTGGCGCGTACTATTATGCCGAGGGAAGTCCAAAATATCAGGTAAACGGCGCGGATATATCTCTCTTGCTTCAATTCGGATGCGACGAAGAGGTGCTGAGCATCGCCTCGGATGAGGATATAGAAAGCATCTCAAACGAGGATGCTCTTGAGCGTATAGTCGAGAGCGCACCTGAGGATGACGAAGAGGAAGAGAACGAGGCGCCGCTTGATTCCAAGGAAGCGCTTGAGCGCAAGATACACTCAATTTATAATAACTACAGTAAGATTCGCGGCGGTGTGTTCGTCAGACTGATAGCGGCGGCAGCGCTGTCCTTCTTACTGCTTCTGTACGACGGACTGCCTCTCTGCGGAGTGCAGCTTCCCGGAATAATGGACAGAGAGCTTTACTTTATGCCGCACGTGCTTATAGGCTTGCAGCTTCTCGTAATATGCGCCTTCACATCCGGCAGAAAGCTTTTGTACGGCTTGAGAAAGCTCTTTACGAGAGCCTCGAACGCCTATTCCACCGTGGCGGTGCTTTTGATAAGCGTGGTTATCTACGACATAGTCATAATGACCGTACAGCTTGACCGTCCGCCTGTGTTCCATTTCCTTGCCGCTATTGCCATAACTATGGCTATAGCCTCGGAATGTGCAGAGCTTAGTGCTACGATTAATACTTATAAATTCTTCTTCTCTGATGTGCTTGCAAAGGCAGACGGAGAGGACGCTTCGGAAAGCGTAGCGCACTATACTCTGCGAAGAAGTGCGGGAGACGGCTCGGTTGCGGAAAAGATGTACCGCGGCGGACTTGATCCCTCGCAGGCAGTATATTCTCCTCTTGAGATAGAATCTGCGGCAGGATACTTCAACGTTGCGGATAAAAAGAGCAAGAGAAGCCACGCGCCCATGGCGGTAATAGTTCCTTCAATGATTTTCTCAATAATCATGGGCGTGCTTGCCTTTGCTTTAACGGGAGACACCGAGGAATTATGGATGAGCTTTGGCATTGCGCTTCTTTCGCTGACCTTTACGCTCCCCATACTCGCTATATTCTCGTGCTGGCTGCCCTTTGCGCTCATAAACCGCAAAGCTATCAAGGCGGGCTATGCGTTCGTCGGAGAGTACAGCGCGGAGCAGTACGCGGGATGCAATATATTCGTATTCAAGGATATGCACCTGCTTGAGAAATGCTCACCTAAGAGCGTAAATCTCGCTCTTTATGACGGCACGTCCTCAGAGGTGCTTCTCGGCTGCCTTGACGCTCTTTATTCAAGCATAGGCGGACCGCTTGCGGAGACCTTCTCTATGGGAGACGGAGAAAAGAGCCTTGGCGAATGCAGGATAAGAAGAATTGCCAAGAGCGGCGTTGAGGCTACTGTTGGAGCAAACTACGCAGTTCTCGTGGGCAGTGAGCAGTTTATGTCGCGCTACGGCATTTCCTTCCCACAGGTCAGCTTTAGGAATAAAGGCGACGAGATATTCTCGCTCTGCGTTTCGATAAACGGAAGAGCCAGCGCAAGAATAGTTACGAAATACTCGGTAAACGAGATGTTTGAGATGTTCGCTGAGCGTCTTTCGGAGGACGGTATTTACTGCGCGGTAGAGACCTTTGATCCGATGCTTAGCACAGAGCTGCTTTCAAGGATAAGAGAAGAGGGAAGACCACCCGTCAGCGTGGTGCATCTCGGTGTGGCTGATCTTAACGCGAGAAACGCCCACAGAGAAAGCGCACTCTTTGACGCGCTTGGAGAGGATACGGGAGTATTGGCGAAGCGCTCAAGGCTCAACCTTGTAGTTGCCGCATCTGATGCCGTAAGGTCTGTATCGCTTCGTAAGAAAGTAAATCTCTATTGCTATCTTGCGGCGGCGCTCGGAGCCTTGCTCTCACTCGCGGGAGTGTTCTTTGGCTGGGCAAGCGGAATAAACGAATTTATCATACTGCTCTATTGGATAGCAACGGCAGGCGGACTTGTAGCGCTTACCTTTATGGGAATGCCAAGCAGCCACAGATTTTCAATAGAACAATTCAGACAAGAGAAGAAACGCCGCGAAAAGCCTGAAAGTAAGTCAGATAAGGCGAGCGACGTCAATAGCAAAAAACAATAATAAAGAGGCTTAGAAAGAAAATTAAAATGAACGAAAACATCAGCAGCATACTCAAGGCCGTATCAAAGCCGGGAAGATATTCGGGAGGAGAATACGGTCAGATAATAAAGGACAAGGAAAAGGTAAAGGCAAGATTTGCGTTTTGCTTTCCCGATACTTATGAAATAGGAATGTCAAACCTCGGCGTACGCATACTTTACGGCGTTCTCAATAACGAGAGCGACGTTTGGTGTGAGCGTGTTTACACACCGTGGGTGGATATGCAGGAGGAAATGAAAAAGCATAACATTCCTCTCACCGCCTGCGAGAGCGGAGATCCGCTTAGCGCATTCGATATGATAGGCTTTACGCTTCAGTACGAGATGAGCTATACTAACGTGCTGAATATGCTCGACCTTGCAGGACTGCCCTTGCGCTCTGCTGACAGAGATGACAGTATGCCTATAATCATCGGTGGCGGTCCCTGCGCTTACAACCCCGAGCCTGTAGCGGATTTCTTCGACCTCTTTAATATCGGAGAGGGCGAGGAGATGCTTCCCGAGCTTTGCCGACTTTATATCAAAATGAAAGAGGAGGGAAGCTACACCAAGGAGGCGTATCTTCACGAGGCGGCAAGAAGTATAGAGGGTATTTACGTTCCCTCGCTCTATGACGTAAGCTATAACAGCGACGGCACGGTCAAGGCATACACGCCTAAATACGACGATATCCCCACGAGCGTAAAGAAGAGAATTATGACCGATATGGACAAGTCCTATTTTCCCGATAAGGTGGTAATGCCTTATATCGAGACTGTCCACGATAGAATCATGCTCGAGGTGTTCCGCGGATGCATTCGCGGTTGCCGCTTCTGTCAGGCGGGAATCATATACCGACCTGTAAGAGAAAAATCTCCCGAGGTGCTGAATTCTCAGGCAAGATGTCTGTTTGAATCTACCGGATATGACGAGATATCGCTCACCTCGCTCTCAATAAGCGACTATACTCAGCTTGAGGAGCTTACAGATATGCTTCTTGAGTGGACCGACGAGAATATGGTCAGCCTTTCGCTTCCTTCGCTCAGAGTGGATAGCTTCACGAAAGAGCTTATGGATAAGATAGCATCTGTGCGCTCGTCCTCACTGACCTTTGCGCCCGAGGCAGGAACGCAGAGACTTCGCGACGTTATTAACAAGAACGTATGCGAGGAGGACCTTCTCCGCGCGGTAAACGTAGCGTTTGAGGCAGGAAAGAATATGGTAAAGCTCTACTTTATGCAGGGACTTCCTACCGAGACCTACGAGGATATCGAGGGTATAGCAACTCTTGCATCCCACGTTATCGACGCTTATTACAAGTGTCCTACGAGAAACAAGGCAAAGAAGCCACAGGTAACTATAAGCGTTGCTTGCTTTATCCCCAAGCCCTTCACGCCTTTCCAGTGGGAAGCGCAGGATAGCCTTGAGGTGCTTGCTGAGAAGCAGGAATTCTTAGGCTCTAAGATAACCGACAGAAAGATAAAATTCAACCACCACGACGCTAAGGTAAGCCGTATCGAAGCGGTGCTTGCAAGAGGAGACAGACGTCTTTCGGACGCTCTTGAGCTTGCTTGCCGCGAGGGCTTTAAGTTTGACGCGTGGGATGAATATTTTGATTACGACAAGTGGATATCCGTGCTTGAGAGAACGGGGGCGGACCCCGCGTTCTATGCCAACCGCGCGTTCGGTCTTGACGAGGTTCTTCCTTGGGATATCATCGACTGCGGCGTAACTAAGGAATTTTTGCGCAGAGAGCGCGATAAGGCTTACGCCGAGAACACCACACCCAACTGCCGCGAGAAGTGCAGCGGTTGCGGAGCAAACAGACTTGGAGGTGAGAGAACGTGCTGTCCGAAGTTAAACAAAACGGAAAATTGAATGAAAAAAGGCGTGTTCTCGCTCTCCCCGAGCTGACACCGCCAAGGACTGTAAGGCTTAAGTTCTGTAAGGTGGGAACATTGCAGTATATCTCGCATCTCGACCTTCAGCGCACCTTCAACCGCATAATCAACAGAGCCTGCCTTCCCGTATGGTACACCAAGGGATTTAATCCTCACATCAAGCTCGTGTTCTCAACCCCTCTGAGCGTAGGCGCGCAGAGCGTTTGTGAGTATCTCGATATAAGGATAGACCGAGAGATGTCCTGCGAGGAGATAAAGGAAAGGCTCAACGCTGAGATGACAGACGAGTTTTATATCACTGAGGCGTATCTGCCGACAAGTGATTTTTCGGAGATAGCCTGGGCATCCTACGATATAAGCATTACGACGGGCGGCGCGTCTGCCGAGCTTGCCGAAAAGACACAGCAGCTTCTCACCACCTCACCTCTTATGATGATAAAGAAGGGCAAGGCGGGCGAGAAAGAGGTGGATATCGTGAAGATGATATCCTCGCTCACCGCATCTTTCGACGAGAGCACGGGCAATATCAATATCAAAGCGACCGTCCGCGCCTCATCTACAGAATATCTCAACCCCGAATTTCTGATAACTGCTTTGAAGAACGAGCTTTTTATCCTTAGTGGAGATCCTAAGAGCGAGTATTACAGCATTATGCGTACCGCTACTCTCAAAGAGGATATGACCGAATTTCGCTGAGAGGAAATATAAAAAATATGAGAAAAGAGATTTCTATAGACCTTCATCTGCATTTTGACGGCTCTATCTCTATGGCTAACGCGAGAGAGCTTGCAAAGATCGAGGGAGTTACGCTGTTTTCGGACGATGCAAAGCTTAAGGACGCGCTTACCGTAAGTCCTGACTGTAAGAACCTTGGCGAGTACCTGACCAAATTTGCTTTTCCGCTCTCTCTGCTTCAGAGCGAGGCTTCGATAGAGAAGGGAATGTATAATCTCTGCTGTGAGCTTGACGCCGAGGGCTGTATATATGCCGAGATAAGATTTGCGCCTCAGCTTCATCTTGATAAGGGACTTGACCAAAGGAAAGTAGTAGAGGCGGCGATACGTGGCTTTAAGAGAAGCGGTATAGACGGCGGACTTATACTTTGCTGTATGAGGGGAGACGATAATCTGTCGCTCAACGAGACGACTGTTGGGATAGCGCGCGAGTATCTCGGAAAAGGTGTAGTAGCTCTTGATCTTGCGGGTAATGAAGCGGGATTTCCTACCGATAATTTCAGAGACCTCTTTGCTCGCGCAAGAGAGCTTTGCGTGCCTTATACCATACACGCTGGAGAGGCAGACGGCCCCGAAAGCGTAAGAAATGCGCTCGATATGGGAGCGCGCAGAATAGGCCACGGCGTACGCTCAATAGAGGATGACGAGCTTGTTTCTCTCCTTGCAAGGAGGGGAATAGCGCTTGAGCTTTGTCCTACGAGCAATATTCATACGATGATATTTGGCGATATATCCGAATATCCGATAAGAAGGTTCCTTCAGGCAGGCGTAGTTGCGACTGTCAACAGCGATAACAGGAGCGTTTCGGCGACCACCGCAAGACAGGAGATGCTGTTGCTTAAAAATACCTTTGCGCTTACCGACGACGAGGAGAAGGCGCTTCTTCATTCCTCTGTGAATGCCGCCTTTGCCGACGAGAGCCTCAAGGAGAAGCTTCACAAATTGGTAGAAGAAAGCTTTTCGTGAAAATAAACGAAAAAATATCAAAAAATTTGTCTAAAAGCTCTTGACAAATAAAGAAACGGTATGGTATAATATAATGCCGCATAATTGGCGGGCTTTATAAGTGCGCTTGTCGCCGCCCGTCTTAGCGAGACTAAAAAGAAAGAGAGGTGCTTTTCGTGTACGCAATTATTAAAACAGGCGGAAAGCAGTACAAGGTTAACGAGGGCGACGTGATCTACGTTGAGAAGCTCGGCGTTAACGAGGGCGACACTGTAGAATTTGAAGTTGAGGCAGTGTCCACAAACGATGGCTTCAAGGTAGGAACTCCTATCGTTGAAGGTGCTGTTGTTAGCGGCAAGGTTATTGCTAACGGCAAGGGCAAGAAGATCTATGTAATGAAGTACAAGTCTAAGAAGAACGAAAAGAAGAAGATTGGTCATAGACAGCCTTACACCAAGGTTCAGATCGTATCCATTCAGGGTTGATTTTGAGAGATGACTAAAATCGTTTTTTTCAGAAGCGGAGGAGTTTATTACGGCTTTGAGGAGCACGGTCATACGGGATACGGAGAAGCGGGAGACGACATTCTCTGCGCGGCTCTCTCGGCAATGACTATGCTGGTAATAAACACTGTAGAGGTTGCTTACGCGTCAGACGTGGAATACACCATAGATGACGGAGCGGCTCACATCATGGTGCGCGCTAAGGCGGCGCTCCCTGAATTTGAAGAGGATGAACGCAAGAGATATGCGGTTTCGGGACTCTTCCTCTCGTATTTCTACCAGCTCAACGAGCTTCGCGAAGAGTATTACGACTTTCTTGACGTTGAGGTCAAGGATATCGACTATATTTGATTCCGACAATTCTGAAAACAGAAGATCTTTTGGATCTGTACAAAAAATTACATTAAAACGGAGGAACTAATTATGTTGAGACTTAGTTTGCAGTTCTTTGCTCATAAAAAAGGTGTAGGTTCTACCAAGAACGGCCGTGATAGCGAATCCAAGCGCCTTGGCGTTAAGAAGGCTGACGGACAGGCAGTACTTGCAGGTAACATTATCGTAAGACAGAGAGGTACAGCTATCCATCCCGGTAACAACGTTGGTATCGGTAAGGATGACACACTCTTCGCGCTTATCGACGGTAAGGTTAAGTTCGAGCAGAAGACAAAGGCTAAGAAGCAGGTTAGCGTTTACGCTGACTAATTCTTAGAAACGAATAAAAGAGACGGCTGTGCCGTCTCTTTTTTCGTTATTTAGGTTGTTTGCATTCTGTAGAAGAGACCTTTCTTTTCCATAAGCTCCTCGTATGTACCAAGCTCCTCGCATCTTCCGTTCTGTAACACGGCGATACGATCGGCGTTTCTGATAGTGGAAAGCCGGTGAGCAACGATAAAGGTGGTGCGCTGACTTGTGAGATTGTCGATAGCCTTCTGTATCTCACGCTCTGACACACTGTCAAGCGCGCTCGTTGCCTCGTCAAATATGATTACCGAGGGGTCTCTTATTATCGCTCGTGCGATAGATATCCTCTGACGCTGACCGCCCGAGAGATTAGCTCCGTGCTCTGTAAGAAGTGTGTTGATGCCGTTGGGGAGTGAGTCGATAAAGCTCTTGAGCTGTGCCGCCTCAATAGCCATTTCTATCTGCTCATCTGTAGCGTTTTCAATTCCGTAGGTGATATTTTCACGGATAGTTCCCGTGAACAGAACACTGTTTTGGGGAACGATGGCGATATGTGAGCGATAGCTGTGAAGGTCAATTTCACGAATGTCTTTACCGTCTATCAGCAGCTCGCCTGCGGTTGCAAAATTAAATCCAAGCACGAGGTTCAGGGTGGTAGTCTTTCCGCAACCCGATTCGCCCACGAACGCGATAGTCTCGCCTGCCTTTACGTGTATAGAGAAATCGTCGAGCAGTCCTCTCTCCTTTTCATAGGAGAATGCGACGTTTCGGAATTCATACTCGCCGTTAAGCTTTTCTATCTTAGCCTTGTTGGTGTTGTCCTCAATGTCGGTAGCACTCAGTATCTCACCTATCGAGGAGATCGAGTCAAGTCCCTTGGCGATTATGGGAACGAGTGCGAGCATGCTTGAAATTTGTCCTGTGATACTTGTAAAGTAGGACTGATAGAGCGAAATATCACCCACTTGGATAACTCCGCGGAATGCGAGAACGGCTGAGAAGACGAGGCACAAGAGCTGGAATAGCTGAGACGCCGCCCAAGAGCAAGCGCCAAATCTACTCTGAGTAATGTCAACGTGAAGACCTGAGGTGGCAACGTTTTTCAGACTGTGGCTGAGCTTTTTTACCTCTTTTTCCTCAAGCGCGTGCGCTCTCGTTATCTCGGTCATCTCGACCATATCCATAAGCATTGCCGAGGTAGTCTCCATATTCACTCTGTACGCTTTGTTAGTCTCAGCCATCTTTTTTCGGAAAAACTTCGCGAGAACGATAGCGGCAGGGATGCACAGGAGGAAGAAGGAAAATACCGTAAAATTCTTGGATGCAACGATTATTATCGCGCTTCCTGCGCTTAGGCAGAGGGCGGGGATAGATATAAAGAGCTGAGCTGAGAGTGTATGCACAGTCTCGACGTCTCGCATAAGCTTTGACTGTATTCGTCCGCTCTGCATCTCCTTGTGGAATGAGATAGAGAGCTGCTGGAGCTTTCGTACCATAGCACCGCGAAGCCCAGCCTCGACCTTTCTTATGACCTTGCAGTAGGATTTTGTGTACAGCGTATTCATCGGTATGTTCAGGAATATAAGAAAGACCATAACGACGATAAAGGTTATCATAACGGGAAGGCTGTATTCTCCGGGATAAGCCACGAAATTTATTATATAAGAGGTGGCGATGGGGAGGAGAATTACAGGGCTGTGCTTGATAACGAAGAAGAACAGAGCCGCAACAAGCTCCTTCCAATACCGTCTGTATATTTTGAGAAGCATTCGCAACGGCTTTACCTCGGAGCGAAGATAGGTGTCTATAAACTCTTTTTCGAGCGCTTCAAGCTCCTCGTCGGTGAATTCTTTGTCATAGGGAGCAGGCTTTTTATCTTTGAGATTTCTTGAGTTCCAGTTCTTTGTAAGCTTTTTCATGATATGTCATTGTTTTTAGTTAAACGGTTGAATGTTTTGCGTGTTTTTTTGTATGTCGTAGAGCGTTTATTCTATGATAGCTCCGCCGATAACTCGGTCGCCGTCGTAAAGCACGACCGACTGTCCCGCGGCTATAGCGCGCTGAGGCTCGTCGAAGCAGAGCATCAGCCTGTCCTCGCTTATCTTTCTGATAGTAGCGGGTGCGGCTGCGTGGCGGTAGCGTATCTTTGCTTCAAGTCTTACGGGGGAGTCAAGCGTATCGTCAACGAGCAGATTTATACCTGTTGCGGTAAGCTCCTTTTTGTATAGTTCTCGGTCAGAGCAGAGAGTTACGGTGTTGTCCTCGGCGCTCTTGCCGCCTACGAATATAGGGCGTCCGAGCGCGATGCCAAGACCCTTTCGCTGACCGACGGTGTATCTTATGATACCCTCGTGTTTTCCGAGGATATTACCGCTCGCGTCAATGAAATTGCCGCGCTCAAAGCCCTCGCCGCTATTGTCCTGAGACTTTATGAAGCTAACGTAATCTCCGGCGGGAATAAAGCATATATCCTGACTGTCGGAGCGTGAGGCGTTGCAAAAGCCGTGCTTTGCGGCTATCTCTCGTATCTCGGGCTTTGAATAATCTCCCAAAGGAAAGAGTATTTGAGAAAGTCTTTCTTTTTTTATGCACCAGAGGAAGTAGGACTGATCCTTTTGCGGATCTGCTGCCTTGAGCAAGCGGTACTCTCCCGATGCATCTTTTTCTATTTTCGCGTAATGTCCCGTAGCGAGAAAGGGAATTGAAAGCTCGTCGGCAATATCAAAGAGCGCGCCGAATTTGAGTGTTCTGTTGCATTCCACACAAGGATTAGGCGTCTTGCCCGAGCGATAGTCTAATATAAATTTTTCAATAACGTTTTTATAAAAGGTCTCTCCGAGAGCGGTGGTCAGATGAGAAAAGCCAAGCTCGTCGGCTATTTTTTTTGCTTCCTTGGCGTTCTGGTCAGGGGTGCTGAGCTTCTCGTCGGGAACTCTTGCCGATGTGTCCCATAGGCGCATAGTGATGCCCGTAAGGTCATAGCCGTCCTTCTTTAGCAAAAGTGCGGCAACGGCACTATCCACACCGCCGCTCATAGCTACAAGCGCTTTTTTCATAAGGCTTCTCCTTTCTTAAGTCTCCTTCTTAGCAGATCACCACTCTCTGCTCGTCAGCTGTCCATCCTCGCGTAGCCCCTCAAAATCCCACTGGCGCAGTATCTCATAAACCGCGATAGCGACCGAATTTGAGAGATTGAGTGAGCGCAGAGTGTCTCGCATAGGTATTCTTACGCAGAAATCTCGGTTTTCATACAGCATATCCTCGGGAAGTCCGCGTGTCTCCTTGCCGAACGTGATAAACACGTTGTCGGGGTAGGGAGATACCTCGGTGTAGCTTCTCGGCGCTTTTGTGGTAAAGTAGAATATGTGTCCTTGTGCCTCGGGGTGAGAGGCGAGAAAATCAGAGTAGCTTTCATAGTAGGTGATATCAAGCTTGTCCCAATAGTCAAGTCCCGCTCTTTTGAGCTTCTTGTCGTCAATAGTAAAGCCCATCGGCTTGATTATATGTAAAGAAGCACCCGTAGCGGCGCAGGTTCGCGCGATATTGCCCGTATTCTGCGGAATTTCGGGCTCGTGCAGCACTATATTTATCTTTTTGTTAGAGGTATTTTTCATAAAACAGTCCTTAGATAAGTCGTTAGCAATATTATATTACTTTTTGTTCTGCTTTTCAAGAGTTATTTTGAATTTTATTGACAGCCCTTGCTTTTTTGAGGACAGAGCGGCATCCTGCTAAAAAAATTATTGACATAAAGAAAAAATAATGTTAAAATCATATTGTGAAAGTACGCTTCCGAAGGAGGAAATGCTTTGAAAAGAAATAATAAGCTTATATACATAAATCTGTGTGCTATTCTGCTTTTGCTGACGCTCTCGCTCAGCTCTTGCAGTATCTTTTTCGCAAATCCGCTCCCCGATATTATGGAAGTACCCGATAATAAGCCGACGGGTGTGGGAACTCCAATCTATAACTCTACCGAGAAGAACACCGAGGAGCAAAGCGAGCCTATAGATCCCGAAAGCTGTGAGCATCAGTTCGGTGAGTGGGAAATAATTCAGGAGCTTGGTTGCTTTGGAATAGAGGGCATCAAGGAGAGAAAATGCGCGATCTGCAAGATCACAGAGCGCATTACAGAGCGAGCAGAGGGGCATGTAGAGATAGTCGTTGATCCTGCAATTGAGGCGACCTGCAAGACTACGGGACTTACCGAGGGAAAGCATTGCAAGACTTGCGGCGAGGTGCTTGTGGCGCAGGGAATCATTCCGCTGAGAGCACATAGCTACGATGGCGATGATGATGAAGAATGCAACATCTGCGGCTTTGTGCGCGATGTCAACTGTAAGCATCAGAATACGAGCATTATTGAGGCAAAAGCGCCTACCTGTATAGAATCAGGCTATTCCGAGGGACTCAGATGCGACGATTGCGGCGAGATGATAACAGAGCCGCAGATGATAGATGCGACAGGACACACCGAGGAGACTGTCAAGGGCTACGAGCCGACAGAGACAGAGGCGGGACTTACAGATGCTAAGGTTTGTACAGTCTGCGGCACTACCACCGTTCCTCACCGCCCGATAATGCCTACAGGCTACGGTGATATCGGACGCTATGCGAGTAATTACGCTTACGAGGCTCTTGCCGCGCGTGAAAACGGAGAGAAGCTACAGCAGCTTTACGACAGAATGGATTCTGCGGCGACCCTTTTCCATACCGATACTACAATCGACGCACAAGAGAGCAACGGAGCTTACGTCGTTGCGGTATTTGATTTCTCAGACCTTGGGCTGACCGCTGACGATGCAATAATCGTCTGGAACTCGTATAAGTGCGACCATCCCCTCTACTATTGGATAGCTTCGAGCTTCAACTACAGTAGCGAGAAGTTTAATCTGCTTACGGAAGAGGAGTACGCAACCGGCAAGGCGAGAGAAAAATATAATGCTTTCGTGTTTAATTCGGTTCGCAAGTATATATCCTGCGTAAATAACGAAAGCTCGCCTTACCGTATAGCGCTCGCTCTCCATGATGAGATAATTAAGAATACCTTTTACGCCTACGAATCCGACGGCGTAACTCCCGAGGATGCGATCTGGGCGCACAACGTGCTTGGCGTGTTTGAAAAGGGAAGCGGAGTTTGCGAAAGCTACGCGAGGACCTTCCAGCTTTTGCTTAATTACTGCGGAGTTGAAAACATCTACGTGATCGGTGAGTCTATGGGAGAGGACCACGCCTGGAACATGGTCAAAATGGACGACGGAGAGTGGTATTGGTTTGACTTGACGTGGGACGATACACCCGAATGGATGTACGGAATTTCTTATAATTTCTTCTGTACTACCGACGATCAGAACGTTGCCTGGATAGACGGACCGTGGATGTCGGGCGAGAGAAGCTTTGCCGATACGCACGTGCCGTTTTCCTTTAGCGGAGCGGGAACAGAGTATCTTTACGATCTGCCCGAGCGTTCCAAAACTAAGATAGATCTTGACATAGCCATCCTCAGAGATAGCTTTACGATCGACGGGCTGACCTACGCCGTTATAGGCGCGGGAGAGGTACAGCTCATAGGAATACTCAAGGACGGAGACGTTGTTATCCCCGACGTCGTAAGCTTTGGCGGATACGATTACACGGTGGTATCTATAGGCGGAATGAGCGGTGATCTCTTGAAATCCGAGCCAATCGAGACCGCAGAACATAAGGTGAGCTCCGTATATATCCCTTGGAGCGTAAGCTTTATCTGGGATAGAGCACTTATGCTTCAAGACCTTGAATTTATCGAGGTCGCTGAAGCAAACGAGACATATACCTCGCTCAAATCTGTCCTCTTTACCAAGGAGCTTTATACCCTCGTTCAGTATCCGATAGGAAGTGAGCGGACAGAGTATATCATTCCTGACGAGGTAAAGGAGATAGCAAACTACAGCTTTGGCGACGGCGCGACGGGAAAGCTCAGGAGTATTACCTTCGGTACCGGAGTGTCATTGCTTGGAAGCATGAATGCGGGATACGGACACAGAACCTACAACAGCGAAAGGCTTAACGCGGCAAACGGCGATCTTTTCTACATGCGCGGACTTATGGGATTTGGCGGAGAAATAATTATAAGCAGCGGCAACAAGAGCTTCGTGCAGACGGCAGACGCCATATACAGCGCCGACGGAAAGATACTCCACTGTGTTACAAACCGAAGCGTTGAAGCCTTCACCGTTCCCGAAACGGTAGAGATACTTGACGTCGGAGCATTCTTCGGATGCGAGAGAATGGTGGAAGTGAGCGTCGGGGTGGCGTTGAAGGAGATACGAACCTTTGCGTTCGGATATTGCACGTCGCTTCAGCTACTCAAATATAACGGAAGCGAAAGTGAACTCAGCAAAGTCGTTTTGCAGCCTAATTGGGACGCATACGCTCCTAAATTTTCAATTTCCTACACATAAGCGAATAAAACAGTAACCACCGCCACGGTATAAGACCGAGGCGGTGGCTTGCTTTTATAAAAGTTTACAATTAAGATGATATCTATTTTCTGTAGGGTATTGAAATTTTTGCAGTTTTGAGGTATAATAATATGAATGCTTGTATTTATTCATAAGGAGATATATCACAAATGGGATTTGCAGAAAAGCTATTTGGAACTTATAGCGAAAGACAGCTTAAAAAGCTCGTTAAGATAGTTGACTATATAGAGGAATTGGCGCCGAAATATTCGGCTATGACAAACGAGGAGCTTTCGGACACCACCCGTGTTCTCAAGGAGAGACTTGCGGCAGGCGAAACGCTTGACGATATTCTTCCTGATGCTTTTGCGGCGGTCAGAGAGGCTGACGACAGAGTGCTTGGAAAGCGCCCCTTCAGAGTTCAGATCATAGGCGGTATCATTCTTCATCAGGGAAGAATTGCCGAGATGAAAACAGGTGAGGGTAAAACTCTCGTTGCGACCATGCCCGCGTATCTTAACGCGCTCTCCGGCAAGGGCGTTCACGTCGTTACCGTAAACGATTATCTTGCTCGCCGAGACAGCGAGGAGATGGGCAGAGTTTACGAATTTATGGGACTTAGCACGGGACTTGTCGTTCACGGACTTTCCCCCGAGGAGAAGCAGGCGTCCTATAACGCGGATATTACCTACGGCACGAACAACGAGTTCGGCTTTGACTACCTTCGCGACAATATGGTGGTGTATAAGGAAAGAATGGTGCAGAGAGGTCATAATTTCGCTATCGTTGACGAGGTTGACTCTATCCTTGTCGATGAGGCGAGAACTCCTCTTATCATTTCGGGCGCAGGTGAGAAATCCACCGAGATGTACGACAGGGCAGATGCCTTCGCAAGAAAACTCCGCAAGTTCGTCATCAAGGAGATGGACACCAAGGAAAGCTACGACGATATTGAGGCAGACTACATCGTTGACGAGAAAGCCAATAACGCTATTCTTACCCCCAGCGGAGCTAAAAAGGCAGAGGAATTCTTCGGTATTGAAAATCTTTCGGATGCCGAGAACTCCGAGATATCCCACCATATCAATCAGGCTATCCGCGCTCACGGTATTATGAAGCTTGACGTTGACTACGTCGTAAACGAGCACGGAGTAATGATAGTCGATGCCTTTACAGGTCGTCTTATGCCCGGTAGGCGTTACTCAAACGGTCTGCATCAGGCTATCGAGGCAAAAGAGGGTGTTAAGGTCGAGAAGGAAAACAAAACTCTCGCGACTATCACCTTCCAGAACTACTTCAGAATGTATTCCAAGCTTTCGGGTATGACCGGTACGGCTCTTACCGAGGAGATGGAATTCCGTGAAATATACGGACTTGACGTAGTGGAGATACCCACAAACCGTCCTATGATACGCGAGGACCATCACGATATCGTTTATAAGACGGTAAATGGCAAATACGGCGCTGTTATAGAGCAGGTCAAGGAATGTCATGCCAAGGGACAGCCTGTGCTTGTAGGTACTGTTTCTATTGATAAGTCCGAGGAGCTTTCCCGTAGGCTTAAGAGAGAGGGAATAGCACATACCGTCCTTAATGCGAAGCATCACGACAAGGAAGCGGAGATAGTAGCGCAGGCAGGTAAGCTTGGTGCGGTTACTATTTCTACAAACATGGCGGGCCGTGGTACCGATATCATGCTTGGCGGAAACCCTGAGTTTATGGCTAAGCGCGAGATGAGAAAGATGGAGATAAGTGAGGAGCTTATCGCTATGGCTACGGGTACTGCCGAGATAGATGACGAGGAAGTAAACGCCGCGAGAGAGACCTACCGCGGACTTTACGAGAAATTCAAGGCTGAGATAGCTCCCGAGGCTGACAAGGTCAGAGAGGCTGGCGGACTTTATATCCTCGGTACAGAAAGACACGAGAGCCGCCGTATAGACAACCAGCTCAGAGGACGTTCAGGACGTCAGGGCGATCCCGGTGAGTCAAGATTCTTTATCTCGCTTGAGGACGATCTTATGCGCCTGTTCGGCTCGGAAAGAATTCTCGGTATGGTTGACAGGCTCGGACTTCCCGAGGACACGCCTATCGACGCGAAGATACTTTCAAACACTATAGAAAACGCGCAGAAGAGAATAGAGGATCAGAACTTCAAGCGCCGTAAGTACGTCCTTACCTACGACGACGTAATGAACCAGCAGAGAAACGTTATCTACGGTCAGAGAAACAGCGTGCTCAACGGTGATGATATTGGAGAGACTATCCGCAAGATGATAAGCTCGACCATTCAGGATAACGTCTCGGCTCATCTCCACGGAGACGACGCTACTCTTTGGGATTTTGCGGGACTTCGCGAAATGTATAAGGGTCTGATAACTACAGACGAGGACTTCCTTGAGTATGCGGAAGATCCCTCAAAGGCAAAGCCTGCAAAGATAGCCGATATGCTCACAGAGCGAGCATTCGCGCTCTATGACGAGAAGCTAGCTCTCGTTGGAGAGGATCGCTTCAAGGAGATCGAAAGAGCTGTGCTTCTGCAGAACGTTGACCGAAATTGGATGGAGCATATCGATGCGATGGACGACCTCAAGGATACTATCAGACTTCAGTCCTACGCGCAGAGAGACCCCGTTAACGAATACCGTATCCAAGGCGCAGATATGTTTGATGCTATGGTAACAGATATCCGCGATACCACAGTCAGAATGATACTGTCTGTTACCGTAAAGACTCCCGAGGTCAAGAGAGTTCAGCTTGCAAAGCCTCTTACAGAGGGCTTTGAGGGAGAGGGCGGAGAAAAGAAGCCTGCCAGAGTAACCGTCGCAAAGAGAGCGGCTGCTGAGGTTGGAAGAAACGACCTTTGCCCCTGCGGATCGGGAAAGAAATATAAGAAATGCTGCGGCGCTCCCGGAGCGAACGCGAATAATAACTGATAATATCTGAAGGGAGGAGAGAAAATGGGCTTTGGTTGGCTTTTGATAGGATATTTTACCGCTACGATGATGTCGCTTAATATCCTTGGCGGACTCTTTTCGCTCGTAGGCTATGCGATAGCCTCATACGGAGCGAAAAAGCTTAGTGCTTATCACAACAGCTTCACTCTCCTCTCCTTTGCGGGTATTTTTATGGCGGCGGTGTCTGCTTGCGCGGCAGTCGCTGACGTAAATCAGCTGCTTTATGACTTTATGCTTGTTGACAGCCTGCTCGTAAGCGAGACGGCAGACACTGTAATCAGCTATATCAAATACGGTGGAGAGCTTATATTTACCGCTCTGCTTTGCTATTCGGTAATGTCCATCGCCAAAGAGACGGGTGAGAGAAAGATAGTTTATCTTGCGATACGTAATTTCGTCATCGCTTGTATTTACTATATTATCCTCGTGATCGGTTGGATACCCGCCGAGCCGCTTCGTGAATTTGCTCAAAGTATATATCTTCCCGTATGGGTGATAGTGCTTTGCGTCGTTGTCATAGTTCTCAATTCGCTCATGCTCTTTTCCTGCTACGCGAAGATATGCGATGAGAGCGACGTTGATATGCCATCTAAGCCCAGAAAGCCCTCACGCTTTGCCTTTATAAACGAGATCAGGGCAGAGAAGGACAGACGCGTTGAAAGGGCGATAAACGATACGAAAAAGCAGGACTCTCTTTACAGCGACGTTCAGCAGAAGCGCTCTGCCGCGAACGCCAAGAAAAAGAGAAAAAATAAGTAAGCCTTTTGCGAGAAGATAGAAAGAGAAAGGAGAAACCGGTGGAAGAAAACAGATATCGCAAGGATATTAAGAAAAAAAGTCAAAAAGCCAATGCGACAAGGATGCCGTGGGGACTTATGGCTCTCGCATTCGTGTTCCTTTTTAATCCCAATATAAGTGTAGTGGATGTTCTTCCCGACTTTTTCGGATATATCATTCTAAGCCTTGCCTTGCTGAAGGTGTCTATGCTCTGCGAGGGACTTGCGGATGCAAGACGCGCTTTTGAGAGGCTTATCCTCGTTGACGGTGCAAAGATACTTTCAATGGTGTGGATATTCGGAGTGAACAGCGCAAATGACCGCACCTCCTCGCTTCTGCTTTGGAGCTTCGTTTTCGGAGTTTTAGAGATAATATTCGTGCTTCCTGCCTACGTTAAGCTCTTCGACGGATTTTCAGAGCTTGGCAATTTCCACGAGAATACAGCCATCCACGGTTCAAGAAAAAGCGGTGGTGTGAGCTATACCGATAAGATAAAGGGCTTGTCGGTCGCGTTTGTGGTGCTAAAGGCAGTGATGTGCGTTCTTCCCGAGCTTGCCGCTTTGGGAAATACGAGCTACGACGAGACCTCGGCGTTCTTCAATCTCTATCGCTATATCGGCGTAATGAGAGGATTTTGCTTTATTCCCGTGCTTATCGTGGGCGGAGCTTGGCTTGCGCTTGTGATAAGATATTTCCTGCGCATCAGAGCTGACAAGAAGCTCTGCGACAGCGTTTCTGCCGCTTATGCGGAGAAAGTATTGCCTAAGCGCGGACTCTTTACGGTTCGCAACGTCAGATCTGCCACTTGGTTCTTCGTTGCGGCTGCGGTGCTTACGCTTGACATTCGTCTTGAGGGGGTCAATATCCTTCCCGACCTCTTTATAGTCGTTTTGCTCGCTATATCCTTTGCCTTCCTTTGCAAGACGACAAAGCTTTCCAAAAAAGCGCCTACGGTTATGATGGTGCTATTCGGCATATCCACTCTGCTCAGCGCCTTTGCAGACAAATATTTTCACGAGAATTACACATACAACGCCATAGAAAAGAGCAGTGTCGCGCTCACTACATATTTTATCTACGTTGGGGCGGTGGCTCTTCAAGGAATACTTTTCGTATGCACGCTTGCACTTCTCTTTAGGGGAATAAGGACTGTTATAGTTGAGCATACGGGTTACGTTCTTGGCAGAGAGATAAATACCGACGGCGAAAAGGAAAGAGCAGCAGAAGTGCATAAGGAGCTTTATAAAAGCTTTACGAGAATAGTTGACGTGGCTATCATCTACGTTCTTTCTGACGTTCTTTATTCGCTTTACGGCGCGTTCTATGCCTTTATGGATAAGAGTATAGGATATCTTAGCATTATCAATATCGCATGCGGACTTCTCTTTATAGGAATGACCGTAAAGGCAGTTGACGAGCTGCGCGAGGCGGTGCAGACCAAATATATGCTTGAATAAACACGGCAAAATTAAATAAATATCAAAAAAGCACTTGCAAAGATCAAGAAAATCTGTTATAATATATGGGTCTTGATAAAGATACAGCAGTGAGCTGTAAAATAAGGCCATACTAGCCGGGGAATTAGCGGAGCCCTGTACCTGAAATCCGCTACAGCAGGGGTGAATCCCTTTCTTGAGGATCAACTCAAAACGGCTGAGCCGTGCCTGCTGCGTTGACGAGCGGGTCTTGCGCAATCGGGAATTGTGAACCATGTCAGGTGGGGAACCAAGCAGCATTAAGCAGTCTCCCCGATGTGCCGCGAGGCAGCCTGCTCTGAGCAGGGGGTACGGAGATCGCGTGGCGACGAGGTTCGATTGAAGGTGTATGGTCTTACTTTGCAGCTCACTGTATTTTTAGGAGGAAGCTTATGCATCAGGCATTATACCGTAAATGGCGCCCGCAAACCTTTGACGACGTTTGCGGTCAGGAGCACGTTACCTCTATACTTAAATATGAGACAGAGAACAATAAGTTCTCTCACGCCTACCTTTTCTGCGGCTCTCGCGGAACGGGCAAGACCACCTGCGCGAAAATACTCGCAAAGGCGGTCAACTGTGAGTCCCCCGTGGATGGCAGTCCGTGCAACAGGTGCGCTTCATGCCTCGCTATAGATGCGGGAACGGCTACCGACGTGCTTGAGATGGACGCCGCATCCAACAACGGCGTTGATAATATCAGAGACATTCGCGACGAGGTGGTATATACTCCCTCGGCGCTGAAATACAGAGTTTATATCGTTGACGAGGTGCATATGCTCAGCGGAAGCGCATTTAACGCGCTTCTAAAAACGCTTGAGGAGCCCCCGTCTCACGCGGTGTTTATCTTAGCAACCACAGAGCTTCATAAGCTTCCCTCAACCATAGTTTCACGCTGTCAGCGATATGATTTTCGCCGTATAGCGACAGATACTCTCGTACAGAGACTTGCACATATCGCCGACAACGAGGGTATCTCCTACGAGAGAGACGCGCTTCGCATTATCGCGAAGATGGCGCAGGGAGGTATGAGAGACGCTATCAGCCTGCTTGAGCTTTGCGCGGGTAGCCGTGAGACGATAACTCAAGAGCTTGTGAACAATACGCTTGGAGTAGGCGGCAGAGACGCGGCGGAAAGCATCGTCAGGGCGATTGCCTCAAGTGATTTTGATACGGTGTTTGGCGCGGTTGACGAGGTGGTACGCTCATCCAAGGATATTGCGGTTTTCTGGCAGGATCTCATAGCCTTTTACCGCGATATGCTCGTAATCAAGACTACTAAGGCGGCTAAGAGCTATCTTGATCTTACCGATGACGAGCACGAGCATCTGATCGGAGTCGCATCGCTCTTTACAAAGGAAACTCTGCTCTACCATTGCAGAATTCTCGACGACACGCTCTACTCAATGCAGCGCTCAGGCTTTGCGAAGCGCACGGTCGCGGAGATGGCGCTTGTCAAGATGTGCGATATGTCGCTTGAGACCTCGGCTGACACTCTTGCCGCGAGAATATCAAAGCTTGAGAGTGCAATAGTCGCAGGTAATATGTCTTTTGCCGCACCCGTTGCGACAGAAACTAAGGGAGAGATAAAAAAAGCTTCTCCTAAAGAGGAAGAAGCAAAGGTGGTAGAGCCAAAGACTGAGGCTCCCAAACCTATCATATCTCAATCAGGCGGAGCGGGCGGAGAGCTTAAGGTGCTTCGCGGATGGGGGGAGATATGCGACAGAGCGGCGGCTGACAACGGCGCGGCACTCGGATTTTTGAGAATGGCAAAGGCGTTTACCGACGGAAGCAAGATATATATCCGTTTCCCTAACGATTTCGCGCGTTCTATGGTAGATAATCCTACTATGAGAGAGTCTCTGCGAGCTTCTATATGCCTTGGCACTAAACGAAGCATCGGCTCGGCAGATCTTGTGTTTGGTATTTTTGAGGGCAACGAGGATACTATCTCGGACCTTGATGAATTTAATTTAGATTAAAATAAAAGGAGATAAAAACAATGAGAGCAAATATACCGAAGGGCATGGGCGGCGGCCCTCAGAATATGAACGCAATGCTTCGTCAGGCACAGAAGATGCAGGAGGAGATGGAAGCTCTTCAGGCAGACCTTGACGAGAGAGAGTACGACGTTTCCGCAGGCGGCGGAGTCGTAAACGTAAAGATAAACGGTAAGAAAGAGATACTTTCTATCGGCATCGAGCCCGAGATAGTTGATCCCGACGACATCGAGACACTTTCGGATATTCTCGTTGCGGCAGTAAACGAGGCTATCAAGCGCGTTGAGGATACAAACAGCGCAGAGATGTCCAAGATCACGGGCGGCATGGGAATGCCCGGAATGTTCTGATAATGGTAGAGCATATCGAATCGCTCCAGCATCTTGCCGAGCAGTTCGGCAGATTGCAGGGAATAGGAAGAAAGACTGCCATGAGAATGGCGTTTTCGGTGCTTCGTCTTGCGCCTGAGGATGCAGAGGAGTTTGCCAACGCTATCCTTACGGCAAAGCAGAGCATTCACGAGTGTCCTATATGCGGAAACCTTACCGATAAGGAAATATGCTCAGTCTGCGACGACGATACTCGCGACAAGCGACTTATCTGCGTGGTCGAGGACGTAAGAGCGGTAATGTCTATTGAAAAGGTAAGGGAATTCAAGGGAGTATATCACGTTCTTGGCGGAGTTATCTCGCCTATCAACGGAATTACGCCCGATAAGATACGCTTTGCCGAGCTTATCGCGAGAGTCGGTGAGGAGGACGTGCGCGAGGTCATCGTGGCTACCAACCCCACACCCGACGGCGAGGTTACGGCAATGTATATCTCCAAGTACTTAAAGCCTCTTGGCGTTAAGGTAACGAGACTTGCTTACGGTATTCCCGTAGGCTCAGATCTTGAGTATGCCGACGAGGTAACGCTTGGTCGCGCGCTTGAGGGCAGACAGGACGTGTAAGTTAAAATAAAAAACGACAGATTTCTAAAAATCTGTCGTTTTTTTGTTATTTCATCTTTGATTGAATAAGCGCGTTGCACTCTTCCCAAGAGCCTTCTGTAAAGGCATCCTTGTAGATCCTTGTCGCAATGTTATCGTTGAAGAAAATGATGACCTCGTTGCCGTATTCCTTTATCCTTTTGAGGTTCTCATATTTGAGCACCGTCTTAGCTGAATGGTCGGTCATTATTATCTCGGTGTCGGTAAACTCGGTGGTTCGCGTCCATTCGGAAACACCGTATATCCTCGCGTATACCGCATGTCTCCTTGATATCACGATAAATCTTGAGATAAAAAGCTTGTACACAGAGAGGAGCAGCATAATGATAGCTATGTACCAATCAAGTGCATCGCCACCTTTTATGGTGTACAGAGCTATAAGCGCAAGCGCGGATACACCTACAAATACCCAAAGTATAAATAAAACAATGTTAATAGCGCCGCTCAGGATATACCTCTTTGCCCAGGACATCATAAGTGCCTTGTTTATCTTATACTCGTTCTTCATATCAGTTTACAGCCTTAAGAATGTCGCCCACGCCGTTAAGCACGTACTTGGGGCGGTAGGGGAAGTTGTCGATATCCTCGCGAGCGGTTACGCCCGAAAGCACGAGGACGGTGTCAACGTTAGACTCAATACCCGCGATGATGTCGGTGTCCATTCTGTCGCCGATAAACGCGATATCGGCACTATGACAGCCGAGTATCCTCAGACCGTGGCGGAGCATAAGCGGATTGGGCTTGCCAACGAAGTATGCCTTCTTGCCCGTAGCTATCTCGATAGGAGCGATAAGCGAGCCTGTTGCGGGCATGATGCCTTTCTCGGTAACGCCCACGGTGTCGGGGTTCGCGCCGATGAGCTTTGCACCTTTGTTTACGAGTTCGATAGCCTTTTCTATCTTTTCAAAGCTGTATGTTCTTGTCTCACCGATTACTACGTATTCGGGGTTGATGTCGTTCATGTATATCTTCTTATCGTAAAGAGCCTTTGAGAATGCTGCCTCACCGATAACGTAAGCGGTGCATCCGGGCGCCTGAGTGCTGAGGAATTCAGCGGTAGCCATGGCGCTTGTGTAGAAGTGGTCGGGCGAGACCGAAAGACCCATTCTCTCAAGCTTCATGCTAAGCTCGTGGGGGGTACGCTCAGGGCTGTTTGTAAGGAAAACGAATTTTTTATCGTTATCAAGCATCCAATTTACGAAATCAGCAACGCCGTCAAGTATCTTGTTACCGTGATAGATAACGCCGTCCATATCGCATATAAAGCCTTTTTTCTCTAAAATTTTATTCATAGCAGTTTCTCCATTTTTAGAATGTATTTACATTATAACAGTTTTTTTGCCAAAATGCAATAGAGAACGGGATATTTTAAAGCTTTTGAGTGAAAATAGTTTTGAATGTTTGGCTTAATGTTACAAAAAGCCTTCCCTTGTGAGGGAAGGTGGCAGCCGAAGGCTGACGGATGAGTAGTC
>CALCTA010000179.1 GCA_937893945.1 uncultured Clostridia bacterium | reverse complement strand
ATCCGTAGGGGAGACCTGCGGTCTCCCGCGGGCGAACACAGTTCGCCCCTACCGTTTTCCGAAAACATCCTTATGAGAACGAGCCTAACTGCGGCACTCTTTTGTTGTTATTGCGGATACCAAGCCTTTGGGGAGCGAGAGTAATCTTTTGGAGCGTTTTGGCTCTCGAAAGGCGCGCCAGAGCCATTCAAGACCGCAGCTTCTCATCCAAGACGGCGCGCGGCGGAGATTGCCCGACCACACGTCAAGGCTTCCGCCAAGCCCCATTGCGAGTCTTACCGACGGCAGCGAGGGGAGATTTTCGGCTATCCACCTCTCCTGAAGCGGAAAGCCAAAGCAGACGAATAGAATGTCGGCTTTTGCGGTGTTTATGCTTCGGATAACCGAAACATTCTCTTTGCAAGACTTATTTTTATCAAAATATCCGTGGTGAGTGCCGCAGATAATAAGTTTCGGATAGCGTTTTTTGAGGGCGCGAGCGGCTTTGTTCGCGACACCGTCTTTGCCACCCAGCAGAAAAACGCGTAGGGAGTGCTTCTCAGCAATTTTCAGTATCTGCTCGGCGGTGTCGATGCCCGTACTGCGTTCGGGCAAGGGTGAGCCGCCAAGGCGAGAGGCGAGATATATGCCTATACCGTCAGGGATATTTATATCAGAGGAGTTAAGAAGACTTTGCATAGAGGGGACTTGGGATGTTCCCGATAGCATCTCGGCGTTTGGTGTAAATATCGCGGTGCGCTTTCCCGAGAGCAGTCGGCGCTCTATCTTTCTTTGTATCTCCCTTTTTGTCAGAGCGCAGACGCGCACGCCGAGGATATTTATATTTTTATTCTTTACGTCCATGCTTATCTCCTTTTTTGCTTAGCATTTCCATTACCGAGGCGATTTATTTGTAAAATACAGGCTAAAAATCAAATATCGGGGCAAAAAATATCCCTCTTCGTCTTGACAATTTTTGCAGTTTGATTTATAATATAAATATCTATGTTTAAATGTTTTTCTGAAAGGATATAGAAATGGCTAACGACAAGAAAATGGTAGAGCAGATAACGTCAATGGACGTTGATTTTGCTCAGTGGTACACCGACGTTGTAAAAAAAGCAGAGCTGGTCGATTACTCGGGCGTTAAGGGATGCATGATAATCCGCCCCTACGGATACGCTATCTGGGAGAACATCCAGCACGACCTCGACGCAAGATTCAAGAGACTCGGACACGAGAACGTATATATGCCTATGTTTATCCCCGAGAGCCTGCTCCAGAAGGAGAAGGACCACGTCAACGGCTTTGCGCCCGAATGTGCTATAGTTACTATCGGCGGACAGAATCATCTCTCCGAGCGCCTTATCGTGCGCCCGACATCCGAGACGCTCTTCTGCGAGCATTACAAGAATATCATACATTCCTACCGCGACCTTCCTAAGCTCTACAATCAGTGGTGCAACGTCGTAAGATGGGAAAAGACTACAAGACCCTTCCTTCGTACGTCCGAATTCTTGTGGCAGGAAGGACACACCATGCACGAGACCGAGGAGGACGCAAGAGAGGAAACTCTGCGCATGCTCAAGTGCTACGAGGACTTCTACCGTGAGACTTTGGCTATCCCCGCTGTTACGGGAAGAAAGACCGAGAAGGAGAAGTTTGCGGGAGCTATGGAGACCTACACCATTGAGCCTATGATGCACAACGGCGTTGCTCTTCAGGGCGGTACCTCTCACTACTTCGGAGATGGATTTGCAAAGGCGTTTGATATAACCTATACCGACCGTGAGAACAAGGTTCGCTATCCTCATCAGACCTCTTGGGGCGTTTCCACGCGTATGATAGGTGCAATCATTATGACCCACGGCGACGATAACGGACTTATCCTTCCTCCTAAGGTAGCACCTATACAGGTGGCTATCATCCCCGTTGCTCAGCACAAGGAGGGCGTACTTGAGAAGGCAGGCGAGATCAGAGACAGACTTGCGGCTAAGTGGAGAGTAAAGCTTGACGACAGCGATAACTCTACGGGTTGGAAGTACAGCCAGTACGAGATGAAGGGTGTTCCGCTCAGACTTGAGATCGGACCTCGCGATATAGAAAATAATTCCTGCGTTCTCGTCAGCCGTGTAAGCAGGCAGAAGACCTTCGTTTCTCTCGACAACATCGAGGAAGAGATCGAGAAGGCACTTGCGGCAGTTCATGACGAGCTTCTCGCAAGAGCAGAGAACAATCTCCGTGAGAAGATGAACGTGGCTCACGATCACGAGGAGTTCCTTGAGATCGCGGCAAATCACCCCGGCTTTATCAAGGCAATGTGGTGCGGTGAAGCTGAGTGTGAGGAAAAGCTCAAGGATGAAACGGGCGGCGTAAAGTCGCGTTGCATTCCTTTCGTTGAGGAGCATATCTCGGACGTATGCGCTTGCTGCGGTAAGCCCGCAAAGCACATGGTAGTCTGGGGCAGACAATATTAAAAAGTCATAATACAAAAGGGGCTGTTACATTTAAACTAAATGCAACAGCCCGTTTGATTAATTATTTATGAGAGGGGGAGAGGATATGAAAATATTCGGAATGTCGTTTATAGACAGACTTAAGCACGTAGATCCGATACTGTTTATATGCACGACGGTACTCTCTCTTATCTCAATACTCACCATCTTCGGCGCGGTAGATAATTTTGGTCGCAGTAAGCTTATAATGCAGATAGCGATGACTGTCGTCGGCTCTGTAGCACTGTTTATTCTCGCGAATATCGACTACAGATTTTTCGTTGACCGCTTCGCTATAGTTATGTTCCTCGCCTCAGCCTTTCTGCTTGCTATCACTCTGCTTTTCGGAAGCACGGGAGCAAATATGGAAACGGCTAACCGAAGCTGGATAAACGTTCCTATTGTAAATATCGCAATTCAGCCCTCGGAGTTCGTAAAGATAGCCTTTATGTGTACCTTTGCTAAGCACTTAGAGCTTGTAAAGGACAAGATCAATCACCCCAAGAGCCTGCTTGGTCTTGCGCTTCACGCAGGCGTGATAGTCGGACTTATACTGCTCTCGGGCGACCTCGGAGTTGCGCTTGTTTATTTCGGAATAATCGCCTTTATGCTCTTTTGCGCGGGACTTTCGGGTTGGTATTTTCTCGGCGCGGCAGGTGCTGTGGTGATAGCCTTTCCGTTCCTTTGGGAGCTTTTGCGCGAAGACCAGAGAAGCAGAGTTATATTTGGATTTCAGCCTGAGCTTGATCCCAACGGCGTAGGAAAGCAGGCACTTATGAGCCGCGACGCTATCGCGAGCGGCGGAATGCTCGGCAGAGGCTTTGGCGAGGGCGGCATATACGAAAATCTGCCTGCCTCACACACCGATTTTATCTTCTCGACCGTATGCGAGATGTTTGGATTTGTCGGCGGAATGGTAGTCGTTATCTGCCTTGTCATGCTTGCTATCCGCCTTATCTGGATAGCCTATCGTTCACGCGACGTGGTTGGAAAGCTTATCTGTAGCGGTATCGCTGCTGTGATCATACTGCAAACGCTTGAAAATCTGTGGATGTGTCTCGCTCTTGTTCCCGTTGTGGGAATAACACTGCCGTTTATGAGTGCGGGCGGCTCGTCGATGCTGGCGCTATATTGCCTTATGGGACTTGCGCACAGCGTTTATGCCCACGAAAAGCGCTTCTTTTTCAGGCGAGAGCGCTGATATTATTCAACTGTTACTGATTTTGCTAAATTACGGGGCTTGTCAACGTCAAGCCCCTTTTCTGCTGAGGTGTGGTAGGCTAAAAGCTGAACGGCGGTGGCGAGGGCGAAGGGAATAACCGTGGTGGACGCCTTTGGAAGAATAAATCGTTCGCAATCCGGAAGAGCCCCCTCGCGCGCTATCTCCTCGGAGCAGATAAGAATTACTCTCGCGCCTCGCGAGATGACCTCGTGGACACCGAAAAGGCTTTTTTCGGCAAGAGAGCGGTCGGTTATTATGGCTATCACGGGAGTTCCGTCGCTGATAAGCGAGATAGTGCCGTGCTTCAGCTCGCCTGACGGATATGCCTCGCTGTGAATATAGCTTATCTCCTTGAGCTTGAGGGAAGCCTCAAGTGCGAGCGAGTAGTCTATGCCTCTTCCTATAAAGAAAAGATGCTCAGCGGATGTGATGCTTCTGCTAAGATGGCGTATCTCCTCGCCTCGAGAAATGACACTTTCAACGGCGAGTGGAAGCTCGCAGAGAAGCTCCTTGCAGATCATTCTCGCCCTGTCGGCATCCATCTGCTTTTTGATCAGCGCGAGCTTTAGCGCAAGCAGAGAGAGCATAGCGCATTGAACGCTGTATGCCTTGGTGCTGGCTACAGATATTTCAGGTCCTGCGTCTGTGTAAAGCACTCTGTCTGCCTCACGGGCGAGCGTAGAGCCGAATACGTTTACTATCGCAAGAGTTGGGTATCCCAGCTCTTTTGCTTTTCGCAGTGCTGCTATCGTGTCTGCCGTCTCGCCTGATTGCGATAGAAAGAGCGCGAGCGTTCCTTTCTGCAAAATAAGGTCTCGGTAGCGAAATTCACTCGCTATCTCAACGCTCACGGGAATACGCGCGTATTTTTCGATCATATTCCGCCCGACAAGTCCCGCGTGCATGGCTGTGCCGCAGGCGACGATGCTTATATGCTCAACACTTTCAAAAATATCGTCATCTCTATCAAAAAGAGTGGGAAGCATACCGTCAAGCCGCCGCTCTACAGTAGAGCGCAGGGCACTTGGCTCTTCGCTTATCTCCTTGAGCATAAAGTGAGGGAAGCCGCCCTTCTGTGCCTGCTCGCAGTTCCATTCGACTTCCTCAAAGCTCTCACTTACAAGAGAGAATGGCTTGTCGTAGAAGCTTATACCTTCAGGTGAAAGCTCGGCAACTCTTCCCTCGGAGAGTCGGCAGCAGCGCTTGGTGTAGGGAAGTATCGCGGGGATATCCGAGGCGAGATAGGACGACGAGCCGTCATATCCCACTATAAGCGGATTATCCTTGCGCAGAGCGTATATCTTGCTTGGTATATCCTTGAATATCACCCCAAGAGCGTAAGAGCCGAGAAGCGTCTTTTTGGCTTCAAGAAGTGCCGAGACAGGCTCTCTCGTCTGCTTGTAGAAATAGTCTATAAGCTTTGCGGCGCGTTCGGTGTCTGTGTCTGATACGAATGAATACCCCTCGCGGAGAAGAAAAGCCTCGATATTCTTGTGGTTTTCAATTATTCCGTTATGCACGAGTGATAGATACTCGGTCTCGTGGGGGTGAGAATTGATATCCGAGGGAGCGCCGTGAGTAGCCCAACGCGTGTGTCCGATGCCGCAGAAGCTCTCGCGCATCTTGTTCTGTGCAAGCTTCTTTTCAAGCTCGCTAAGCTTTCCTTTGGATTTTACCGTCCTCATCTCTCTCTCGTAGGCAAGAGAGATGCCCGCAGAGTCATAGCCTCTATATTCAAGCATTCCCAAGCCCTCAAGTAAGACAGGCAAGCAACTCCTGTCGCCCGTATAACCCACGATCCCGCACATAATCATATCTCCTTAAAAAATATTATACATCAAGCATTAAATATATAATTCAAGACAGATATTATTATTCCTCAATAGGCGGCTAAATATTCCTCAAGGCATATCTTATCCTCGTATATCACTCTTGCGGCGTCAACGCCTACGAAGCGGTAGTGCCAAGGCTCGTAGTCGTATTTCGTTATATTTTCCTTGCCCTTGGGGTAGCGGAGAATATAGCCGTATTTGTGCGCGTTCTCAGAGAGCCATGCAAAGCAGTCGCTCTCCTCAAAGGATACGCTCAGATACCTCTCGCCTCGCTCAAGCAGATCAACGCAGAGTCCGCTCTGATGCTCGCTCTCGCCTGCCTTTGCAGACGTGCGCGAGGCATCCGCCTCGGCTTCCTTAGGCGACATTCCTCGCGCTATCCTGTTCTGAACGTATTTGTCGTAAAGTGCCTTTTGGTAGCTATAGGAGCGATATGCGCTCGTAACTATCGCGGGTGCGTTTTTGCCGAGAGCCTCGCCGAGAGCCGAAAGCATCTGAGCGAGCGCGCGTGCGGCTCTTTCTTCAAGTAAAAATTCGCGTCCCGCAGCCACGGGACAACCGATGTCATTAAGAGAAATCAACCCCTCGGGTGTGAAGAATTCGCCCAAGGGGTTGTTTTTATTTACAAGTAATGTCATTGATAAAGAATTGTCCTTTGTTCCTGTATAAGTCGCACCGTCCGCATCGTTCTTGAGAAGTGAGTCGGCCACGAGGTCAAAGCAGTCTGCGCTGAAGCTTATCGGCAGTGCCTCTCCGCTCTCTTTATAGGTGATGCGGTGTATTAATATTTCGTTAGTCTTGTTTGAATAGCTGACGTAAACGCTTCGTGTGCCGTTTATCACCTCAAGGGAAAAGAGCTTTTCGATAAAGGTGTAGGGAACGAAGCATTGCATCTTTCCCTCGCTGTCAGCGTCAAGCCGCACTATCTCTGCCACGCCGCCGAGCTTCGCTCGCTCGCCGTTGACAAGAGCTGTGTCCTCTCCTTGCTCAAATCGCACGTAGGTGCCGTCGTCGCAGGTTATCTTTACGGTGCTGTCGCTTCCGCTTATTATCAGCTCAGCGTATCGGGCTATCTGTACTATATCAAGATACAGCACGTCGTCTCGCATAGCGCTCTTATATTTAAGTGTGTAGTCATCGTCTCCGAGCGTAAGCTTAAAATCCTCAGTTGAGGGAGCGTCTCTGCCTTGCAGATAGAGAAATACCGAAAGCGTAACGATGACGGCGATAAGAAGCAATACGGTAGCCGCGACGAATATGACTGTAGGCTTGTTCTTCTTGGCGTAGCGCTTTGCCTTCGCAACGTCCGAATTATCGTAGTTCGGCAGGGTGCTTCTGTCAAAATCCTTGTGTGCGGCAGAAAGTATCTTCAGCTCGTCATCAGAGAGCAGCTCGGTATCCTTGCCGCTCCCGGATTGCTGCTCGGATCCGTCAAGGTCCTTGTTGAAAATCTTATTTTTCTTGCTCATAGCAACTCCTTTGGGAGTATTTTAGGGTTTGTTTTCGATGATGATAAAGAAGGGCGAGGTGGGGGAATTGAGTATCTTTATCTTGGTCGCGCATATCTTATAGCGAGAGAGTCCAGAGAGATATTCGCATATCATCTTGCCTTCGGCGTCTCCCTCGGCGTGTCCCGGATATACCGCAACGAGAATGATAGCGTCTCTGTCCATAAGCTCGATAGCTGCTTCTATCGCGGGGAGCGTGGTAGCTCTCATCGTGGTAACTCTCTTGTCGCTTCCCGGAAGATATCCGAGATTGAACATTCCTGCCTTTATCGGCACGTCAACGTATTTCTTTACGTTGTGATGAGAGTCGAGTATGAGGGTGCAGTTGTCGGGACAGCCTGCCGCCTTGAGATGCTCTGAGGTCGAGGCAAGAGCCTGCTCCTGTACGTCAAAGGCGTACACGTGTCCTCTCTCGCCTACCGTCTTTGAGAGAAACTCTGTGTCGTGTCCGTTGCCCATAGTGAAGTCAACGGCAATATCGCCCTCGCGAAGATGTGTGAGTATAAAATGCTTTTGAAGGTCAAGCAGGTCTATCATATATTGTTCATCCTTTTGAAAATATTATTCTTAATTATTGTGAGCGCTCTTTTTCTTCTGCGGAGGATTGTGCAGGTCTGAACGCAAGAACTTCATCGAGCGCTCTACCGCATCCTTGGAGTCGTACCACGGCTCGTCATCGTAGCGGTAGTCGAACTTCTTGCAGAACCAGCTGATATCCTCGTTCAGCTTTTCGGCATAGGAATTGACTATTGATGAAACTTCCTTTTCAAACTCAGCGTAGAGCTTCTTGCCAAGGCGCTTTGAGGCGTATTCAAGAAATCTGCGGTAATGAGGCAGGCAGAAGTAGGGCTGTGCCTTGAGCTTTGGGCGGAATTCCTCGTCTGTCTCCCAAAGGATAACGGCGGTCTCTATCATATGCGCAAAGTTGAACTCTATCCTGCGGCAGACGTAACAACCGTTCTCAAGCGCGAGAATGCGCTTCATAGGCTTCTCTCCGGGCTTTGAAAATGCGCCGTCCTTTATCTCACTGCGAAGCTCTGCGAGGTGGCTCTCAAGCGTGAGCGCCATACCGAGACGGTTCTTTCTCGTAAACATCATATCGTAGTGCGTACGGCAGAATCCCTCTTTATTAGTCTGTATCCTTACGTCAGGCTCCATCATCGAAGCTCCGAGAATTAGGTCGAGCTGATCGTCCTCAAGCTTGTTGTAAAGCGCGCAGAACGGACAGCCGCAGGACTTGTCTGCGGCGGAAGCTTCAAACGCCTCGTTGACGGGAATAGTATAGATATTATCCATAGGTTATCTCCTTATTGGTACTTGAAAAATCACTCGGCTTGTGATAAAATATAAGTGCTAAGGCTTTGCTTGGAGGTGATCTTCTTTGAAAATAAGTGAAAATTTTATAGGCAGCTACCCATTCGTCAGGATAGACGGGGTAAGCGAGCTTGATATAGAAAAGATATTCGATTGCGGACAGTGCTTCCGCTTTGATAGAGTAGAGAACAGTCAGCACGCGTCGGAGTTCTCGGGTGTGGCGTACGGAAGATTCGTTTCGTTCGCGCAGGACGGCGACACTCTTTATATATACGGCAGCGACCTTGCGGACTTTGAAGCTATCTGGCGCAGATATCTTGACCTTGAGCGCGACTACCGTGAGGTCGAGCGAGACGTTCTGGCTCATTCACAGAACAGCGCGCTTGTTGCCGCGATAGAGTACGGCAGGGGGATAAGGATACTCTCCCAAGAGCCGTTTGAATGTGTCATATCCTTTATAATATCTCAGAACAACAATATACCTCGCATCAAGAAGATAATCGAGGCACTCTCGGAGAGATGCGGAGAGAGGATAGAGCTTTGCGATGAGGCAAAGAAGCACCTTTCGGGCAAGGGAATGCCTTACGCTTTCCCAAGTGCCGAGGCGCTTTGCGCTCTCGGTGAGAGCGGGCTCTTTGAAATGAAGACAGGCTTCCGCGCAAAATACATATACGACGCGTCGTCGCGCGTCAAGAGCGGCGAGCTGCTGCTTGATCCTATCAGAGACGAGGATACCGAGCGCGCGATAGAGCGGCTCTGCGAGGTCAAGGGAATAGGCAGAAAGGTCGCATCCTGCGCTCTGCTTTTCGGATTTGGCAAATACGATGCCTTTCCTATAGACGTCTGGATGAAGCGCGTGGCAGAGAAGTACTTCGGCGACGAAGCCGAAACGCTCTCAAGCCTTACCTTTGGCGAGTACGCGGGTATCGCCCAGCAGTATCTTTTCTATTACGAGAGATGGAACGCCGTCTGAATATCGCATCAGACCGTCGAGGAAAAGCCTCGACGGTCTGCTTTTTTATTTTTATTAGTATTTGTCGCTGTTATCCTCGGGGATAACTTCCTTGAATGCGGCAATAGCGCATTCTATCATATCGTCGGTAGGCTCAAGGACTGTAACTCTCTGAAGCCAAAGACCGGGAGCGGAAAATATGCGTGTGATAATATTGTCGTGTCTGCCCGCAAACTTGATAAGCTCGTAGCCTATTCCCATAATGAGAGGGAGAAGAAGGAGCTTTACCGCGGCTCTCAGAACGAGATAACCCGCGCCCTCGTAGAGACCTGCAAGCATAAAGAGAGGGTCGATGAAGAAGGAAACGAACATTCCGACAAGAAGCATAAGCACGAGGAACGACGTTCCGCATCTGGGGTGGAAGCGTCTCTGAAGGCGTACGTTCTCAACAGTAAGCTCAAGACCGCTCTCGTAGCAGAATATCGTCTTGTGCTCGGCACCGTGATACTGGAAGGTGCGGCGTATCTCCTTCATAAGAGTTACGAGCGCCATGTATCCAACGAGTATGGCTATCTTGAACACTCCCTCAAAGAAGGACTTGCAAAGCGAATTGAGTACAGAATTTTCTATGGGAAGGAAGGGAACCGCCTTCTCTATCCAACCGTAGATAAAGGTGGGGAGCATAATGAAAAGACCGATAGCGAGAGCTACGCCAAGCACCGACGCGATTATCATAATGCCTGCGGTAAAGCCTGAGCCGTCCTTGTCTTTCTTCTTTGCTTCTGCCTTGGGAGCTTCTGCGGCTGTTTCTTCTGCGACCGTCTCCTCGACAGTAGCTTCCTCTGCTACGGCTTCTTCTGTAATGACTTCCTCAGCGGGAGCTTCCTCTGCAGGCGTTGCTTCCTCGGCTGTAACGGAATCAGCTTCTGCCTCGGCAGGCTCTGCTACTACTTCTTCTGCGGGGGCTTCTATGCCCTTTTTCTTGTTTTTCTTTGCCAGCTTCTTGGCTTCCTTTTCGCGAGCAAGCTCTTCCTCAAGCTCCTCAAGTCCCGAAAGCTCTGCCGAGCGCATCAGACACTTATAGCCAAAGAGCATAGAGTCAACGAAGTTGAATACTCCTCGGATTATGGGAAGCTTGAATATTTTAGGGCGATTGCCGCTCTGTGTCGGCCACTTCTCAAGAACTATCTTGCCGCTTGGATCGCGAACTGCCATAGCGGTCATCTTAGGACCTCTCATCATAATGCCCTCAAGGAGAGCCTGACCGCCTATAGAGGTCTTCTTGGCGCACGCTATTTTTTCTGCCTGCGCCGCATCTATTTCGTTATTTCTGTTCTTTTTCAAAATATTTCTCCAAATCTATGTGTTATTACCAGATAACAGGGGAATTACTGTTATCGTAGTGCCACCAGAGTCCGTCCTCTGTAGGCTCGGTTTCTGAATAAAAATATACCTTCGCGTTTGTAAGTGCCTCGTTGCTGTCGGATATCTCAATAGCGTCAAGCTGTTCCTCTGTACCCTTGTAGAACACGGTTTTAAGAGCCGAGCAGTATGCAAATCCGCTGTCCTCAACGCTCTCAAGCGAGGCGGGAAGAACTACGGTTACTAAAGAGGAGCATCCCTCAAAGGCGTTTTCCTCTATAGTGGTTACTCCCTCGGGGATCGCTATTGTTTTGAGCGAGGTGCATTCAAAGAACGCCATAAAGGGAATTGAGGTCATACCCTCGCCGAGCTTTACCTTTTCAAGAAGAGTACAGCTCTGGAAGGATGCCTCGCCGATACTCCTGAGAGTGCCCTTGATGTCAAACTTTACCTCGCCGCTGTCCTTGAAGGCTTCGTCGCCTATTGAGACAATGGTTTCGGGAATGACTATGACTGACGCGTGGTCAGTTCCCGTGTTGGCAAACGCGCCCTCTGCAAGTCCGACGATCGTCTTTCCGTTGATAACGCTCGGTATCTTAAGGGTAGAGAAGCTTGCTGCCTTTTTGAAATCAGCTATGATAAGTCCGCTTCCGTTCTCCTCGGGAATAATCTCAAAAAGCTCTATAGCAGGGATCCAAAGAGCGCTGAGCGTCATGCTCTTGGTAACCTTTTTGGATTCAAAAAGCCACTCTCTGCCGTCGCACTCCCAACGTCTGAATACGTAGTTATCAAGCGTGGGGTCTTCGGGGCGGCGCGCATATTGACCGTCGCGCACCTGAACGCTGTCAACGGTAGAGCCGCCGTTAGAATTAAAGGTTATGGTATGATATATCTCGCCAAGCGTTTCGTCGCCCTCGGAGTCGCCGTTACAGGAAGCAAGGGCGAAGAGCATAGCCAGAGCGCACAAAAGGCAGACGAGCCTTGTGAACTTTTTATATAAATTGTTGCTCATTTTTTACCTCCGCATATTTTGCTATTATAATTATATAATGAAATTCAATTTTTGTCAAGGAGAGAAGTGCGCAATATATCTTTATTTCCAAAATGTTTACGATAAATTCAATTTTTTGATCTCTTTGTGGGCAAAAGCACTTGACTTTTTGTGGGTTTTATGGTTTAATATTTAATTGTAAAGGTATATCTTATAATACTCAGGAGGATTTATTATGAAAACTAAAGGCGTAAGACTTTATGGCGCTATGGACCTCAAGCTTGAGGAGTTTGAGCTCCCTAAAATTGAGAAAAACGAGGTGCTGATGAGAGTTGTTACAGACTCTATCTGCGCTTCTACCTATAAGGCTGTTAAGCAGGGAACCGCACACAAGAGAGTTCCCCCCACGGTAGCTGAGCAGCCCATCATAATCGGACACGAGCTTTGCGGCGAGATACTTGAGGTCGGTGAAGAGCTCAAGGATCAGTGGACTGTCGGACAGAAGGCAGTTATCCAGCCTGCTCTTAAGCTTGAGAGCGGCTACGATCCCGGCTATTCCTATCCCTACGTTGGCGGTAACACCATCTATGCGGTAGTTCCCCCCATCGTTCTTGAGCGTGGCTGTCTCATTCCCTTTGAGGGCGACTGCTACTTCAAGGGCTCTCTCGTTGAGTCTATCGGCTGCGTGCTTCGCGGATACAAGGGATTTTATCACACAGACTATACTAACTACGTTCGTACCGACGGCGCAAAGCAGGGCGGTAGAATAGCTATTCTCGGCGGCGCAGGACCTATGGGTATTGCGGCAGTAGAGCTTGCTACGGGCTATGCGGGTGTTGCACAGGTAGTAGTTACCGACCTTAACGACGAGCGTCTCGCTTACGCGGCAGCTAAGAGCTCTCCTGAGGAGGCAGCAAAGCACGGTTGCGATCTTCGTTACGTAAATACTTCTAATATGGAGAACGTAGTTGAGGAGCTTATCGCTATGTCCGACGGCGGATTTGACGACGTTTTCGTAATGGTTCCCGTTCCCGCACTCTTCAATATGGCAGAAAAGATCTGCCGTGAGGACGGTTGTGTTAACTTCTTCGCAGGTCCTCCTATTCACGATATGCAGGGCTCTCTCAACCTCTACCGTGTTCACTACGACGGAATCCACGTAGTAGGTACTGCGGGCAGTATCCCTGAGGATACCGTTGAGACCATCCATCTTATCGAGGACGCTAAGATCAATCCCGGTGCTATAGTTTCTCACATTCTCGGTCTTAACGCTGTTATAGATACTCTCTACGCAATGGAGAAGCCCAACGGCGCAAAGAAGGTATGTTACAACGAGCTCGATCTTCCTCTTATCGCTATTGATGACCTTGAGGAGCTTGGCAAGGATAACGAGCTTTACGCAGAGCTTGCAAAGATCGTAAAGAGAAACGGAGGTCTGTGGTGCGCTGAGGCAGAGGAATATCTGCTTGCTCACGCTCCCAGAATATAAGCAAAATGAAGATAATTACAGTTACTCTCAACCCCGCGTTTGACGTTCACTGCTCGGCAGAGCATTTTGAGGCTTGCCACGAAAACTTAGCAGTAGTTACCGAGCGCGAGGCAGGCGGAAAAGGAGTTAATATTTCAAGAGCTCTCGCTATGAATAACGTAAAGAATCTCGCTCTTTTAGCAGTTGGAAGCGAGAACGGTGATGAGTTCTGCCGTGAGCTTGATAAGGACGGTATGGAGTACGAGACTATCGTGGTAGAGGGTAGAATTCGCGAGAATATCACCATACATACTAAGGATGCTCCTGAAACCAGACTCAGCTTCACAGGCTTTGATACCGACAGCGCTCTGCTTACCGCTTTTGAGGAAAAGCTTCTCCCTCTGCTCTCTGACGGTGATATAGTAACCTTTACGGGCAGAGTACCCTCGGGTATATCCATAGAGGACGTAAAGGCGTTCCTCAGACGTCTTGAGGCAAAGGGCGCAAGACTTGTTATCGACTCCCGTTCCTTCTCCAAGGACGACCTGCTTGATATGAAGCCTTGGCTCATCAAGCCCAACGAGGAGGAGATAGCGGTATATCTTGAAAGAGAGATAAACAGCTTTGAAAGCGTTATTGAGGGCGCAAGAGAGATACACGCGCGCGGGATCGAGAACGTTATGATAAGCCTTGGTTCAAAGGGTGCGCTTCTCGTGTGTGAGGATGGAGCTTTCGTTGCACGTCCCCCCAAGATAACCGCGCTTTCCACCATCGGTGCGGGCGATAGCTCTATCGGTGGCTTCCTCTCTGCCGTTTACGATGGCGGAGATTCGGCTGAAATGATAAAGAGAGCGGTATCCTTTGGAAGTGCCGCTTGTATGAGCGCGGGTACTCGTCCCCCTGTTCCTGCCGACGTGGCAAGAGTATATGCGGACGTAACCGTAGAGCGTATATAAGACAAGACACCAAAAGGCACAAGGCTTGTTTCCTTGTGCTTTTTGAATATCGGAAAAATATAAAAATGTGAGGAAACTTGAATGGCAACTGTTCTTATAACCGGCGCGTCGGGCGGAATAGGTCTTGAGCTTGCGAAAATATTCGCAAAGGACGGCTACGACCTCGTTCTGACCGCAAGGAGCGAGAATAAGCTCCTTGAGATACAAAAGGAATTGAATAGGCTTACGGTACGCGCTCTTACGTTTTCCCCTGCGACCTTGCGGAGAAGGACGCGGCGCTTGCGGTGTACGAATTTACACGCTCAAATAGGCTCTTGATAGACGTGCTTGTAAATAACGCTGGCTTTGGCGACTGTGCTGACCTTGCCGAGAGCGATTGGCAGAAGCAGTACGATATGGTGCGCCTGAATATAATCGCCCTTATGCAGCTGACAAGGGTATATCTCCCCGAGATGAAAGAGAGAAGGTCGGGGAAAATACTCAACGTAGCCTCGGTAGCGTCCTTCTGCGCGGGCCCGGGAATGTCTGTCTATTACGCATCTAAGGCGTTTGTCAGAAGCTTCTCCGAGGCGGTGGCAGAGGAGGTGCGACAGTACGGAGTTACGGTTACGGCGCTTTGCCCCGGACCTGTCAGAACAGGCTTTGAGAGGGCGGCAAATCTCGAGGGCTCTAAGATGTTCACGCTTCTTCACGCGGCGGACGCGCACAAGGTCGCTCTTTGCGGATACCGCGCGCTGATGAAGGGAAGAACGCTTAAGTATTACGGAATTACCGCCAAGGCGATGTCGCTCGCGGTAAGAGTATTTCCGAGAGCGCTTGCAAGAAAGGTAGCTAAAAAGGTCAACTCAAAAAAATAGGCAAAAAGATTTTGATATCCGCGGCACGCCGCGGATATTTTTTGTCTGGAAAGCTTTTGATAAACAAAAAATTATTTGTAGGGACAGGCGTTCTCTTGACAGAGGACGCCTGTCCCTACAAAGTGTAATAAAAATTTAAAAACGTCTGTTTGCGGATAGTAAGTAAAAGAGTACATAAACCTTTATTAAATTTTATTTTACACTTGACATTGACGTAACGTCAAGTGTTATGATATAATATAGAGGGGTGAGGATATGGAAGATAAACATCTTTACGATATAACCGAAGTTTGTAGGATGCTTGGAACTACGTCAAGAACTCTTCGCTTTTATGAAGAAAAGAAAATCATCACAAGTACAACTGTCGGATTATCTGCGCGGCGCAAATATACCGAAGAGCAATTATTGCAGATAAAAAATGTTTTAGTTCTTCGATCTTTGGGGCTTTCTGTGAAAAGCATCGCTGAACTACAAAAGGAACAAAGTGATTTAAAGAATGCCGTTTTATCAAAAAGAGCAGAAATATATGCATCTATTGAAGCTCATATTAAAGAGATCAATCTTTTGAATGAAGCAGTATATGCTTTGGAGTTGGGGAAAAACATATTTGACGGTGTTTGGCAATCCCGTTCTGATGCTAATTTTGAGGAGCTTGAGATCGCACGGCTTTGCACCGATGCGATTATAAGTAACGACGATGAATTTTTATATAGACATTTGAGCTCGCGCCTACTGCAATATATGCCTAAAGATGTTTACGGTGTTGCTCGGAGAGATACATTTGCAACTCTTGGAGATTTTATCGGCATTGACGAGATAGCCGCTGATAAAAAATATTCGAATAAAATTTTCAGTAAGGTTAGATATTCTAAACTCGGTCTGATGATCACGTTTGTATTTCATGCCGGAAAGATCGACGGTCTTTGGCTTGGATATTATGATTCTACAAGGAGATAAAAAATGCTTATCTATTATTGCATCGCCATTATAGCCAACGTTGTTGCTATCATTGCTTTTTACAAAAATATAAACATAACGGGTTTATCGATCGTACCGATCTTTTTGATCGCTTTGATGATTTTTCAAGCGCTTATGTTCAAGCATGAAAAAGTTGAGAACGGTTTCAGAACCAAATACGGCTCCAACCTCACGGCTGATGAAGAGAATGCTATGCAGAGCGTAGGCTCTAAGTTCCTTTATGCAACGATCCCTTGGATGATACCGTTCATAGTTTTCTTTCCTTCGCCCATTAAGCTTTTCTCAGTATTAGTCTATATTATTGGATTTATCGGCGGATCGGTACTGTACGTGTTAAAAAACAAAAATAAGATAACAGACCGAATGAGCGCTGAAGAAAAAGAGCGGCAGGAACAGGAGAAAAAAGAACAGCTCGGAAACTGGAAATAAATTTTGCCCCGCATTGTGCGGGGCTTCATTTATGTTTGCGGAAGATTTGTCATAAAAGGCGCTTGCGGGAGTACATTTTTGCTAAATAATTATAAAAATAGCAAAAAGCTCTTTATTTTTTGGCAAAAGTGTGTTAGAATATATATAATAAACTTGTATGTTTTTCGAAAGGCGGTTTTATTATGGCAAACGAAAGAAAAAATATGAATAAAGACTTTATGTGGGATCTTTCTCACATATTCCCCTCACGCGAGGCGTGGGAAAACGCTTGCGCTGAGCTTGCACCCGTAGCGGCTGAGCTTGCGGCTCTTCAGGGTACTCTTTGCAGCTCTGCAACTGCTCTCGCAGATGCGCTTGACAAGATATATTCCACTATGGAAAAGGTAGAGAAGGTATATCTCTACGCTATGCTCTACAAGAGCGGCGACAACGGCGATCCCGTAGGTCAGGAGATGGAAGGCAAGGCGATGAACCTTTACGTCGCTATGCTTACCTCAATATCCTTCGTTGAGCCTGAAATACTCTCCGCAGGAGAGGAGCTTCTCCGTTCTTACATTGATGAAGAAGAAAGACTTGCAACCTACAGACATAAGCTTGACGATATGCTTCGCTCCAAGGAGCACATGCTTTCTCCCGATCAGGAGAGAATGATGGCTATGCTTTCCGACGCGGCAGGCGGATGCCAGAACGCTTTTGAGATGCTTGAGAGCGTTGATATGACATTCCCGACCATCAAGGACGAGAACGGCGAGGACGTAACTCTTACACACGGCAACTTCGGCGTATTCCGCGAGAGCCGCGACGTAAGAGTAAGAAAGGACTCGTTTGAGGCATACTTCGGTGAGTTCAAAAAGTACATCAACACCTTTACCGCTACCTATTCGGGTACTGTAAAGATGAACGCTTTCTTCTCTAACGTAAGGCGTTATGCAAATCCCTGCGAGGCGGCGCTCTTTGCAAATAACGTTCCCGTATCTGTATATGACAGCCTCTGCGATGCCGTACACGACGGTATCCCCACGATGAAGCGTTATCTCGAAGTCAGAAAGAAGGCTCTCGGTCTTGACGAGCTTCATATGTACGACCTCTACTGTCCTATCGTTGAGAACATAGATATGAAGGTCGGCTTTGAGGAAGGTAAGGAGCTTGTAAAGAAGGCGACACTTCCTCTCGGAGAGACCTACCAGAAGCTTCTTGACCGCGCGTATGCGGAGAATTGGATAGACGTTTATGAGAACAAGGGCAAGACCACGGGCGCGTTCTCTTGCGGAGTTTTCGGCGTACACCCCTACGTTCTTCTCAATTACACCGACACTCTTGACGACGCTTACACTCTCGCTCACGAGCTTGGACATTCTATGCACTCTTATTTCTCTGACGAGGCGCAGGATTACGTAAACCACGACTACAGAATTATGGTAGCAGAGGTAGCATCCACCGTCAACGAGGTGCTTCTTACCAAGTATCTCCTCAGCGTTGAGACCGACAAGAAGCGTCGTGCTTACATCCTCAACCACTTCCTTGAGGGCTTCCGCACCACTATCTTCCGTCAGACACTCTTTGCTGAATTCGAGCGCAAGGCTCACGATATGTATATGTCGGGTCAGCCTCTCACCGCTCAGGGACTTAACGCGCTTTACAGACAGCTCAACGAGCAGTACTACGAGGGCGCGGTCGTAGATGAGCTTCAGGATATAGAATGGGCAAGAATTCCTCATTTCTACAATTCCTTCTACGTTTATCAGTACGCTACGGGATTTAGCTCTGCTGTAGCTATAGCTACTCGCATATTTGAGACGGGTGATGCATCCGACTACCTTGCGTTCCTCAAGACAGGCGGAAGCGACTACTCTATCGAGGAGCTTAAGATAGCAGGCGTTGACCTTACCAAGCCCGACACCGTAAGAAACGCTATGAAGGCATTCAGCGACGCTCTTGACGAGTTTGAGGCGCTTCTTAGCGAGATATAAGACAAAAAATAAATTCAAAAGCACTTGCGAACCCCTCGCAAGTGCTTTTGACAGGAGCTATATGTACACCAAAAATGATATATTGCGGCAGCTTCGGGAAATGGGCGTGCCGCAGGACCGCCCTGTGCTTATCCACAGCTCTCTTAAGCGTATAGGAGAGGTGGAGGGAAGAGCTGACGGGCTTATAGACGCTCTCTGTGAGCATATCTGCGCGTGCGGAGGACTTTTGTGCATACCGACGCACACCTGGGCAAATCTTTATAACGGTAGCGCTATCACGCTTGATATGGTAGAGGGTAAGACTTGCATAGGCGCTTTGCCCGACGTTGCCGCAAAGCGTAAGGATGCTTGCCGCTCGCTCCATCCCACTCACTCGATGGCGGTGTTTGGAGAGGGAGCAGAAGAATTTGTTCGCGGCGAGGGAAGCTACGGCACTCCCGCAGACCCGAGAGGCTGTTACGGAAGGATATACGAGCGCGACGGATACATATTGCTGGCAGGCGTTGGACATAATAGAAACACCTACCTGCACTGTGTTGAGGAGATGCTTGACGTTCCCAACAGACTTGCGAGTGATGCTACGAACGTCAGTATCAGACTTCCATCGGGCGAGATGGCGTACTCGCAGACACGAGGACATTTTGCCAACGGCATTGACGACGTGTCGGCGCAGTTTCCGAACTACGAGGAAGCCTTCAGATACCACGGCGCGATAAGAGACGGCAAGATAGGAAATGCAGATACTCAGCTTTGCAGCGCAAGGATAATGAAGGATGTTATGGCGCTTATATACGAGCGCAGCGGCGGCGAGGAGCTGCTTGACAGAATAAGGGTAATACCGAATAAATACTACGAGGTGAACAATGGCTAAGTCAAAAAATAAAACCAAGCTTTCCCCGAAGTTCTGGCTTGCGCTCGTGCTGTGCGGACTTGTAGGACAGATAGCGTGGGTAGTTGAGAATATGTATCTCAACGTATTCATCTACAAGATGTTCGGCGCGTCGGCATCAGACATTGCGCTTATGGTAGCCGCAAGTGCGGTATCCGCAACGCTTACCACAGTTTTCGTGGGCGCTCTTGCGGACAGACTTGGTAAGAGAAAGATATTTATCTGCCTTGGATACATTCTTTGGGGTGTGTCAATACTTGGCTTTGCGCTTTTGCGTGTTGATTGGATAAGCGCTCTGTTTCCTGCCGCGGCATCAGCCTCGGCTGTGGCTATAAGCCTTGTTATCATACTTGACTGCGTTATGACCTTCTTCGGCTCGAGCGCAAACGATGCGGCGTACAACGCGTGGCTGACCGACTCGACCGATGCTACCAACAGGGGAGCGGCAGAGGGAATCAACTCTATGATGCCGCTTGTCGCGATACTTGCGGTGTTCGGCGGCTTTATGGCGTTTGATCTTGATAAATCTGAGAGCTGGGTAACTATATTTGCCATTATCGGCGGTGCTGTCGCGCTTATAGGCGTTCTTGGATTTTTCATAATCAAAGAGCCTCGGGTAGAGAAGTCCGAGAGCGGCTATTGGAAAAACGTTATATACGGCTTCCGCCCCTCTACCGTAAAGCATAACAGAAGCCTTTACTTCTATCTTATACTTTTCATCATCTTCAATATCTCAATACAGATATTTATGCCCTATCTCATAATCTACTACGAGAAATCGCTAGAGATGTCAAACTACGTTTTCGTAATGGCACCCGCGATAGTAGTAGCATCGCTCGTTACTGCGCTTTGGGGCAAGATATACGATAAAAAGGGATTTGGATTTTCGTCCGCATTTGCTATAATCTGGCTTATTGCAGGATATATAATGCTTTATATCTTCAGAAGCACAGCCCCTGTTTTTGTCGGCTCGCTTCTTATGATGAGCGGATACCTCTCGGGAATGGCAGTATTCGGCGCAAAGATACGCGACCTTACTCCTACGGGTAAGGCAGGTATGCTTCAGGGCGTTAGAATATTCTCGCAGGTGCTTATTCCGGGCGTTGTCGGTCCGTGGATAGGTGAGAGAGTTCTTGCCAATGCCGATAAGATAGTCAACAACGACGGAACTGAGAGCTTTATTCCTAACGCGAATATATTCCTCGCGGCACTTGTGCCGATAGTGATACTCTCACTTGGACTCCTTATAGGAAATATGACGGGGCTTACTAAAAAGAAGTCCCGCACCACAGAGTTATCTACTCCTTTCTCTGAGAGCGACGAGGATTGGACAGTTTATCCGAGACCTCAGCTCAAGCGCGACTCTTATATGTCGCTTTGCGGCAAGTGGTCTTTAGCCGTACAATACGATTCTGAGAGCGCTGATACGCTCGGTGAGATAGAAGTACCCTTTGCTCCCGAGAGCGCTCTCTCAGGCATAAAAAGGACGCTCAGGGCAGGTGAGAGGTATATCTACGAAAAGCGCTTTACACTTCCCGAGGACTTTGATAAAAAGACAGTTCTGCTTCATTTTGGAGCAGTCGATCAGATAGCCTACGTTTATCTTAACGATCGCTTCGTAGGAGAGCACGAGGGCGGATATCTGCCGTTTGAATTTGACATCACGTCCTATCTCTCTGAGGGAGAGAACAGCCTTACCGTAGAGGTAGAGGACACGCTTGATATTGAGCTTGCATACGGCAAGCAGACGCACAAGAGAGGCGGAATGTGGTACACCGCCACGAGCGGTATCTGGCAGGCAGTTTGGCTTGAGGCAGTTCCGAAGAATTATATCTCCGCACTCAGATTTACCCCCGACCTTAGTGGCGTTCTGCTTGAGGTAGGCGGCGGAGAGGATAAAAAGAGCGTTAAGATACGCACTCCCGATGGCGAGATTGCGCTTGACTTTGAGGGAGCGAGCGTGAGAATAGATATCCCCGAGCCTATGCTCTGGACTCCCGAAAATCCCTATCTTTACGAGGTAGAGATAAGCTCGGGCGAGGACAGAGTGGAGAGCTACTTTGCGCTTCGCACGGTGAGTATTGAAAAGAGAAACGGAAAGGCATTTATATGCCTTAACGGCAAGCCTTATTTCTTCCACGGCTTGCTTGATCAGGGCTACTACAGCGACGGAATATACACCCCCGCAAGTCCCGAGGGCTACAGATACGATATCATGAAGATGAGGGAGCTCGGCTTTAATATGCTCCGCAAGCATATCAAGATAGAGCCTGAGATATTCTATTACTATTGCGACAAGTACGGTATGATAGTATTTCAGGATATGGTCAACAGCGGAAAATACAGCTTCCTTATCGACACCGCACTGCCTACGGTAGCAACGAGAAGCGGTATTACCCACAAGGCGAGCGCACGCCGCAGAGAGCATTTTGAACGCTCCTGCCGTGAGACCGTAGAGCTTCTTTACAACCACCCGAGTGTTTGCTATTACACTATATTCAACGAGGGATGGGGACAGTACGATGCCGACCGCATCTATTCTGAAATGATAGCTCTTGACCGAAGCAGAATATGGGATGCAACGTCAGGCTGGTTTAGGCAGAAGGACAGCGACGTAGTCAGCGAGCATATCTATTTCAAGAAGATAAAGCTGAAATCTCACCCCGACCGTCCGCTCGTGCTTTCTGAGTTTGGCGGATATTCGATGAGAGTTGAGGGTCATAGCTTCAATCTTGACAGCGAGTACGGCTATAAGGCAATAGAGAGCAGCGAGGCTCTGACAGAGGCGCTCGGAGAGCTTTATATTGAGCAGGTCATTCCCGAAATCGAAAATAACGGACTTTGCGCGACCGTGCTTACTCAGGTCAGCGACGTTGAGGACGAGATCAACGGACTCCTTACCTATGACAGAAGAGTGGTCAAGGTAGAAAAGGGAAGAATGAACGAGATAGCAGACAAGCTATTTGACGCCTTTGAAAAGGTATCAAAAAACTAAACTCATAAAAACTAAAATAAATATAAAAAAGGAGAAAAAATTATGAGCAAGTACGACGGAACAAAAACACAAAAGAATCTTGAGGCGGCATTCGCAGGCGAATCCGAGGCAAGAAACAAGTACACCTATTTTGCATCTGTAGCAAAGAAGGAAGGCTACGAGCAGATCGCCGCTCTCTTCCTCAAGACCGCTGAGAACGAGAAGGAGCATGCAAAGCTTTGGTTCAAGGAGCTTGAGGGTATCGGCAACACCGCGCAGAATCTTACTTCTGCCGCTAACGGTGAGAACTATGAGTGGACAGATATGTACGCAGGCTTCGCTAAGACTGCTGAAGAAGAGGGCTTCCACGAGCTCGCAGCTAAATTCCGCCTTGTAGCCGCTATTGAGAAGACGCACGAGGAAAGATACCGCGCGCTTCTTCATAACGTTGAGACCGCAGAGGTATTTAAGAAGAGCGAGGTCAAGGTTTGGGAGTGCCGCAACTGCGGTCACATCGTGGTTGGCACCGCCGCCCCCGAGATCTGCCCCACCTGCGCCCATCCTCAGGCTTACTTCGAGATCCACGCCGAGAACTATTAATTGGAATGACAATAAAAAAGAGAGCCGCAAGGCTCTCTTTTTTTATTCAATTTCAAATTCCACGCTGAAGGTGAACGTATCATAATCCCCCGTGCCGCGGAAGTCCATGAACTCCTTCACCAGCAGGTATTCCCCTGCGGGAAGTTCTCCGTACATCCACGACCAGTTGAGGTTCTGTTCCAACTCGCCGCCTGTAGGCACGAGATAGGCCACGGCGTTCCACGCAATGTCCTCGCGGAGGAGGGGCGCATCCACCCACGTGTCGCCCTCCCGCATTTTGAGGCCGTAGGGAGTGCCCGTGTTGATTTGTCCCGTCAGCTCCACGCCGCCCTCTTGGCGAATCACCAGCGTCATGCCCTTTGCTGTGACATCCTTGGTTTCAAAGGTCAAGCCCCACTGGGGCACGTGTTCGGCGTCCACTTCGCCGCAGGTAGGGGGCACTTCCTCAGGCGGCAGGGCATCTTTATCCAGCATATTCGCCCGATAGCACCCCGCGAGGGTCAAGGTCATCACGAGGGCAAGGCACAGAATGAACAGTTTCTTCATGGTGGCGTCCTCCTTAATGGTTTTGTCTATTTGACGGCGCAAAGTGGCAAAATGTTCCCATTACAGCCCGAAAACGCTCTTTATGAGGGCAATGCTGCTCTTGGCGCGGAAATGTTCCGCCACAAAGGCGGCGATTTCGGCTTTTCCTAACCCCTTTTCGGCGGCGTTCACCATGTAATCGGCTTCAATGAGGATTTGATAGTCCATGCCCTCGACACCCGTCAGCGTGTGGTGATGCCCCACCAAATAGGCCACGCGGTCGATGAGGTTAGGGGAGAGGGCAGTCTCGCCCAGGAAGTCCCGCACCATAGGCGCGCCCTCTTCCTCCTGCTTCGACCAGATGGCGCTACCGTACTTCTCGCGGCACAGGGGACAGGCGATGTCGTGGGTCAGTGCCGCCAGTTCGAGGGTGAACTGCGTGCCCTCGTCCAAGCCTTCCAGTTCCCCGATGGTCTTGGCGTAGCCCCACACCTTCATAAAATGCTCAATATCGTGTATGTCGCCCTTGGAAAAGGCAATCATTTTCTCCGTCAGCTGTGGAATGGTCATGGCGCACCTCCCGATGGTGTTTTGTCTATCGTATCATAGGGGATGTGAATTGTCATTCCTTTTTACGGGAATGGTCGTACTTTTCTTTCAGTAGCGCAAATAG
>CALCTA010000178.1 GCA_937893945.1 uncultured Clostridia bacterium | reverse complement strand
TAAGATAGAAAAAACGGTCTTGCTGCATGACGTGGAGATAGATCAGATCGGAGAAGATTTTATCGCGGGGCTTAAAGGCAGCGGAGAAACCTTTAACAAGGATGGCTATAAAAATTACACCTGCGAGGTGGATGGAAACATCCTCACTGTTTGGCATAAAGACGATCAATCAAAATCAGTGGTGCTTTACGTGGAAGTGGCGGTCGCTGAAGGCGAAGTTAACGTTCTTAAATGGCGCTACTCTCTTCCGCAAGCTACAGAGTGATTTTTAAGATTAAAAACGGAGAATAGAAGATGCAGAAATTAAATTATTCTACAACAATAGCGATTGACGCGGAGCGTTCGGTCTTTCATTTTTATTCGATGATCGGCAACGACAAAAGCACGATTGCACATCATATAAAGAGCTACGCAGGCGGTCAGTTTGACGAAAATTTCTTTGCAAAATTCAAGGAAGCCGTAAAGGAATTTGCTCAGGATACGCCCTCTGAGACTGTAAGAAAGGTTACGGTCGTTTTGCCCGACAAGGCGGTTATGACGGATACTATCAGAATTCCCACTATGAAGGGATTCGGACAGACCAAGAAAACTCTTGACGTAACCCTTGGAGGACTTTACCGCAACTATAAGGATCTGCACGTGGTATCACACGTCGCGGAGCAGAATAAGCAGTATTCCACCTTCGCGATAGCGGCAGTGCAGAAGAACATTATCTCCTCGATCTATGCCGCTTGCTCGGAGAACAAGCTGCTTGTCGATACTCTTACCTATGCTTCAAGCGCGGCGGTGAGCGGTGCGGTATTGCTTAATCCCAAGCTCAAGAACGCATCCTACTTATTCCTGGATATAAAGGACGTATATTCCCGTTTCGCATTCGTGGCAAACGGAAAAACAGTTGGATATTACGTGCTCCCCTTCGGACTTGAGTTTCTGAGAAAGCCCAAGGTAATCTCGGAGGATATGCTGTTTGACCATTCTTATGCCGAGCTTACCGTTCTGAACGCAAGAGAAAAAGCAAAATCCAAGAAGCTTACGATCATGGCTCTCGGCGAGGAATTTGCCGATGCTATCGTGGATAGCGAGGATGAGGGCGAGGAGCTTGCGGAAGCTGTTGAGGCGGGTAACGCCGAGAAGGTCATATCGGACCTTGATGCTCTCGCTGACGGTGAGAGCGATAACGATGACGAGGCAGAGGCGGAGACAGATGTAGAGGCAGAAGCAGAAGTGGTGGAAACCGTACGTCCTCAGCTTAATCAGAAGATATTTACAAGGAAATCTCCGAGAAAGCTCCCCAAGTTTATGCTTCGTGAAGTTCCCGAAACAGAGGAGGGAATAGCTTATGAGAATTTCCGCGTGTTCGTTAAGTGGGCGCTGACTCTGATACACGGCAACGAGAGACTTACAGAGCTTGGCAAGCCCGAGTTTGTATGTGTAAATCTCCCCAAGGAGCTTATGGGCGTGATAGATATGGTAAACGAGGAAGCAGAGGAAAACGGAGTTACCTTTACCTGCCTGCCGAACGAAGAAGAGGAAGCGACGATCCTTTCTAATCTTGAATTGTACGGCGGTCTATTCCCCAAGCAGATCACGGCTGTCGGTAAATTCTGAGGAATAGAATATGGATCTTTATTTGATTTGCGTATACGTTCTTTCGGGCATATTCGGCTTGTGTGTGGGAAGCTTTCTCAACGTGGTTATTTACCGTCTGCCCAACAATATGAGCCTTGCAAAGCCTAATTCTCACTGCCCGTCCTGCAAATATGAGCTTAGGTGGTATGATAATATCCCCGTGCTTTCCTATCTGATGCTTGGCGGAAAATGCCGAAAGTGCAAAACGCACATTTCGTTTCGCTATACGGCGGTAGAGCTTGCAAACACGCTTCTGTGGTTGCTGTGCGCTTTCCTCTTCTGGAGTAAAAGCATTCCGCTTGCGTGCATTTATATGATAGTATCGTCCGTATTTATCTGCGTGTTTTTTATTGATCTTGAGCACAAGATCATATTTGACCGTTTTCAGATAATTTTGCTCGTTCTTGGTATAGCAAGCATTTTCTTTGATAAGGACTTTGGCTGGCTTTCTCACGTGATAGGCGGCGTTGCGGGATTTGCGGTATTCTTCCTTATCTCGTGGGGCTTTGAGAAGCTGTGCAAGAAGGAAGGTCTTGGCGGCGGCGACGTAAAGCTCGCCGGCGTTGTGGGACTTTTGCTCGGCTGGGAGCGACTGTTGCTCGGATTAGTGATAGCTACTATTCCCGCAACTATAATTTTGCTGATACTTTCAAAGGGCAAAGAGGGAGAGAGCAGACAGTTTCCCTTTGCTCCGTTTTTGGTGGTCGGTTTCGGAGTGTCTATGCTTTTCGGAACGCAGATCCTTAGTTGGTACTTATCGTTGATAGGATTATAAAGAAAGAGAGGAGAGAGCTTATGCCAACATATAAATATGTAGCGGTAAATTTGCAGAAAAAGAAATATAAAGGCATATTTATTGCAGATGACGAAAACGATCTCGCTGTGCAGCTTACCAAGCAGAATTTGTACCTGGTCTCCGCTTCGATCTACAAGGGCGGCACACCGTCTTCTTTCTTTACTCTCGGTACGGGCAAGGTCAAGCTTTCGGAGCTTACGACGTTTTGCCGACAGTTTTCTATCATGGTGTCAACGGGAATTCCGCTGCTTGGCTGTATTGAAAGCTTAAAGCAGCAGCCCTATACGGCGTATTTTAAATCTATTTTGCAGGTCATCAGTGAAGACGTAAAGGGCGGATCGATGTTATCCGAAGCTCTTGACAAGCACAAAAAGGTCTTTCCCGATTTCTTTCGCAGCATGGTACACGTGGGAGAAGCGAGCGGAAAGCTTGATAGCGTTTTCGTAGCGCTTGCGGATTATTACGAAAACGATGCGGCAGTCAAGCGAAAGGTGAAAAGCGCCTTGGCGTACCCGATGATGCTTGCTATGATGACGGTAGGCATAACTGTCATAATGCTCGCCTTCGTCGTTCCTACCTTCAGAGAGACACTTTCAACCCTTGACGTTGAGCCCGAGGGTATTACCCTGGTCGTGTATAATATCTCTGATTTTATCTTGAATTGGTGGCACTTGATAATTCTTTTTGTTATCCTGATCGGCGGTGGATTTTTCCTCTTTTCCCGAACGGAAGTCGGCAAAAAGGCGATCGACGTTTTCAAAGCAAAATGTCCCTTGATAGGACAGGTTCAGATCAATTTGATCACCGCTCGCTTCGCGCGTGCGTTCAGCTTACTGTTGGAGAGCGGAATGGACTTGGCGACGGCTCTTGATACCATATCCATTATTTTGGGTAACCGTTACGTCGAGGAGAGATTTAACGAAGCGGCAGAGGACGTCCGCCACGGCGTTTCGCTGACCAATGCGTTCCAAAAGCAAAACTTATTCCCGCAAATGTTGATACAAATGATCTCGGTTGGTGAGAAAACAGCGTCTTTAGAGGACGTCTTGGGTCGTTCTTATATGTTTTTTGACGAGCAAGTGGAATCCTCTCTGTCCTCGCTTACCTCGAAAATTCAACCTACGATGCTTATTATCATGGGCGTGGTGATCGGAACATTGTTCATTGCGGTTTATTCGCCTATGCTTTCCATTATGAATGGACTTGCTTGATCCGGAGGTAGCAGATGAATATAAACAGAGAGCTTTTACAGTTCTACATATACAAAAAAGTAATTAAGAAAAAGCAAGCGGAAAAGATACTCGAGGACTGCGAGCGCTTGGGCGTTTCGGTAAGAGATTATATGCTTGCCAAGGAATACACGACCGAGGCGAGAGAATTACCGGTTCTGGGTGAGTATTACTGTATGCCGTACGTGGAGATCGATATGCTTGATATAGACAAAGCATTGTTCGATTTGTTCACTTTTGAGTTTATGAAGCGGTATAAAGTAATTCCCGTATCGATGAGCATAGAGGGAAAGCTGCTGATCGCAGTCGCAAAGCCTCTTGATTGCTCTTCTATGTCGGCGATCAACTCGCAGATCATTTCTCCCGTTGATTACGTTCTTGTTCCGCCCGTTCAGATCGATAGATATATCGATTCAATAGCGGCGGTAGTGTCAACCTCTGCCGCTCTTGACGACCTGAACACTGAGGGTGATGCGGCTTTGTTCTCAAACAAAAAGTTAGATACAGATGATGAGATCGTAGAGAATGACGTCGTAAACAATCCGTCCGTGCGCTTGGTAGATTCCATCATCAAGGAAGCAGTACCGTATCGAGCAAGTGATATACATATCGAGCCCTTTGAAAAAGTGGTTAAGGTGCGCTACCGTATCGACGGAGATCTGCAGGAAAGAGCAGAGTTCCCGATAAATTCCTATTCCGCTATATGCGCCCGTATCAAGATCATGGCGGGACTTAACATAGCAGAGAGAAGAATACCTCAGGACGGACGTATCAATATGATGGTCGGCGGAAAAGAATTTGACTTCCGTGTTTCCTCGCTTCCGACAGTGTTTGGCGAGAAATTCGTTATCCGTGTTCTTGATAAGACTTCATTCAGATTTACAAGAGAAGACCTCGGTTTTACAGAGAGTGAAAACGTCCTGATCGATAAGATGCTGGCGAAACCCCACGGAATCATCTTGCTTACAGGACCTACGGGATGCGGTAAGTCAACGACTCTGTATTCCTTCTTGAAAGAAGTAAATACATCTGCTGTGAATATCGTTACTGTCGAGGACCCCGTTGAGTATATTATGGCTGGTGTCAATCAGACGCAGGTAAACACAAAAGCAAATATGACCTTCTCGGCAGCGCTTCGTTCTATTCTCCGTCAGGACCCTGACGTTATAATGATAGGAGAGATGCGTGATGAGGAAACTGCGGAAATAGCCGTCAGAGCGGCAATAACCGGACATATCGTTTTCAGTACCCTCCATACCAACGACGCGACGGGAGCTATCACGCGTCTGGAGGATATGGGCGTGGCAGATTACCTCGTAGCCGACGCGCTGGTAGGCGTAATTGCGCAAAGACTTGTTAAGCGTCTGTGTCCCGAATGTAAAAAGAAGGGTAAGACCAACGCAAAAGAGATGGAGATACTCGGAATTAAAGATCCGATCAGTATTTATCGTCCTCATGGCTGCCAGTTCTGTAACGGTACGGGATATAAAGGAAGAATTGCGGTACACGAGATCATGTATATGAACGAAAATATGCGTAATGCGGTCGTTCGTGAGAAGAATCTTGAGGTGCTTCGCGACCTTGCAAAGCAAAATGGAATGGTAACGCTGTGGAGCTCCTGCAAGAGCCTTGTAGAAAAGGGCGTAACGAGTATCCATGAGCTTATGACCTTGAATGTAGAGTAAAAATCCCAAAAGAAAAATAAAATGCTAAAAAAATTAAGCGAGAGAGATCTCGCTTAATTTTTTTATTAACAACGCTGTTTTATTATTGGAATAATGGTAAAACGATGCCGCAGGTATGAAAAAGAAAAGGAAAATTATATATTTTTTAATTGTTTGTTTACAAAAAATGCAATAACTATTGACAAAGTATGGTATTAGTGATATAATGAAATTTATACATATCATCTATATTTATATGCATTTTGCTAAAAGGTTATTTATAAAAAAGGCTGCGTGTACAGCATTGTAGATACTTAAGGAGAACTTCAATGACGTTTACTTTACTTTCGGTAGTTATACTTGGAATTACCGCCGCGATCGTATATGTTCAGGCAAAGGCGGGATATAAAAAGGGGCTCGCGGTATCGCTCGTTAATCTGGCGGTAACCTTCGCAAGCACTATACTTGCGGTGTTGGCTTCGCTTCTGATAGCCTCCCCTTGCGGAGATCTCGTTCTTTTCCTGCTCGGCAGAGTTAAGATCTATCAAACTCTCATGTCGAAGGTAGGACTTTTGGAGCCTTTGTGCGGAGTACTTGTAAAGGTGCTGCTTGCTCTCCTTCTGTATATCCCCGTTTTCTTCCTTCTCAGATGGCTTATAAAGGTTATAGTAGGCATCGTTATGCGAGCAAGCCGTAAAAAGAGCCCCAAGCACGTATTGGATTATTCTCCTGAAAACGAGGACTATTACGTTAAATACAACAAGAGAATGGGCGCTTTAGTGGGTGTTGTTTCGGGATTTCTCATAGCGATCGTCGTGTTTATGCCGATTACGGGACTTCTGAATACGGCTGACGACGTTGTGGATATAGTTGAGACCAGCCTCACAAATGTTAAATTCAAGAATGCCAAGAGCCTTGAGCTTCTTGATAAATACTCGGATGATTTCGCGGGAACGGTCCTCAATGCCTGCGGAGGTAGAGCATTGTATGATATGACTACCACTATCTCGGTCGGCGGTCAAACGACCTGTATTAACAGGGAAGTCGAGATCGTCGGCAGCATAGATATTATGGGTCTGAGAACTTCGCTTGTTTCCGCGGGAGCGATAACTCCCGACAATATAGTCAAGGCAGAAGGCCTGCTTATGACCATCAGCGACTCAGTCGCTCTAAAGCTTCTTTCGGCAGAGTTTTTGAATAACGCCGCTACGAAATGGCTCGAGGGCGAGAAATATATGGGCATAAAGAAGCCCTCGCTTGGCGGACACGCCGCTCTTGACGGCTTTATGGACTCGGTGCTTTACGTATGCTCAACGTCAACCTTTGATACGATAGATGCGGATATTACTACGATCGTTACTTTGATAAGGACGTTCCAGGAATACTCTGCGCTTTCGCTGAACGGTGATTACGCGACCTTTATGAAGGAATTCGTTGCGATGAACGGAATACAGAGGATAGAGGACGAGCTGTACAAGAATCCGCACATGAGCACGGTTCACGTGGCAATAGAAAACCTTATAATGAACGTCGTTGCGCAGGAGCTTGAGAACGCACCGATATATACCGATGCTATCAAGAGCAAGCTTTACAAGGAGCTTGCGTCGGCTCTTCAGGATGCGCAGGGACTGAGCGGATCGGTCAAGCTCTTGGCTATCTCAAACGGTGTTGCAGAGCACTTTGGCGACACGGGAATGTATATTCCTGAAAATCTGAACGAAAAAATGGCTGATATACTCGACAAGAACGTTGCCGCTATGGACGGAACTATTACCGAGGAAGACGTAAAGTCTTTCTTTGACCAATACATACAGGAGTAAGAGGGGGATATAATGGAAATTATCATAAATACTGTTTGCCTCTCGGTGCTCGTTCTTTTAGAGGTGGCTTTCTATCTGATGCTTACGGGAAAGCTGCTTCCGAAGATGTTGAAAAGAAGATATTCTATCTCCGAAAACTGTGGCAGAGGCTTGAAAAAGTACGTATATCCAAGCGGACGCGGAATTTCCTACGAGCCTGTGCCTGCTATAAGAAAATACGTAAACCGATACCTGCTTTTTACCGATGACGGATACAAATACTTCAAATGCCGTATCGATGAGAAAGTAAAAGATCTTGAATATACTCTTATTATGCGTAACAACAGAAGCAAGGTCATAGACGTTATAGACGTAAGAGCGAAAAACGTGGAGGGACGAGACCTCGAGCCTGTTCTGGTACACGGAGACACGTCGTACGTTGAGCTGATACTGAATTCGGTGAACGGAAAAGCGGTTGACAACGAAGAGACTGCCCATTATCGTATAAGAGACCTTCTCTTTTATACTCTTTCTATGGCTGTGCTGAGCTTCGCAGAACTGATGTTTGCCTACGTTGTGATCAATATGTACTTTTCGTGGTGGCGAAAGGGTAACATATGGGCTGAGATAAGCGTAGTTTATTTCATAATCGCAGGCTTAGTTATAGGAATAGTATGCGGCGCTATGGCTTTCCTTAAGCTTCGTTCAAAGAAAATAGGGTGGTCGAAATGAAAAGAGAAGAAAAGAATATGACAAAGGGAGTTTACGGGTATCCGCAGCCTGAGGACTTTCTTGCTTTAAAGCAATACATATTTATCGAGCAGGATGAAAAGCGTTGCCTGCTGTTGAATTTTGAAAACGAGATGGAGCTGCCCATCACCGAGGCTGCCTTTACCGTAAGACAGCTTGATGCCTCGGGAAACGAGATAGGCAGCGTGGATATAGTTTACTCAAACATTTCTATAGAAGCGGGAGCATCCTATTCTGCCGACAAGGGTATCGTCGTTGACGAAAACTGTGTGGGCTGTATCGTAAAGGTCAAATACGTAATTTGCGGAAAGTTCAAATACGTATCCAAAAGCGGTGAAATAGTCGGACGCTACGACCGAAGAGGTTACAAGAAGAAGCGCAGAAAGGCAATGAATATCGGCGGCGTCAGCGTGAAGCGAAAGCGCCTCAGCGGAGGATTCTTTTTCCGATTCGTTGCTTTCGTTTCGCTTCTGCTCGTCGTTTTCTCACTCTTCTTTATCAAATATCAGATAGATTTGATGGAAGAGGAAGCGTATGCCGGCGAGACACAGTCGGACGTGCAGACAGATGAAGCGCTTGACAGTAGCAACTGAGATTTTATATCAGGCAGGAGTATATAATGCTTAAGTATAACGACGTCATTGTAAAATTAAGTGACGAACAAAAAATACGTATTCTCAGCGGAGTAGGGAATATATCGGGAAAGGATATGAAAAATCTCGGTATTCCCTCTGTTCGACGGGGAAATATGAAGGATTACGACAGAAACCTTTATCCCCACTCGACATCTATCTCTCATGCTTGGAATACTACGCTTTGGCGCGAGGTCTCGCTCCAAAAAACTCAAAAAATGGCGCAGGACGGAGTGAATTTCTTGATCGCTCCGGGCGCAAAAATAAAGCTATCCCCATACCGCAAGGAGATATCCGAGGATCCGTATCTTTCGTCGGCAGTATCCGCCGCATATTTGAAGGCTGCTGCAGACGCGGGAGCTATGGTGGGCGCTTCGGGATATTATATCACCGAATCTGACGTCGAGTGGCTCGACGAGACGCCTAACGATAACGTTATCCGCAAATACGTAGTAGATCCCTACAAAAAGGCTTCAACGCTCTCGCACGGAACGGCGATCATAACCGATATAAGACTGCCGAGCGAGGAGTACAAGGACACTTGCGAGAACATCCAAAGAGAAGTTGTTGGCGACAGCGAATTTCTCGTATGCTTCCACGCGAACGAGGATAATACTGTAAAGCTCATCTCTAACGGAGTGATATGCTTTGACGGCTCGGAGAACGCTTTGAAGGCTGCTCTGACGAGATACAGAAAGCTCAGCAAGCGTCTTGCGGGTGGAGAGAACATTGACGTAATACAGATAGAGGATGAGATCGCGCGCGGAGAGGCTATTTCGGACGAGAAAATAAACGAGGCTCTTGACAGAACGCTTGATTTTATTTTCAGATGCGCAAATAAGATCGAGAAAAACGAGGAGATCGACGCTTTTGACGAGGATGAGCTTGCTCTGAGATCTACGGTAGAATCTACCGTGCTTCTCAAAAACAAGGATGGAATTCTTCCTATCGGAAAAGGCAAAAAGATCTTGATAGTTGACTGCGTTTCAGGAGAAAGAGAGCCTGAGCAGACACTCGGAGCGCGCTGCGCCTCTGAGCTTACGGCTAACGGGATCAACCACGTAGATTGGATAAAGGGCTGTAGCGAGCTTGAGTGCTATGCTGAGACAGAGGTTAAGTCCATTCTTTCGGCGGTAGCTAAGGCAGACGTCGTTTTGCTTCTGGTAAGCTCGGGCTACGAGACCGAAAGACGAATCTACAAGACCGAAAAGCTGACCTTGCCTAACGCGCAGGTCTATCTTGCGGATAAGATCTCGGCTCGCGCAAAGAAATCTGTTGCGATAATGCTTTCGGAGCACGCTCCCGACGTTGAGTTCGCGTATCCCTTTGATGCGCTTTTGCTCACACCGCTTGAAATAAAGCATAGCGCAAATGCGATAGCTAAGATAATCACAGGAAAGTGCGATGCGGGCGGACGGCTTGCATATACGCTCTATTCGGGAAGCGAGACGTCGCTGAGAAAGGGCATAGCTTATAAACGCTCTTACGGAATGAAGTCGGGCGAGTTTATAGGATACAGATATTACGACAGTGCGGATATGCGAGTAGGCTATCCGTTCGGGCACGGTCTTTCCTACGCAAAGTTCGTCTATTCCAAGCTTTCGGTATCTGAGAATGAGGTCTCGTTTACCATAAAGAATGCCGCAAACGTCAGAGGTTGCGAGGTAGCGCAGATATACGCGGGAATAAACTCGAGCGCTGCGCTTAGACCGAAGAAGGAGCTGTGCGGCTTTGCGAAGATAGAGCTTGAACCCTTTGAACAGAAGAGAATAAGCGTAAAAATAGAGCTTCCGAGGATATACAAGGACGGCGTGTCCGTATATGAGAAGGGAAGCTATACCGTATATGTAGGATCATCGGTTTCAAATATAAGACTTTCGGGTCGATGCGTTGCCGGTGATGCCGTGCTCAGCCCCGATGGCGAGAGACGGTCCGACTATTTACAGACGAGTACAAACGTTTTGAACGACAAATACGTGCTGGAGGCAGATTACAGTCTTATGAAAAAAGGAATTAAAAACATATTGACAGGCGTTGTATCCGTGGCGCTTGCTATCACGTTGGAAGTATTTAATATGACCACGGGATTGAATTCTATGGTGCTTGGAATTATAGCCGGCATACTTGCTTTATTCGCAGTCGTCTTCTTTATAATCGACGTGGTCGAGAAGAGCAAGAGACACGCGGAGCAGATCAAAAAAATATCGGCTGCTAACAAGGATAACTTCAAGGATGCCGAGCAGATCCCCGTGCTTTCCACCGAGCAGATGTTCAAGGATAACTTCGACGATCAGAAGGAAGAGCATCACAAGGTAAAGGAAGAGGTAGTTGAGGTATCGGCAAACTTTGACGCAGAGGAAGAGGTAGCAGGTGGCGTGCGCATAAAGGACGCCGTTTCCGAGTTCAACAAGTTTGCTGCTGAAAGAGGCTATAAGATGGGTAGCGGAGTTGCTGAAAATCTTTTGTCGGCAATCAGCGCGTCAAGACTTCTCGTAATAAACGGATTGACCTCCGAACAGTTCAATTCCTTTATTCTTCTCGTCTCCGAATATTTCGGAACCTCGATGTGCATTGATAATTCCACCTTCTCGAAGAAGCAGTCCTCCAAAAATTCCGGTAACGTATTCGTTAGCTACGACCACGAGGGTGAGCAGATCAAGAAGAATATATTCAAGGCTCTCGGAAATGCAGTAAATCAACCGCTTTCCGTACATATCGCGGCAATTGACCAGATAACGAGCGAAAATGCAACCGAGTGGATGGCTCCGCTCATGAGATACGTAAGATATCCCAAAAAGCGCAATGAGATCGCTATAAGCGACGGCGCGGGAAAGATGCTCAGATATAATATCCCCCGAAACCTCTGGATAGTTTTGCGCCTTGATGACAAGAACACTATTGACGAGCTTCCTACCGACGTTATCAGATGCGCATCTGTAGTAAGCGTTAACTTTACAAAGTGTCAGGTATCTGACGATCATATGATCGCACATGGCTTTACAGCTCAGCAGGCAGACTATATGCTTGAAAAGGAAAGCGTAAAGGCAGAGATCCCCGAGGGATTCTGGAAGAAGCTTGATAAGCTTGAAAAGTACGCGGCAGACTATACCGACTACAACATCGGAAACAGACTCTGGCTTGACTTTGAAAAGCAGCTTGGAATGCTTCTCGCTACCGGAATGGAGATCAACGACGCGGGCGACGCGGCGATCGCGGCACGCATACTGCCCTCGATCACAATAGAACTTCGCGGTAAGCTCAAGAAAGAGGATAAGACCGTATATCAGAGCATGGAGTTTATCTTCGGTGCTGATAACCTTGCCTTCTCGAAGGCGTATATCGATAGCCTTAAGCTGAATGAGCGCGGTGAGGAGTCCAAGGCAGAGGACGATAGCGCCAAGACGAACGTTTAGGCGGAAGAAAAAGCAGAATAAGGAGCAGTTATAAGAAAATGGATAACTTTCTTTCTTCCATGTTGACACAGTTGCCCGAAATAATGACCTCAAGGATCGCTATCATCGTTTACGTAGCAATCATTCTGGTTACTATATTCATTATGATGATACTTCTTATTATCAGAGAAAACGATAAGAAGAACGTGGAATATAATATCGTAGGCGATTTAAATCTTCAAAACACCAAGATTCAAAACACTAAGCTTCAAAACACCCAAGAAGAAAAAGAAGAGGGAGACGAGACCCGCTTTTGCATGCTTGGAGAGATAGAAGAGAAGCGAGATGGCTACGGGCACGAGGACTATAATAACAACGTAACGCTTGAGCAGTTGTGTAACGACTTCCGCAATTACGCGGCAAGCAAGCTGAAGCTGTATTACGACATAGACGATATAAGAAGATTTATAGCGGGAATGGGAGTATCGCATATATTGATACTTCAGGGTATGTCGGGAACAGGTAAGACCTCTCTTGCGCACGCTTTTGGATCATACGTGGATAATCAGTCAACGATCATTCCCGTACAGCCTATGTGGAAGGAGAGGACCGACCTCATAGGATATTACAACGAGTTCACAAGAAAGTTCAACGAGACACTCTTGCTTGAGAAGATGTACGAGGCGAACTACAGCGAGGATATGTACATAACTGTCCTCGACGAGATGAACATCGCGAGAATAGAGTATTATTTTGCGGAATTTCTGTCATTGCTTGAGCTTCCGAACCCTGACGAGAGATATATAGAGGTAGTTTCGGACAAGTGGGCAAACGACCCCGCACAGTTGAAGGACGGAAAGATAAAGCTGCCTGCAAATATGTGGTTCATAGGAACCGCAAACAACGACGACTCTACCTTTGCGATATCCGATAAGGTATATGACAGAGCGATGATACTTAACCTTGACAACAAGAGCGAGAGATACGTAGCGCCCGAGACAGAGAAGCTTCATATATCCTGCGAGAAGTTCAACAGTCTTGTTGAAGAGGCGATAGAGGAATACGGAGTCAGCCGTAGAAACATGAAGAGACTCGAGGCTTTGGACAAATATCTGATAGAGCATTTCCACATAACCTTCGGAAACCGAATTATGAAGCAGATAAAGACCTACATACCTGTTTACGTAAGCTGCGGCGGCGACGAGCTTATTGCTCTTGACGACATACTTTCGAAGAAGGTAATAAGAAAGCTTGAGACTCAGAACCCGATATATCTGAGAAACGCAGCTGAAGGACTCGTAGAGTACATCAACGAGCTCTTTGGAAACGATAAGATGACTCTTTGCAAGGAATATATCCATAGGCTTGAACGTAATGCGTAAAATTAAGAACGAAGGAATTACCGTATGAATCAACTTGACATATATTATCGCGCGTTGCTTGATTACAGAAAACAGACCGTGCACGATCACGGCTGTAGCTCTCTGCGCGGCGCGATAGCGGCTGCCGATGCTGAGCAAGACAAAATGTCGATAATACGCTCTACCTGTACTATAGACGAGGACTGGGTAGAGGCGATAGAAAAAGGACTTGTACACGTAGAGAAGGCAATAAAGGAAGAGAGACAGTTTATCCGCTCTAACGGAGAGATAATCCCGATAGAGAAGGTAAAACACGTATCAAGAGACTCGGTAGAGCATCTGGCAAAGCACAGTAATCTGATAACCAGATACGAGGAGGGTGAGACTATCATCCCCGAAAAGCTCTATACAGTCGAGAGACTTAACGATTACACGGTGTATGAGAACAGATTTCTCTATATGCTTCTGTGCTATCTGCGTGATTTCGTTACTATCAGATATAACAATATTCTCGACCTGACCAACAGATATGAGGCGACGGTAGCTTTCGACAAAAAGATAAGCACGGGAAAGGAAAAGATGTCGTATTCGGTAACTATGCACGACATCAAGCGCGACGACCCGTATCTTTCCGCGAACAACCCCTCAAGACCTATTATAGACAGAATAAGTCTTATACTTAAGGTCATCATCTCCTTTTTAAATCTCCCGCTTATGCAGGAGGTTGCAAAGGTACCGATGCTCAAGCCCCCTATCACTAAGACCAACGTCTTGAAGATGAACAACAACTTCAAGGGCGCTATGTCTCTTTACGAGTTCATAATAGCTTACGATAAGGACGGCTATGAGGTACATACAGAGACTATAGAGCTTGCTCCCTTCAGAGATGATCTCGCCGATGAGCTTGCCGAGGCAGGCGGACTTTTGTCCTTTCTCGCGTACGAATACGGTCTTGGTCTGAACAAGGAGCTCAGAGACTCTTATGAGCGTGAGGAGGAAAGACGCAAGGCGGCGAGAATAGCTGATCGAGCTGAGCGCATAGAGGTACTCAAGAGAAGACTTAAGAATTCTGAGATAACTATTGAGGAGTACACCGCAACTCTTGAGGATCAGCTCAGAGATCTGAAGGATGAGGCGGTAAGAGCAGAGACGCTTGCCGACGAGCTTGAGATAGAGCGCAAAACAAACGAGCGCCTTACAAGCGAGGTAGCGGCTCTCAGCGAGAAGGTTGAGCAGCTTTGCGCTGATATTGAGGATCTCAAGCACAAGCACTTTGAGGAGATCCAGAGACTTAAGCAGGAGCACGAGGACGAAATGCACGCGCTCATCGTTAAGCACGAGGCAAAGATCGCCGAGCTTAATGCGGCGCACGCGGCAGAGGTAAAGAGCCTGAAGGACGCTGCGGCAGAGGCACAAAGAGCGCATGCTAAGGAGATATCCGAGCTGCAGCAAGCTACCAAGGAGCGCATAGATCAGATAAAGAGCGAGTGCGAAGCCAGTGTTAAGGCGGCAGAGGATATGCTTGCTACCCGTAATGCTGAACTTGAGGAGTCTCGCAGAGAATACACAGAGCTTCTTGAAAATAAGCGTATTGCCGAGGCACGCATCAAGGCGTTGGGTGGAATTGAGGGAGATTATACCTCTCGCGATCGCTTCAACGAGCTTGAACGCGAATATAATGCGTTTACCGCGCTATATCGTAAGCAATGGGAAGAAACCAAAAAGTCTATTAAAAAACAGCATTTGAACATAAACAATCTCAAAGCACAAAAGGAGAAAAAGAAGGACAAAGAGACAAAGGATGGCTCTGACTCCAACTGATATTAACAATGCGTAAGAAAATTAAATGGCTCATATTATCAGGAATAATATTGATAGCCGGTGCGCTTTTGATAGCCGCCGTAGGTATAACGCTTTCCAGGGACGGAAACGCTTTGTTCCCCGATGGAATTGTTCGATCGGAAGCGCTTACTATGTTTATAATACTTATTATCAGTGTTCCTGTGCTTCTTATAGCTCTTTTGCTCGCGCTTGTCTTTTCTAAGGAAAAGCCCAGCAAGGTAGTTGCTACTATCAATGGAATAAACGGACAGGTTAATGTCGGAAGCGCAAAGCCTGCGCAGCCCCAAGAAGAAAAAGAAGAGGGAGACGAGACCCGCTTTTGCATGCTTGGAGAGATAGAAGAGAAGCGAGATGGCTACGGGCACGAGGACTATAATAACAACGTAACGCTTGAGCAGTTGTGTAACGACTTCCGCAATTACGCGGCAAGCAAGCTGAAGCTGTATTACGACATAGACGATATAAGAAGATTTATAGCGGGAATGGGAGTATCGCATATATTGATACTTCAGGGTATGTCGGGAACAGGTAAGACCTCTCTTGCGCACGCTTTTGGATCATACGTGGATAATCAGTCAACGATCATTCCCGTACAGCCTATGTGGAAGGAGAGGACCGACCTCATAGGATATTACAACGAGTTCACAAGAAAGTTCAACGAGACACTCTTGCTTGAGAAGATGTACGAGGCGAACTACAGCGAGGATATGTACATAACTGTCCTCGACGAGATGAACATCGCGAGAATAGAGTATTATTTTGCGGAATTTCTGTCATTGCTTGAGCTTCCGAACCCTGACGAGAGATATATAGAGGTAGTTTCGGACAAGTGGGCAAACGACCCCGCACAGTTGAAGGACGGAAAGATAAAGCTGCCTGCAAATATGTGGTTCATAGGAACCGCAAACAACGACGACTCTACCTTTGCGATATCCGATAAGGTATATGACAGAGCGATGATACTTAACCTTGACAACAAGAGCGAGAGATACGTAGCGCCCGAGACAGAGAAGCTTCATATATCCTGCGAGAAGTTCAACAGTCTTGTTGAAGAGGCGATAGAGGAATACGGAGTCAGCCGTAGAAACATGAAGAGACTCGAGGCTTTGGACAAATATCTGATAGAGCATTTCCACATAACCTTCGGAAACCGAATTATGAAGCAGATAAAGACCTACATACCTGTTTACGTAAGCTGCGGCGGCGACGAGCTTATTGCTCTTGACGACATACTTTCGAAGAAGGTAATAAGAAAGCTTGAGACTCAGAACCCGATATATCTGAGAAACGCAGCTGAAGGACTCGTAGAGTACATCAACGAGCTCTTTGGAAACGATAAGATGACTCTTTGCAAGGAATATATCCATAGGCTTGAACGTAATGCGTAAGGATTTTCCTACTAAAAAATAAGCGAGAAGAAGATTTTATTATGAAAAGAACAGCACTTATAAGTTTAATATGCTCAATGCTGGCGGCGGTCGTGCTTATGATAGGCATTCTGTTTGCTATAGTAGTCGGAGAGGGAGAAGATCTGTCAAGAAGAAAGCTGGTCGTATCCTCTGCGAGTGCTGCTGCGATCTATAACGGAGAGACGCTTTCCGACAATAAATGGCATCTTTCTGACGGAGAGCTCAAGGAAGGACACACTCTTTCGGTCAACGTAACGGGCTCGCAGAAGAACGTTGGAATAAGCGAGAACTATTGCACGGCAACTGTGCATGATAAAAACGGTGCGGACGTAACCGCGGACTATGACATTGAATACAGACCCGGAATACTCAACGTCAGAGAAAGAGAGCTCTGTCTTATTGCGGACAGCGAGATGAAGATGTATGACGGATCTCCTCTCACCGCGGGTACATATACCTTGATGTCGGCTATATCTCTGCTTCCTACCGACACTATTGAGGCTGTCGTTGAGGGCAGTATCACAGAAGTAGGAGAAGAGCTTAACAGAATTACCAGCGTTGCTATAAAAAACAACGTAGGTGAGGACGTTACGAGAAATTACCATATCAGAACTGTTGACGGAAAGCTGGTAGTATATAGCATAGACGCGCTTGTATTTGAGAGCGACGATGACGTAAAGGATTATGACGGTACTCCTCTGACCAATTCTAACTGGACACTGGTTTCGGGAGCTCTTGATAAGGATCACAGTGTTGACGTGTCTGTAACCGGAAGCCAGATCGATGTCGGAACTTGTGAAAACACCTTCTCGGTTAGAATATTGGATGAAAATTCTGAAGACATAACAAGTAGATACGAGGTGGTTTGCAAGCCCGGTAAGCTCACCGTAATTCCCGCAGAGGTAACGCTTACGAGCAACAGTAATAAGAAGACCTACGACGGTACTCCTCTTACCGAGTCAGGCTTCACGACCTACCCCGGATATTATGCTAATAAATTTACCTTTGAGCCTGTAATAGTAGGCTCGCAGACCGAAGTAGGAAAGTCTGAAAATATTATAGCGAGTTGCCGAGTATATGACGGAGCGGGAAGAGATATTACCGACAACTTTGTGATCATTTCTGAAAACGGAATTCTTGAGGTGCTCGCAGAGCCCCTTACGGCACCCGAAGTAATCTTTACTTCTATGGATGCTGAAAAGATCTATGACGGAACACCTCTGACAAACGAAAACTGGGAGCTTATTGGCGGAGAGCTTCTTGAGGGCCACACTGCCTTGGTTGATATTGAAGGCACCATTACCGACGTAGGAACCGAAAGCAACTTTTTTACAGTAAGCATTTTGGATTCCGCAGGTAACGACGTTACGGAGAAATACGACATCAAAAAGAACTTCGGTAAGCTCACAGTATATAAACAGTTGATAACGGTTACTTCGGATAGCGCACAGAAGGTCTATGACGGAGAACCGCTTACAGCTGACGGCTATAAGGTTACCGAGGAGAGCATAGCATCTCTTTATAGGTTTGAATGTCAGATAGTCGGTTCACGTACCGAAGTTGGTACGGCTCAGAACACTATCGCCCACGTTCGAGTATTCAATAGCGAAGACGTGGATGTTACCTCTAATTTTGATATAGAGAAAAAGCCCGGAGAGCTTACTGTAGTTGAAAAAGAGGAGGAAATAAAGCCTGAGCTTACATTCTCTTCTGAGGGTGCGGAAAAGATCTATGACGGAAAACCGCTTACAAACGAAAGCTGCGCTCTCATTGAGGGAGAGCTTCTTCCGGGACACACCGTGGAGATAGCCTTAACCGGAAGCATCACAGACGTAGGCAGAACCGACAATACATATGACGTAGCCATATACGACGAGGATGGCAACGACGTTACCGATCAGTATGTGATCAACAAGACCTGCGGAACGCTTATGGTTACCAAGAAGAAAGTAACCGTTACGGCAGGAAGCGATAGTAAGATTTATGATGGAACACCTTTGACGAGCGACAAATACGTGGTGTCTAATACCGACATTTCCGATGATACTGCTCCTATTCCTGAGGGACACGAATTTATTGTGAATATTGTAGGAAGCATAACATCTCCCGGTGAGATAGATAACACAATAAAATCTGTCGATATCAAAAATCAAGAAGGCGAGAGTGTTAAGGATAACTTCGAAATAAAAACCAAAAACGGTCGTTTGGCGGTCGAGAGCAGATCAGAGGCAGAACCCACAGGGCGCGAAATATTCAAAGTAACTGCCGAAAAGGATGATGCAGCCTTGTATTTGAAAGAGCGCAGTATGGGAAATTACAACCCTGCAACTGACAGCTGGACAAACGCCCCGGAGTATAATAAGTCGATAGATGGATATTCGCCATACTATCTGCCGGCGCTTACGCTTGACAATAACGCTATAATGCCAAGAAAAATTACCATAGAAGCGGTAGGCGGAATTTTTGCAATGCCGTATTATGCGACCGCTCATTCCTATAAGCAGACCAGTGATTCTGTAATGGAAGGTCCCATTTCGGGAGAATATACTGTCTATTATTATGATTGGCATAACACTACGGGTGGAAAAATGCCCGTTGGCTATTTAGCTTACGAAGCTGAATATGCAAAATACGTAGAGGACAACTATCTTTACGTAGATCCCGAGACGTATGAGTATATGCAGACTATAATAGCGGCAGGGGACTTTTCGCCGAACGATCCCGCTATAATATCGAAGATAGCTACCTACATAAAGAATTCCGCGGAATACGACCTTCAGTATGACAGAGCGATGGATGGCGCTGATAACCCCGTCATTGCCTTCCTTGAAACCTACCAGAAGGGAGTTTGCCGCCATTACGCGAAGGCAGCAACTCTGCTTTACCGCTCGCTCGGTATTCCTGCGAGATACACCGTAGGCTTTATGCAGAGCGATATCAAGGCAGGCAAGACTACTTCTATAACAGATGAAAGAGGACACGCATGGGTAGAGGTCTATATCAACGGTTTCGGTTGGGTACAGGTCGAAGTAACGCCAAGTGCCGCTCCTGCTCAAATAGAGCTTACTGTAGCACCTGCGGAAACTCTTGTAAAGTATGACGGTGCAGAACACACTGCTTTGCAGAAGGCAATTATCACCAGCATTACCAAGGGTGTAGATAAGAGCACTTACGTTCTTGAGGCGGTCGTTGAGGGCAAGCGAACAGAGCTTGGTAAAACAAAGACGACTATAACCAATCTTATAATCAAGGATAGTACGGGCGCCGTAGTATATAACAAGGAAAAAGGCATAGGTCTTAACAGGTTTAAAGTAACGTATGAGACGGGAATACTTCACGTGTATCGCTCTTACCTTACCTTTGCGAGTGCTTCCAAGGAAAAGATCTACGACGGATATGCCCTTAAAGGCGAAGTGAGCGACATAAAGCCGACGGGAGGAACTGTATATGAAGACGAAGGATATTCTTTAGTAATTACACCTGTCGGAACTATAACAAACGTCGGACCGACGCCGAACTCCTTTAACGTTACTATATACAAGGACGGAAAAGACGTTACTGATCATTACTATGTAAAGAAGACCTACGGCACTCTTACTGTAACCGCAAAAGAGATAACCATTGCGGGCGGATCGGCTATCGGCAAATTTGGAGAGACTCTTGAGTGTAATGAGATAGAGTACGATCAGAATGATTTGGCTGAAACTGATTACATCGATAGCTGGGAAGTTGAGGGCTCGATATCTTATATAGGCGATGTGGCAAACGTTGTTCGAAAGGTAACGATAAAGAACAGAAACAATAATGAGGACGTTACCAAGAACTATAGCATAACCTTAATAGACGGAACGTTAACTATTACTATTCCTTAAATTAAAAGGTGAAAAACTGTGCAATACGATAATTATGAATCGAAAATACATAAGATCGAAAAATTCTTCAAGCTTGTATTCAGGCATCTCCCGAAGATAATAGTATCTTTTGCAATAATCATAGCAACGACGGTTACTCTGCTTGCAACCAGAGGTATAGTAACCGCCGAAGCTGAGGGTTATCCTACAGAGATAGTATATGGAGAAAATTTTGAATACAGCGCGAAGGCTTTTCTGAGCAAAACGGAATATGAATATTGTCCTGCCGGCACTGAAGAGTGGACGAAGGAAGTTCCCAGCGAGGCGGGCACGTATAACGTGCGCGCTGTCGCCAAGGCTACCTTTGGATACAAGTACGGACCTGTTGAGACCTTTACCATACAGGCAAAGCCGACAGAGGTAAGGATAGCCTCGACGGAGGTGCCTTACGGTGATGAGCCAGAGGTAAGTGCTGAGCTTGAATATGAGGACCATATCTCCGCCGTTACCTTCTCGTATGACGAAAACAGAACGGTGGCGAAGGTAGCGTCGGTAACGATATCCAACGCAGAGGGCGAGGACGTTACGTCAAGTTACAATCTCATTTTTATCTCATCTCCGATAACAACGATAGCAAGACCTATCACTGTTGATATCGCGGATGCTACGAAGATATACGACGGTACTCCTCTGACAAGCAGTGAGTATGTGATATCGGAAAATACGCTTGTAGAGGGCGACAGACTCGAGGTAGGATTTGACGTATCACTCTTGAATGTGGGAGAAGTAGAAAATACTGCTACCTATAAGATATACGACAAAGACGGCAATGACGTTTCGCAGCATTATGATATATCCACAAACGTAGGCAAGCTTACAGTTCTGCCGCGTGAGCTGTCGGTAACGACCGCCGATATGATGGGCGTTATCTATGACGCTGAGGCTCACCAGCTGAAAGAATACGCTATAACAGGCGAAACTTCGCTTGCAGAAGGTCATTCGTCTGTGGCGGAGAACTGGGCTCAGATAGTAAATGTAGGTACGGTAGAGAACAGCATAGGCGACTTTAAGATATTCGACGCAGACGGTCAGGACGTCAGCGCAAACTATACCGTAACGTTTGTGTGGGGCAAGCTGAATGTCGATAAGCGTAAGGTAACTGTAGCAACAGCAACCTCTGATAGAATCTACGACGGATCAGCGTTCAGCGACACTTCCCATCATACCGTCAGCGACACTTCCCACGACACCTTGGATCTTGTTGACGGACATACAACTGTAGTTAAGGAAAGTGCTTCGCTCACTGACGTAGGCTCGGTTGAAAATCGCATAACGGTCGATATCATGGACGGAGACGTTTGTGTTACCGATAACTATGATATCACCTATAGCTACGGAACTCTTACGGTAAATAAGAGACCCATTACCGTAACTTCGCTTGATTGCGAATTGATCTATAATGGCGAGGATCAGTCAATCCCAGAGGACTATATAAAGATAGATAATATTGCCGATACAGATTCCTTAGGATTTATAGCGGTAATCCCCGGGGCAAAGAATGTAGGTGAATACATTAGCGAAGTTACTGTACAAATCGTCAGAGGCGTACAGGATGTTACCCAAAACTACGAGATAACCTATCAGTATGGAACTCTTAAAATAAGCAAGCGTACTCTGAACGTAAAGACCGAAAGCGCTGAATTCGTATATGACGGACTTGCTCATACGTACGGTGAGTTCAGCTATAGCAATATAGTAGACGGACATAGATTCAATGCTTTGTCAAATACTTCGATCACTTACGTTACCGAGGGCACTGTAGAAAACAAAATTACTGAATACGTAATTTTCGATTCGAAAGGCGAGGACGTTACCGCAAACTATGACGTTGTATTTGAATACGGAACGCTGACGGTTCTTAAGAGAACGATAGGTTTCTCGACGGCAAGTGCAGAGAAGATATACGATGGAACTCCTCTTACCGCACCCGAATGGCTGGTAATAGATAACTCCTTGGCAGAAGGCGACGAAATATTTGCAAATGCTCCCGAGGGATCACAGACCAACGTGGGAAGTATCAACAACACATATTCGGGTGAGCTTCGCATTTACAGAGACGGAGTCGATGTTACGGAGAACTACGATATACTGCCTATAGAAATAGGCACGCTGACGGTTTATCCGAGACCCATTATGGTCAAGACAGAGGATGCGTCTTTCGTTTACGACGGAAAATATCATAGCGCTCTTAACCTGGTAGCGATGGAGCTGGAAGGATATTACGGACTTTGCGAGGGCCACGAATTTTCCGCAACTACATATTTCGAATTCTGTAACGTAAGCGATAGTGGCGCGAATGTGGTGGCATGCGAAATAATGTGCGATGGTGAGATAGTTACAGGTAACTACATTGTAGAATATACTTACGGTAACGTAGATATCCTGCCTCGTTCGATAGTCATTTCGACAAACGTGTGCGATAAGGTGTACGACGGCAAGGATTTCTATGATGATACTATACATTGCGATGCCTTTGATGAGATCAAAGGTACAGGACTTTGCGAGGGACATGAGATAAAGGTCCTTTACGCGCCCACCTTCAGAGACGTTATTGAAAATGCCGAAAACGTAGTAGAGTTCATAATCGTCTGTGGCGATGAGGAGATCGACCCTAACAATTACGATATAACGAATAATTGGGGAAGTGTCAACATCACCAAGCGTCCGATAACTGTATCGTCCGGTTCTTTAACCGTGGTTTACGACGCTCAGTATCATTCGAATTGGGATATCTTTGCTACGCCATATGGAGAGAATATGGGCCTCTGTGAAGGACATATCATTGAGGCGCTTTCTGCACCTGCTTTCATAAATGTTATTGAAAATGCCGATAATGAGTTAGACTTTAGAATAATAACTGAATATGGCGAAGTGATAGACCTCAACAATTACGACATAACGTATGATTGGGGAAAAGTCAACATAACCAAGCGCCCGATAACTATATACACTAACTCTTACGAAGGCGTTTATGACGGTCAAGATCACTCCGTGCATTTTGCCGAGGAGCTGACTGTAGGCGGTATGGGCCTTTGCGACGGACAGTGGATATATATAATTCCGGAAACTATAACCGAGATAAAGAATGTCTGGGAGGGTAAAAACGCCCTTGAAGTAGGCATATACGACAACTTCGGGGACGATGTTACGGATAATTACGAGATCACGTATGAATACGGCAATGTCAAAGTAACCAAGAGAGCGATAACCGTATCCACCAACTCTTACGAAGGCGTTTATGACGGCGAGGATCACGCCGTGTATTATCCCGATGCGCTGATCGTAGGCGGCATGGGTCTTTGCGACGGACATTACTTTGATCCTACATCTTATACAGAGATCAAGAACGTTGTTTCGGGTGGTATAAACGAAATCAAGTTCAACATAGTTGACGAATATGGAGAAGAGATAGACCTCAACAATTACGACATAACGTATGATTGGGGAACTATCAACATCACCAAACGCCCGATAACCGTATCCACCAACTCTTACGAGGGTGTTTACGACGGCAAGGATCACACCGTGCGTTCT
>CALCTA010000177.1 GCA_937893945.1 uncultured Clostridia bacterium | reverse complement strand
CATTAAAGTTCTTTTGGTTCTTTTCTTTCAAGAAAAGAACAAGAAATAGCGTTTTATAAACTAACTTTATCTAATATATCCACAAAGGAGAAAAATACTATGAAGATCAATTTTGGCGAGCGTGTGCTCGAAAAAGACGCTCCGTTGAGCGTATTTGAGGCGGCAAGCGAGCTTGAGCTTGCAAGTCGCGCTACACTTTGCGCCGTTGTAAACGGCGAGGTCAAGGAGATGACCTATATTCTCGAGGGGGATGCTGACGTTCGTCTTTGCACATTTGAGGACGAAGAGGGCAAGAAGGTGTTCCGTCATACAGCGGCGCACGTGCTTGCTCAGGCGGTAAAGCGCCTCTATCCCGAGACAAAGCTGACTATCGGTCCCGCAATAGAGGGCGGATTTTACTACGACTTTGACAGCGAGACATCCTTCACTCCCGATATCCTTAAGGCTCTTGAGGACGAGATGAAGAAGATCGTTCGCGAAAACCTCAAGCTCGAGCGCTTTGAGCTTCCTCGCGACGAGGCTATCGCGCTTATGACCGAAAAGAACGAGCCCTACAAGGTACAGCTTATCGAGGAGCTTCCCGAGGACGCTACTATCAGCTTCTATCGTCAGGGCGAGTTCGTTGACCTCTGCGCAGGTCCTCACCTCTTCTCTACTGCCGCTATCAAGGCGTTCAAGCTCACTCAGTGCACAGGCGCTTATTGGAAGGGCGATCAGAAAAACAAGATGCTTCAGAGAGTTTACGGAACGGCGTTTCCGTCCAAGGACGAGCTGAAGGCTCACCTTGAAGCTATCGAGGAAGCAAAGAAGCGCGACCACAACAAGCTCGGACGCGACCTTGAGTACTTCACCACTGTTGACAGTATCGGTCAGGGACTTCCCATCATGCTCCCCAAGGGCGCTCGTACTATCCAGCTCCTTCAGAGATGGGTAGAGGACGAGGAGCAGCGCCGCGGCTATATGCTCACAAAGACTCCGCTTATGGCTAAGCGCGATCTCTATAGAATTTCGGGCCACTGGGATCACTACCTTGACGGTATGTTCATCCTCGGCGACCCCTATGATGAAACAAAAGAGTGCTTCGCGCTCCGTCCCATGACGTGTCCCTTCCAGTATCA
>CALCTA010000176.1 GCA_937893945.1 uncultured Clostridia bacterium | reverse complement strand
CCATCGCAGACAAGGACAAGGCAGAGGCGCTTCCTCTCATCCGCCGCTTCTACAACCTCGGATTTAACATCGTTGCGACCTCGGGTACTGCTAAGTTCCTCAAGGAGAACGGCATCCGCACGCACATTATGAAGAAGCTTGAGGAAGACACCGACGAGATCGCTCACGCGCTCTCTCAGGGACACATCGCGTACGTTATCAACACGAGAGACATCGACTCGGTCGGTTCTGCAAGCGACGGCGCTCTTATCCGCCGCTACGCTACCGAGAACAACGTTACTATTATGACCTCGCTCGACACAGTCCGCGTTCTCCTCGACGTGCTTGAGGACATCACCATTACTATTTCTACTATTGATAGCTGATACTTGCTATAATTGATTTTTATTGATAATTATCCAAAATTATTTTCAACAGTCATCCTGAGTGAGCGAAGCGAATCGAACTTTTGGATGAAGGAGCGATAATATAGCGAGTTCATCCAAAAGCGAAAATTGTCAAGACAATTTTCGGGATCTACAAGAAAGTTCTGCTATCCTGCTTGTAATAATGTTACATTTAAACACATTACAGCTCAAACGAGATCCCTCACTGCGCAGGCAAGCTGCTTGTTCGCCTTTTTTCGCCTAACACGGTCGAAAAAAGGTTCGACTGCGTGTCGGTCTTACCAAACGCGCTCGCCTATCCCAACATCTCGACACTCCGCTCAGGATGACCTTAACAAATAGCAATAATCTTCCCTCAAAAACCTAACCCTTAAATCGTGAGGTTAAAATGTTCGTTTACATTATGACCAACAAAAGCAATTCCACACTGTATATCGGTGTAACTAACGATATACATCGCAGGATCGAAGAGCACAGATTGGGAATAAATGACGGTTTTTCAAAAAGATATTCTATCTGTAAGCTCGTCTATTGTGAAAAATACGATGATCCAAGCAAAGCAATATCAAGAGAAAAGCAACTAAAAGGGTGGATAAGAAAAAAGAAAAATGCTTTAATCGAAAGCTCAAATCCAGATTGGAACGACATTTCGGAAAAATATTAATTTAATACAAGGAAAATCATGAAAGACACACTTTTTAAAGTAAAAAGCAACAGAATGATTGCCAAAAACACCTACGAGTGCGTTCTTGTAGGCGACACGTCGGATATCACCGCCGCAGGTCAGTTCGTCAACATCAAGCTTGACGGCTTCTACCTGCGTAGACCTATCTCGGTCTGCGACCTTCGCGGCGACGAGCTGACGCTGATATACAAGGTCGTTGGCAAGGGTACTGAGAAAATGGCGGCTACCCCCGACGGCGAGAGCTGGCTCACTCTCACGGGACTTGGCAACGGCTACGATCTTGACAGATCGGGCGACTCTCCCCTGCTCATCGGTGGCGGCGCAGGCGTTCCCCCGATGTATCTCCTCTGTAAAAAGCTTGCAGAGCAAGGTAAGAAATGCACCGTCATCCTCGGCTTTGGCTCAAAGGACGAGGTATTCTACGAGCAGGAATTCAAGGCGCTTGGCGCTGAGGTTTACGTTACCACCGTCGACGGAAGCTACGGTATCCGCGGCTTCGTTACCGACGCTATGGATAACCTGAGCTACACCCACTTCTACACCTGCGGTCCTGAGCCTATGCTCAAGGCTGTATATAACAAGTCTATCACGAGCGGACAATTCAGCTTTGAGGAGCGTATGGGCTGTGGCTTTGGAGCTTGCATGGGATGCTCCTGTCAGACTATCACGGGCTACAAGCGCATCTGCAAGGAAGGTCCCGTTATGCAAAAGGAGGAGATCTTATGGAAAAGCTGAGTGTAAATCTCTGCGGCATCGAGCTTGACAACCCGATCATTCCCGCAAGCGGCACGTTCGGATTCGGCTACGAGTTCGCAGAGCTCTACGACATAAACATCCTCGGCACCTTCTCCTTCAAGGGTACTACCAAGGAAGCAAGATTCGGCAATCCCACGCCGAGAATCGCGGAATGCACGAACGGTATGATAAACGCCGTTGGACTGCAAAACCCCGGAGTTGACAAGGTCATCGGAGTTGAGCTTCCGAAGCTTGCGAAATGCTTTAACAAAAAGGTAATGGCAAACGTGTCCGGCTTCTCGGTTGAGGAATACGTTTATACCTGCGAGAAAATAGACAAGTGCGATCAGGTCGGCTGGATCGAGGTCAACGTAAGCTGCCCCAACGTCCACGGCGGCGGAATGAGCTTCGGCACGTCTCCCGAGGCGGCGGCAGAGGTAACTCGCGCGGTCAAGGCGGTAACTACAAAGCCGATAATCATCAAGCTCTCGCCCAACGTTACCGATATCGTAAGCATCGCAAAGGCGTGCGAGGCGGCAGGCGCTGACGGCATCAGCCTTATAAACACGCTTCTCGGAATGAGAATAGACCTTCGTACCCGCAAGCCGATAATCGCCAACAAGATGGGCGGATTTTCAGGCGCGGCAATCTTCCCCGTCGCAGTCCGTATGGTATATCAGGTCGCTCACGCGGTCGATATCCCCGTCGTCGGTATGGGCGGAGTAAGCTCTGCTGAGGACGTTATCGAAATGATGCTCGCGGGCGCAACGGCTGTACAGGTCGGAGCGGCAAACCTCATAGATCCCTTCGCTTGCAAAAAGATCATCGAGGATCTCCCTGCGGTTATGCGGAAATACGGCATAAATTCACTTGAAGAAATAATTAAAGGAGTAAGATAAAATGGGAAAAGACGTAATCATCGCGTGCGACTTTGACAGCGCGGAAAAGACATTTGCTTTCCTTGATCAGTTCAAGGACGAAAAGCCCTTCGTGAAGATCGGTATGGAGCTCTACTACGCAGAAGGCCCCTCGATCGTTCGTGAGATCAAAAAGAGAGGTCATAAGATATTCCTCGACCTCAAGCTCCACGATATTCCCAACACAGTCAAGAAGTCTATGGCAGTTCTCTCTCGCCTTGACGTTGATATGACTAACCTCCACGCCGCA
>CALCTA010000175.1 GCA_937893945.1 uncultured Clostridia bacterium | reverse complement strand
CTCCTTGTTCCCGTAAAGACGTATTATTCAAATTCCTGACGTAAAAGAATTACTCAGCGTCTGCTGCGGTCTCCTCTGCAGTCTCCTCAGAAATCTCTTCAGAGATCTCCTCAAGGTCATCGGTCTTTTCAACGCGAACGATCTTGTACTCGCCGCTGTTGATCCTTGTGATAGCGTTCTTTACAGCCTTTTCGTCTCTGTATTCCTTGTTGATCATGTTGATAAGGTTGCGGTCTGCTTCCTTATTGCCTGTAGCCGCCTTTTCAGCAGCCTCGCGCTGCTTTACGTACTCGTTTGTGATAAGTCTTGCGCATTTAGCTGTTGCGAGAGCAAGCTCGTAGCGATTGAATTCGTCCTTGGTGAGTTCTGAGATTGTAGGATAAAGCATATTTTTCTCCTTAATGAAATTTATGTAAGATTTATTTTTTACGAATTGAGGTATTTTTCCGCAACGCGCCCGTTGCGCTTGATAGAGCGTTTTTCCGCATCTACTATCGAGAGTATGTGTGCCGCAGCCTCGTCTGCTTTTCCGTCGTAGTTATAAACGACGTAATCGTAACAGTCTGCGAGTGCGACCTCTTCTTTAGCTCTTGCGAGTCTCTGGAGTATCTTTTCTTCTGTTTCCGTGCCTCGTCCGCGAAGCCTTTCCTCCTGCACTGAGTAGGACGGGGGAAGAAGAAGCACTAAAACGGCGTCGGGATACTTGCGCTTGACGTTCATAGCGCCCTCGACCTCTATCTCAAGAATGAGATTTTTGCCCGAGCGCAATACTTCCTCGGCTTCCTTTAAGGGAGTGCCGTAGAAGTTGCCGCAATATTCGGTGTACTCAAGCATATCGCCTGAATTTATTCTTTCGATAAATCCTTCTTTTGTAATAAAGTGGTAGTTTATTCCGTCAAGCTCGCCCGGACGCGGCGCTCTTGTGGTGGCGGATACCGAGAAAGCGAAGTCGTCGCGCTTTAGCAGCATGGCGTTTACCGTACCCTTGCCGCTTCCCGCGGGGCCTGAGACTACCAGCATAATTCCTTTATTTTCAGTCATGGCAGCTCCTTTTACTCGGGTTCTTCCTCGTCGTCCGCCTCGTTGTCAAGACGGTTGGCGATAGTCTCGGACTGAATTGCGCTCAGAATTATATGCTCGCTGTCGGTGATTATGACCGAGCGCGTTCTTCTGCCGCAGGATACGTCTATAACGCGGCCGCTGTCCTTGGCGTCCTGCATAAGACGCTTGACGGGAGCGGAATCCGGCGTTACGATAGTGATTATTCTGTCTGCGGCGACCATGTTTCCAAAGCCGATATTGATGAATTTCATAACAGAGTCTCCTACGGTTATTCGATATTTTGTATCTGTTCTCTTATCTTCTCTATCTCGCACTTTATCTCTACTACCATCTTGGCAATAGAGGAGTTCTGACACTTCGAGCCGATAGTATTGGTCTCGCGGTTGATCTCCTGAACGAGAAAATCAAGCTTTCTTCCCGCAGGCTCGCCCGAAGCGAGAATGTCTCCGAAAACGTCAAAGTGAGAGCGCAGACGCACCAGCTCCTCGTCTATAGCGACGCGGTCGGCAAAGATAGCACATTCGGTGAGTATCCTGTTCTCGTCAAAGGCTATCCTGTTATCCGAGAGCATATCGCGAAGCTTGCCCTCGAGCTTCGTGCGGTAATCTTCAACGTCGGAGAGCGACAGAGCCTCTATCTTGTCCACGATGGAGCGGATGTTCTCGACCTTTGCAACGAGATCTCTCTCAATATTCGCGCCTTCCTTAGAGCGACTTGTAAGGAATCTTTCAAGAGCCTCGTCAATGACAACAGAGAGATCCTGCCATTCCTTTTCGGCGTCCTCCTCGGACTTGCGGATAACGAATATGTCGTGATTTTGCGCTACACGCATGATGCTGATGTCATCTTTGAGATCAAACTTTTCTCCGAGACTTCTCAGCGCGCTTATGTACGCCTCAGCATATCCCTCGTCAATGCTGATCTCGGGGAGCGGGGAATTGATAACGTCAATAGTTATAAAAACGTCAACCTTTCCTCTTGATATACCGTTTGCCTGAAGATAGGGCTTTATTCTTTCCTCAAGGAAGGAGAAGGCACGAGGCATCTTGACAGAACAGTCGAAGAAGCGGTTGTTGACCGACTTTATCTCGACAGTGATGTCCTTGCCGCCCGTGGTCATTCTCGATCTTCCGAAGGATGTCATGCTTTTTATCATAATACGGTCCTTTCGGTGTAAAATTCAACGGTCGCATACAAATTATTATCTATAATAATATATTATAAACTTTTTTTCTTCTCTTGTCAATGAACTTTTTGTATTTTGAGTAATTCTCTACAATAAAACATTAAAAAACAGCCGCTATTTCGGCAAAATAACGATAGAAATATATGCGAGAAGTCGGAAAAGTGAATGATTTGAAAAAAAGTTACAAAGATTTTAAGAAAAATGCAAAAAGCTCTTGAAATTTAGATAAAAATGCGGTATAATGAATGCGTATGAAAAATTCAAGAATTACTTTTTGGAGGTAAATTACAATGGTAGTAGCAGGCGATTTCAAAAACGGTATAACTTTCGATATGGATGGATCTGTTTTTCAGGTAATCGAGTTCCAGCACGTTAAGCCCGGTAAGGGTGCGGCTTTCGTTCGTACTAAGATAAAGAACGTTATTACAGGTTCTGTTATTGAAAGAACGTTCAGCCCTACGGATAAGTTCGAGAACGCATACATCGAGAGAAGAGAAATGCAGTATTCTTACAATGACGGTGATCTTTATTACTTCATGGATATGGAAAGCTTCGAGATGCTTCCTCTTAACAGCGACAAGCTCCCCGACAGCTTCAAGTTCGTTAAGGAAGAGATGATGTGCAAGATCATTTCCTATAAGGGTAACGTATTCGGCGTTGAGCCCCCCACGTTCGTTGAGCTTGCAGTAACTCAGACCGATCCCGGCTTTGCAGGTAACACCGCAACCAACACCCTTAAGCCCGCAACCCTTGAGACAGGCGCTGTTATCAAGGTTCCGCTCTTCATCAACGAGGGCGAGGTTCTTAAGATAGATACAAGAACCGGCGAGTATCTCTCCAGAGCATAATTTCAGGAGGATTTAAAAATGACACTTAGTGAAAAGGCTGCTTATATCCAGGGACTTGCTGAGGGTCTTTCGCTTGACGAAAGCACCAAGGAGGGCAAGCTTCTTGCCGCTCTTATCGATCTTGTAGGTGAGATGGCTGATGCTATCGGAGAGATCGACGAGGACCTTGATACTCTCAACGATTACATTGAAGAGATCGATGAGGATCTCGGCGACGTAGAGGAATATCTCTATGACGATGACGACGATTGCGACTGCTGCGATTGCGACTGCGATTGCTGCGACGAGGATTGCGACGTTGACGATGAGGATTTCTTTGAGGTAGAGTGCCCCGCTTGCGGCGAGGTCATCTGCTTTGACGGAAGCATCGACCCCGAGGAGCTTGCTTGCCCCGCTTGCGGCGAGAAGTTCGAGTGCATTATCGCAGAAGAGGACCTTAACGCTCTTGACGAGCAGTAAGTGATACTTACATCAATGGGGGCAATTGCCCCCATTTGATTTTTGACAAAGGGCAGAGAATAGCTTATTTTGAAAAATAACTAAAAAATAAATAGAAAAATTGTGAAAAAAGCCTTGACACGCAGGTTGAAAAGTGGTATAATACTGATACCTCTGCGAGTGGGCTTTTTTGTTGTGCCAAGATAAGCGCCATAGCCGAAAGGCATCTTGCACGCTACTCGGTGAGGGAGGTACGCGAGACTGTTACCTGAGCGTTGCCGTGAGGCTTTACCGACGGTGAACGGTCAAATATTTTGAAAATGGAGGTGCCGCAAAAATGGCTAATGATGCAAGAGTTAAGATTACTCTGGTATGCACCGAGTGCAAGCAGAGAAATTACGACACGAAAAAGAACAAGAAAAACGATCCTGACAGACTTGAGCTCAAGAAGTACTGCAGATTCTGCCGCAAGCACACTCTTCACAAAGAATCTAAGTAATTGGGAGGATTGATGAAGATGGCAGAAAACGAAAAGAAGGTTGTTGAAGCCGAGGCAAAGGATACAAAGCCCGCTAAAGCCAAGAAGGAAAAGAAAAAGGGCAGAGTAAAGAATGCTTGGAAGGGCTTCAAGAGCGAGCTCAAAAAGATCGTATGGCCCAGCTGGAAGCAGGTTCTTAAGGGAAGCGCAGTCGTTTTGGTTATCGTTTCTTTGTGCGCTGTCGCAATCGGTGCGCTTGATTTCGCTTTCTCAAAGGGCGTTACAGCAATAGTAGAACTCTTCGTATAAGAGGTTATTGATATGAGTGATATCAATGAAATGAATGTCGGCGTAAGATGGTATGTGGCGCACACCTATTCCGGCTACGAAAACAAGGTAAAGGCAAGCC
>CALCTA010000174.1 GCA_937893945.1 uncultured Clostridia bacterium | reverse complement strand
CGAGGTAAACGGCAAGAAGTATAAGTTCATCAACGGTGTAGGATACGGTATCGACGGATACTGCTGCGAGGTCGGAGATAAGATGCGCGCAGAGGGTAAAGAGGATATAAATTATGCGGGCATAGCTATCAAGGGACTGCTTCTCGGATACAAGACTACTGCCGCAAGAGTAGTGGTTGACGGCGTTGAGCATACATACAAAAAGGTCTGGATAGTTCCGACTATGAACGGAAGATTTTACGGCGGCGGAATGATGCCCACGCCCGATCAGGATCGCAACGATCCCGAGGGAAAGCTTTCGGTGCTTGTATTCCACGACACAGGCAAGCTCAAGACTCTTATGATATTCCCCTCGCTCTTCAAGGGAGAGCATCTTAAGCATACGAAATATACCGAGGTACTGTGCGGACACGACATAACCGTTGAGTTTGATAGCCCCACACCTCTGCAGATAGACGGCGAGACCATACTCGGCGTTTCTGCCTACAGAGCATATCACAAAGCAGAAGCAAACACTAAAAAGAAGGTAGGAAATGAAGTCTCGGGACAGTGATTTTTACAAAAAGAAAATAATTACCATACCTAACATACTTTCAACGGTCCGCCTTGCGATGATACCGTTCATGCTATGGGCGTACTGCGTTCTTGAGTCGCCCGTGATCACCGCGATACTCGTGGTGCTTTCGGGACTTACCGACGTAGTAGATGGGTTTATAGCCAGACGCTTCAATATGATAAGCGATCTCGGAAAGGCTCTTGATCCCGTAGCGGATAAGCTTACGCAGATAGCTATACTTTTCTGTCTCGTTACGCGCTTTCCTCTGATCCTTCTGCCGCTTATTCTTATCATCGTCAAGGAGATAAGCGCGGGAGTCCTGAGAGCTATCATACTTCACAAGGCAAAAGAGGTAGAGGGAGCGGTATGGCACGGAAAGGCTAATACGGTCATTCTTTATACGGTTATGTTTATTCATATCGTATGGTATAATATTCCTGCCGTGGTATCGACCGTGTGCATCCTCGCTTCTACTGCGATGATGATGCTTTCGTTCGTGCTTTACAGTATATACTGCATCAAGCGCCTCTCGGAGATAGCAAGATCAGCTCGCGAGGGCAGAGAAGAGCAGAGAGACGTAAAAGAGTAGATACGAATACCTTAAAAAGAAAAAAGCAGAAGCGAGCGCTTCTGCTTTTTTCTTTAAGACAGAAAAGTTATTATTGACTTTGAGAGAAAAATTTGTTATAATCTATATGAGACTGATAAGAGAAAGACCGAACTGTATTTGAAAGCGAGGTATTACTTATAAATGAAAAAGAAGATGAGAATAATTTCCTTGGTATTGGCACTTGTGATGGCAGCGTCGCTGTTTGTCGCATGCGACAATAACACCGTTGACATACAGGACAACAGCGATTCGGGTTCAAACACCGAAAAGGGCACGGGCGCTACCGATGGAAAGAACACCGGAAACAACACTACCGACGCACCGGGTCAGCAGGACGAAAAGATAACGATATTTGAAAACGGCGAATATAAATGCCGCATCGTATGTCCCGACAAGGCTACAGACATTGAAAAGAAGGTATATAACGATATCAGAGAAAAGCTCAGGGGTATTACGGGTGTAAACCCCGAGTTCGTTACCGATTTTCAAGCGTACGACGATACGGGGGAGGACAGAGAAAAGCCTGCTATCCTCATAGGAAAGACTAATTACAAGGAGTCAAAGGAGGTCTATTCGGAGCTTAGAAACGCGGAATGCGCTCTTAAGGCGGTAGGCAACAAAATAGTTCTTGCCTTTACTACCGAGGAGGATGCTACAAACGCGTATATCAGATTTTATTCGCTTATCCGCCAGTCAACCGCTAAGTACGTAGGTATAAACGCGGACGTTAACTTCACCAAAGCGTCAAACGAATATCTCAACGAGCTTCCTACCTACCTCGACGGTGCAAGCGAGATAGTGGATTGTGATAACAATACGTATATGCTTTACGCTAAGAACGTAACCGAAGAGAATTTTTACGACTATCAGAACGAAGTAATACGCAACGGATTTTTGCCCTACGTCTCAAGAGAGGTTGGAAAGAATATTTTCGAGACGCTTATCACGGATACCAAGTATATCTATATGTACTACAGAGCCTACGATAAGTCTATGCGCGCTATCATCGGTCCTATTGAGATGCTTGGTGAGGAGGATTGCAGCTCGGAGTATTATGAGATATACGATCCCACGCTTTCGCTGGTAGGACAGGTCGAGTCTACAGACTGCGGTCAGGGATATATCTTCGTGCTTCCCGACGGAAGACTGATAATTCAGGACGGCGGCTCCAAGTATGGCGGTAAGCCCGATTATATGTACAAGGCGATCAAGCAGGTCGCTCCCGATCCCGAGAATATAGTTATCGCGGCTTGGTTCATCTCGCATCCCCACGGCGACCATCAAAAAGGATTTAACGAGTTCGCCGCAAACCACGCAAATGATCCCGAGTTCACGGTGGAGAGAATAATTGCCAACTACGTTGAAAGAGAGATGTATCAATATACTCGTCCAGACGGCGCTAAGGAGTCAAACGGCGCTCTCGTTGACGATCTTCATCGGATCGTTATGCAGGATTTCCCCGAGGCGCAGTTTGTGAAGGCGCATACGGGACAGGTGTATAATTTTGGCTCTGCTTCGGTAGAGGTTTTGTACACGGCAGAGGATTATCTCCCTGCGGATATGTTCAACTACGTCAACAGCGCTTCCATGGTAATAAGAGTTACGGTCGAGGATACCTCGGTAATGCTGCTTGCTGATACGACGCACGCTTCGGGAAAGATAATGGAGGATATGTTCGGCTCTCACCTCAAGTCTGATATGGTTCAGCTTGCCCATCACGGAATGGCGCCGAGCAACGCATCGCTTTACACCTGCATTCAGGCGGACGTGCTTCTTTGGCCTAACACCTACGTCCACGGTGGAACGCGCTACAGTCAGTATTCAAGCGTTATCAACGTAGCGCTTAGTTATGCAGAGGACGTTTATCTTTCAGACGTATCGCTGACTACGCTTTCGCTTCCTTACGTTATTCAGAATAACAAGAACAGCGAAATGTCGAAGCTTGGTAAATAAAACAAAAAGCTCTGAGCAATTGCTCAGAGCTTTTCTGTTACTTTTTAAATCTTCTGCCTGTTCCTTCAAGGAAGAGACGGAGGGCGAGTGTCCAGTCTGTCTGGATGATATCGAAATTCTTGTCGGCAAGCCAGCCCCAGCCCCTCTCGGGATCTCCCGCGATCGCGGTATCGTCAGAATGCCTTGCGGAGAGCTGAGCCTTGCAGTTGTATATAAGCGCGTTTACCCATACGAGCTTTCCGTCGGCGTGCATCTTTGCTATGTATTCGTCGCTGCAAAGCTCGCTGTCCTCAGAATCGAAGAGCACCTCAGCGCCGATGTAGTTGATGTTTCTCGACTTGAGCATCTCGTGAAGTCCCTCGTCCTTCTTGATGATGGGGAGATATGCTATCTCGGGAGCGTAGGATTCGATTATATCAAAAAGATCCTCACGGGGAGTTGTCTTTACTACTATCTGATCTTCCATATTGTGCTTGCGGATAAGATCGGATATCTCCTTGGGGTGATCCCAGAATTTATCTACGTTTATAAAGCATCTGTTCTTGTATCTCTCAAATATCTCGTCAAGCGTGCAAAGTCCCCATTCGGTAGGAACGCGGTCGTAGTTGAGATAACGGAGTGCCTTTACTTCCTCATCGGTAAGATCGGGCAGGCGGCGGTCTATGCCGAGATGCATAGGCTCCATACCGGGATGGAGACTGTAGAGAGTTCCGTCGGCGCTCATGTTAGCATCTACTTCTATCATATCCGCACCGTGAGCGAGAGCGGCATCGTAGGATGCAATAGTATTGCAGGGAATATTGCCACCGCTGACACCTCTGTGCGCGGTTATTATAATGCGCTTTTGCGCTTCTTCGTAAAGATTCATCGCCATAGCTTTACCTCTTGTAGTGTAAATTTAATATCCCGTGGGATGAGTAAATTATATAATATAATCGCCGCTTTGTCAAGGAGTTTTTCGGTGTTTAAGAATTTTGGAAGATAAGAACGTTATTGTTCCTGTAGGGGACGGCGTCCTCGACAATCAAAATATCAAATACCGCACAAATCGGTAGGGGCGTGCATTGCACGTCCGCGGGCGATTCTTGAATCGCCCCTACAAACAGAATATCAAATACAGCACA
>CALCTA010000173.1 GCA_937893945.1 uncultured Clostridia bacterium | reverse complement strand
GCCACGCGCCCCGTAACGATGCCAAATCTGTTCCCTGCTTCGCGCCACTTGTGGATCGCGGCTATCTTTGTCTCCTCGATACCGCCGCAGGTCAGCGTGCCGTCGTAATCGCTTCCAAGAATCTTCAAGATCGCTGTCCTCCGCCCTTATGCCAGATATACGGTATATGCTTCAAGCTTATCGTCTCTGTGATACTCGGGGTTTGTGCCGGTATTTCTTACGTGGAAGACTACGCGGTCGCTATAGACCTCAAATACGAGGTACTGCGCGAGATTAGGAGTTGCGGTACAGGGGAAATAATGCTTTTCCTTAGAGCCGCCGTATCCCTCAAGTCCGTCCTTTTCAAAATACTGACCGCCAAAGGGACGGAGACCGCCCATGTGTACGAGGGTATAAGCGTACTCCTTGCCCGTCGAATCCTTGGAGTCAAGGTTCTGATCAAGCGGCTTGTTCTCTTCGTTGAGGTGAAGAACTGCGCCCGAGGAATGCTCTCTGTAGCAGGAATCCTCTCCGTGAACGTGGCCGTAGAGATAGAACGCGTTCTGATGTCCCTTGAAGATATCGTAGAACATATCGCGGCATCTGCGGTCCATAGTCTCGCAGAGATGTCCGTTGTTGAAGTAGTAAATAGCCGAGAGATGTCCTACAACGAAGATGCACTTCTTGCCGTCGGGGTCTATCTCGTTCATCTTGTTCTTTACCCAAGTGAGAGTTTCCTCGGTGTAGCAACCCTCGTGAGAGTTAAATGCGGTGTTGGGGTCTATATTGATACCGATAAAGTCGATACCGTTGACAACGTAATGGAATGCGCCCCAATAAAGCTCATCCGGCTTCTCATCGGACTTTAGAATGATCTTCTCGCTCTCGGGAAGCGCGCCGAACGCCTCGTCCATAACGTCGTAAAAGTCGGTGGTGTTATAGGGCTCGTTTTCCTCGGTTGCGATGTCGCCAAGGATCATATCGTTGTTGCCCGCAACGTAGAGCACCTTGCCGTCCTTGACGCTCTCGGCAACGCACGCGTGCATCTTTGCCTTAAGATCAAGGAAATTCTTCTTGGGAAGCGCGCAGGACTTGTTCCAATGAGGATAGTCTGATACGTTATCTCCGCCGACTATCGCGAGGTCAGAAAGACCGAACTCCGCTATTGCAAGGTCCTTAGCCTGAACAAGCGAGCTTCTGACTGTTGTGGGATAATCGAGCATAGCCTGCTGATTATGTATGTCTGTATAACAAAAAGCTGTCAAAATCTTTTCCATTTTATTGCCCTCGTTTATTGCAAAATTGTAGAAGCAAAGCAGTTGCTCCCCTTTGCTCATTATATCACACAGAAAGCGCGATGTCAATATTTTTATAGCTCCCGACATAAATTTAAAGAGAAGATCCCACGGATTGCAACGCAACCCGTGGGAGATTTTTAGTTTATTTTAATCCGCGTAGATCTCAAATTTAAATACGTAAAATCTGCCGCCAAACGGAATAATGATAAGCTCTTCCTCTCTCTCGTTCGGGAGGTATTTATATATCTTGACCTCGGTTACCTCGCCGAAATTCAGATATGGGTAATTTTGTTGGTACAGAAAGCGCTCAAAGTCCTTGGGGTTCTCAACGTATCCCAAAAATTCGCCTACGTTTTCTATATCCGCTCCGTCAAACATTTTGTACTGTGCAAAATAGATCTTGCCGTTACATCTCACTCCGTAATCGATGGCATCCACCACGCCGTAGAACGTACCGATCAACGTCTGAAGCTCGAATGCCTGCTCGTCGGTCAGTATATAGCCGCCTGCACCCCCAAAGGTCAAGGTGCTTGTTCCCGGTATATATTCATACTCAAAACAAGTTTTGTCGTCCAGAGTAACTCTGATATATCTGCGCTGATTGGTTGGCTTTCCGCTTCCGAAAATATACTCTTCCATATAGTCGGAGTCATATTTTTCGCCTGCGGCAAGGTCGGCAAGGAACTTTATGAAGCCACTAGAGTCATCAACGTCAGCGAAATTGATATAGTC
>CALCTA010000172.1 GCA_937893945.1 uncultured Clostridia bacterium | reverse complement strand
TTCGTGCTTGCAAGCTACGGCACGGGCGCGGTAATGGCAGTTCCTTCTCACGATCAGCGCGACTTTGAGTACGCGATAGCTCATAACATAGATATGCTTCAGGTAATCGACGGAGACGAGAAGCTTGGACACGTTGACGTTTCCGAAAAAGCGTTTGAAAAGGGCGAGTATCTCGGTAAGGGATACAGACTTATCAACTCCGAGGAATTCAGCGGTCTTACCGTTGAAGAGGCAAAGGAAGCTATAACCTCTAAGCTTGAGGCTATGGGCGTTGCCAAGAGGACTGTAAACTACCACTTCAGAGAGTGGATATTCGCAAGACAGAGATATTGGGGCGAGCCTGTTCCTGTCGTTCACGGCGAGGACGGAGAGATACACGTTCTCTCGGACGAGGAGCTTCCTCTCGTTCTTCCTGAGCTTGAAAACTATAAAGGTGTTAACGGCAAAGCTCCCCTTGAGAACGCTACCGAATGGAAGCAGTATAACAAGGATGGCGTTGTCGGCACAAGAGAGACCTCTACAATGCCCGGCTCCGCAGGCTCAAGCTGGTACTTCCTGCGCTACATCGATCCTCACAACGAGAAGGAGTTCGCAAACGCGGAGCTTCTCAAGCATTGGATGCCTGTTGACCTCTACATCGGTGGTCCTGAGCACGCAGTCGGACATCTTATGTACTCAAGGATCTGGAACAGATACCTTTACAATAAGGGTCTCGCTCCCACCAAAGAGCCTTTCCAGAAGCTCGTGCATCAGGGAATGATACTCGGTGCAAACGGAATCAAGATGGGTAAGAGATTCCCCGAGTTCGTTGTAAACCCCAGCGACGTCGTCAGAGACTACGGCGCGGATACTCTCCGCCTTTACGAAATGTTTATGGGACCGCTTGAGGTGTCTAAGCCTTGGAGCGATCAGGGCGTTGAGGGCGCAAGACGCTTTTTAAATCGCGTATGGGCATTTTTTACCGAGCCTGAGAATATTATCGACGGCGAGCTTCCCGCTCTCGAGAAGATATACCACAAGACCGTAAAGAAGGTTACCGAGGATTTCGAGAAGCTGGCGTTCAATACGGCTATTTCTCAGATGATGATATTCGTAAACGCAGTATATAAGGAAGGCAAGTGCCCGAAGGCTTATGCCGAGGGACTTATCAAGATGCTTTCCTGCATCGCTCCTCACATCTGCGAGGAGATGTGGTCGTTGCTCGGTCATAACGATACTATCGCATACGAGAGCTGGCCTACCTACGACGAATCAAAGACTGCTGACGATAGCATCGAAGTAGCACTTCAGATAAACGGTAAGCTCAGAGGAACTATTATGCTTCCCGTAAACTGCCCGAAGGATGACGCTATTGCGGCGGCAAAGGCAGACGAAAGGATAGCATCGGCTATCGAGGGTAAGACGATAGTCAAGGAGATCGCAGTTCCTAACAAGATAGTAAATATCGTAGTAAGATAAAGCATTTCAAGGCGCCCGAGAGGACGCCTTGAGCTTTCTGCGAGACGAAAATGCCAAAAAAGAGAAAGAAAAATAAAACTTTAAAAAAACTATTGACAAAACGAAAGTTTTAATGTATAATAGTAACGATTTTGATTGCTCCGGCAATATGCGGAGGGAGGGAAAACAGAAATGGCAGAGATCAGAGTAAAGGAAGGCGAGTCTTTGGACAGCGCACTCCGTCGCTTTAAGAGAGCTATGGCTCGTTCCGGCGTCCTTACCGAGCTTCGCAAGAGAGAACACTATGAGAAGCCCAGCGTAAAGCGCAAGAAGAAGTCCGAAGCTGCTCGCAAGAGAAAGTATAAGTAATTTCCTTGCAAACTAATTAATTAAAAGCAAAACAGAGCTGAATTTCAGCTCTGTTTTTGTTTTATATGCAAATAAGATTTAGATCCCATGCGGGAACGTAGGGGTATCGGCGGTAGTAAAGCTTGTAGTCGGGGGAAAGCTCGTGTATCTGTAGGGGCAGGGCGAAGATATCCTCGCTCTTGTGATAAGCCGAGACGAGCAGGGCGGGGTGATGGAAAAGTATAGTCTCGCGCGAGCCTTCTATCGCTTCGCGCTCAGCTCCCTCAACGTCGTATTTTATATAATCTACTGCTTCTCCGCAAAGGACGCTGTCAAGCGAGCGTGCGCTCACCTCTACTGCCTTGGCGGTCTTTGTCGGGGCGAATATACCCGAATTGCGATTGCCCTCGCCGCCAAAGGTGAGAGTGGTGTCCTCACACCACGCCGCAGCATTCACGGGAATAAGCTCGGTGCCACCCTCATAGGCAGAGCAGAATTCCGAAAGCTTTCTGAAATTTCGCTTATCAGGCTCAAGCGCGTAGATCTTTTTGATATCGGGCGAGTAGCGCAGAAGCTCACGGGCGGTGTCGCCGTTGTAAGCGCCAAGGTCTGCGGCAGAGGAAAAGTCCTTTGCCTGAAGCAGAGTATAGCTCTCGTCTTTGGCGCTCTCCGCGGCAAAAAGATATTCTATGCGCCCGCTGAGCTTGTAGAGAATAACGTTCTCGTATATCCGCCGCGACTCCTCGTCGGCGAGCAGAGAGTAGGCTTGATCAATTTTATCGCGATTAGCACGGAAAAATTCATAGTTGAAAAGAGCGTCTGCGCAGACAGGTACGTCGGGCGCGTAAAGCTCACATTCGGAGCTGACTGTCTTGAAAAGCTCAAGAACGTCGGGAAGAGAGCTTCCAAACGAGAGAAGCACGATAATGTTTTCCGCGCCGTATTTTGCCTTTACGTCGGAATATGAAAGTACGGTCTTTCCGTGGAAGGAATGTCCTCGCACGAATCCGTCGCTCGCAAAGAAATCAGAGACGCACACGCCGTATTTTTCGCACACCGCAAGTATCTTGTCCGCTCCGTTTCCCATACCGTACATAACTACGGTCTTTGAGGTGGAGGCGAGATGATCCCACATATCGCCACTCAGCGTTTTTTCTATTTTGTCCGAAAAAATCATAACAAACTCCTTGACAGTGTTTTTTGGCTGTGCTATAATTACTTTGTATTATTTTATCATAAAAAGAAGGAAAAATCAATATGGATTGCTTATTCTGTAAAATTATTGAGGGTGTTATCCCATCAAGCAAGGTCTATGAGGACGATATGTGTCTTGCGTTCCGCGACATAAATCCTCAGGCTCCCACTCACGTGCTCGTTATCCCTAAGTGCCACGTGGCTTCGATGGACGAGATCAACGCCGAGAACAGCAAATATATTGCGCATATCTTTGAATGTGTGCCTAAGATAGCGGCAGCGGAGGGACTCGTGAACGGCTACCGTCTTATCAGTAACTGCGGCGCGGACGCTTGTCAGAGCGTAAAGCACCTGCATTTTCACATACTCGGAGGCCGTCAGCTTCCCGAGAATATGAGGTGAATAGATGGGCCCCGGAATGCCTCCCTTCGGCGCACAGCGACCGGGTGAAAACAAGGTCGCCGCACCAAAGGGCATAAAGGATATCCCCAGATATCTCGGAGAGCTGCTTGGCGGATTCTTCAAGCGTCTTGCTTATATCTTCAAGATGGTCTGGGAAACGGGACATTGGATATTTATCTCCTTGTTGTTGGTATCGGTACTCAGCGGAATAATACCCGTAATCAGTTCTATAATATCCAAGGACATACTCAACGAGCTTCAGAAGGTGGTCGCGCTTGACGAAAAGATAGAGTTTTTCGCGTCTGCAGTAATGATGCTCATAATATTTATGTTCGTTTTCCGAATACTTGAGAACCTCACCTCTCGCCTTAACTCCTTCGTTACGCGAATTGCGGGAGAGAAGATAGTAAGGTACGTAAAGCTTCAGATAATGAACAAGGCAAAGGAGCTTGATCTCGCATCCTTTGACCGCCCCGAGTTTTACGAGAAGCTTGAAAATGCTAACCGTGAGGCAGGGCACAGACCTATTCAGGTGCTCAATCAGACGCTGAATATATTCAGCAACGCCATAAAGCTCGTCAGCTATATCGCAATACTTGCAAGCGCGAAGGATATCTGGTGGATGGCGCTCGTAATGGCGGCTATCGCAATTCCGAGAGCTATAATAAACTTCAGCTACCGCCGCAAGACCTTCAGATACATACGCCGTCGCTCTAAGGAGCGCAGACAGATGAACTATTACTCCGACCTTATGGTGAACAAGGATATGGTCAAGGAGATAAGAATGTTCGACCTCTCGGACAAGTTTATCGGACGCTACGACGAGGCGTTTTCGGTCTATTACAAGGGACTTCGCTCGCTTATCGTCCGTGAGAACGTGTGGCATATAGTCCTTGCGGTGATATCCTCTGTCTCAAGCTGCATTATGTATCTCGTTATCGCCGCTATGGTCTTTGAGGGCGAGATAATGATAGGAGACTATCAACTCTATACAGGCGCGTTGATGACGGTATCGGGATGTGTGGTAAGTCTTATAGAGCTTTCTGCCTCGATATACGAGGGAACGCTCTTTATAGATAACCTTATTGCTTATATCCACGAGGAAAAGACTGTCGTACCGAGCGTAAAGACACCTGAAAAGGTAACTCACGGCAAACCCCATACCATAGAGTTCCGCAACGTAAGCTTTGCTTATCCCGGTAGCGAGAGAATGGTAATAAAGAACGTAAATCTTACGCTCCGCCCCGGTGAGACTGTCGTGCTTGTCGGACTTAACGGTGCGGGAAAGACTACCTTTATAAAGCTTCTTACAAGACTTTATGATCCCACAGAGGGCGAGATATTACTTGACGGAAGAAACATCAAGGAGTACGACATCAAGGAGCTTTACAGTATTTTCGGTATCATCTTCCAGGACTTTGGAAAATACGCGGTAAGCGTATCCGAGAACATCAGATTCGGCGACGTTCACAGGACCAACGTGGATGAGGATAAGGTCAGCGAGGCGGCAAGACAGGCGAACGCCACAGACTTCATCTCTCGTCTTCCCGACGGCTACGAAACTCCGCTTATGAGATACTTCGAGGAGAACGGCATCGAGCTTTCTATCGGTCAGTGGCAGAAGCTTGCTATTGCGAGAGCCTTTTACAGCGATTCGGATATTCTTATTCTCGACGAGCCCACCGCGTCTCTCGACCCGATGGCAGAGCAGGAGATATTCAATCAGTTTGATGAGCTTCGCCGCGACAAGATGACTATATTCGTATCCCACAGACTTTCAAGCGCGACTATCGCTTCCAAGATAGTGGTTCTCGAATACGGAGAGCTTGTTGAGGAGGGAACTCACCGTGAGCTTATGGAAAAGCACGGAAAATACTACGAGCTTTTCTCCACTCAGGCAAGCCGATATATCGAGAACGCGGATATAATACACTCAGAGGAGCAGGCTGAGAGCCACGGACATCATCACAAAGGCAAAAGGCCGCCGCACCACGAAGAATTTTAAGGTAATAGCACCGCATTGGCGAGATAAACGCCAATGCGGTTTTCCTTTTTCGGCTTCAGGATAGGCAAAAAGCAGTAAATAAAATGACGGGATAGGTAAATTTGTGTGAAAATATAAAAATTCTTGTAATGGGGGCAAAAAAACAGTTGACAAAAGTTGATTTTTTTTATATAATGTAATGTACTCGTTTTTGTTATAATTAATATTTGATATAGAGGTGGCTAATATGAAGGTCAAAGTAGTAAAATTCGGCGGTAGCTCGCTTGCGGACGCCGAGCATTTCAAGCAGGTAGCGAGCATTATAAAGGCTGATCCTCAGCGCCGTTACGTAGTTCCTTCCGCGCCCGGAAAGCGCTTTAAGGAAGACATCAAGGTTACGGATATGCTCTACGAGTGCTATGAGAAGATACGTAATCACGAGAGCATTGACGAGATATACGGAAGAATATCCGACAGATATAACGATATTATCGCAGGACTCGGACTTGATTTTGATATCAGCGGAGAGCTTGAGTACGTAAAGAGCGCCATGATGCACCGCTCGGGTCGCGATTTTGCGGCAAGCCGTGGCGAGTACCTCAACTCGCTTATTCTCGCAAAGTATCTCAAGTTTGATTTTGTTGATGCTGAGAACGTTATATATTTCAAGGACAACGGAACTCTTGACGAGGAAAAGACCAACGAGGCTATGCGCGAGGAGCTCATGCAGCATAAGCACGCTGTTATCCCCGGATTTTACGGTGTTATGCCCAACGGAACTATCAAGACCTTCTCACGCGGCGGCTCGGATATCACGGGCTCTATCGTTGCGCGCGCTCTTGATGCAGATCTCTACGAGAACTGGACCGACGTTTCGGGCTTCCTTATGACAGACCCCAGAATAGTAGATGATCCTTGCCCCATCAAGACTATCACATACAGAGAGCTTCGTGAGCTTTCCTATATGGGCGCTACCGTTCTCCACGAGGACGCTATATTCCCCGTAAAGAACGCTAAGATCCCGATAAACATAAGAAACACCAATCGTCCTCAGGATCCCGGTACTATGATCGTTGCGGAGAACAAGAATGACTTTGACGCCGAGAAGATCATCACGGGTATCGCGGGAAGAAAGGGCTTCTCGGTAATCACTATCGAGAAGGATATGATGAACTCTGAGGTCGGATACGGCAGAAAGGTTCTTGAGGTCCTTGAGGATAACGAGATATCCTTTGAGCATCTTCCCTCGGGAATCGACAATATGAGCGTAGTTATCGAGAGTGCCGTGCTTGACGGCAGACGCGACAAGGTGCTTACCTCGATCAACAGAGCTGTTCATGCCGATAGCATTACTATCGAGGACGGACTTGCGCTCGTTGCTATAGTTGGTCTCGGTATGGTCAAGTATAAGGGCGCGGCTGCGAGAGTGTTCAACTCTATCTCTGCGGCTGGCATCAACATCAGAATGATAGATCAGGGCTCGAGTGAGCTTTCTATCATCGTCGGCGTTGAGGAGCATGATTTTGAGAAGGCTGTTCGCGCTATATATAACGAATTTGTAAAGTAAGATCCCCAAAAAATTACGGCTGTCTTGTCGGGCACTTCCGCTTTGTCGCAATGAAAAATGCGGACGCCGCGCTAAGACAGCCGATTTTTCGCCAAAAAAAGTATTTTTTATAATAAAAATACGCGAAAAACGAAAAAATTCGTATTAAAAAAAGTATATTTGATTTTTTTAGCGTACATTATTATTGTCATCGAAATTTGCGGACGCGCAGGAAAGGAGAAAGTATGGAAAGTAAAAGCGTAGTAGAGCTTTGTCTTGAAAACGAAAGACGTAATCTATCTGTTTATGCCTTCCGCACGGCAGATACGCGTGGCAGGGAAAAGCCGGTGTTGCCGTGTAACGTCAGAACTGAATTTCAGCGCGACAGAGACAAGATAACGCATTGCCAATCCTTCCGCCGCCTGATGTATAAAACTCAGGTCTTCCTTTCTCCCACGGGCGATCACTATCGTACGAGAATGACACACACGCTTGAGGTTACGCAGATAGCCAGAAGCATCGCGCGCGCGCTCAGACTCAACGAGGATCTGACCGAAGCCATAGCTCTCGGGCACGACCTTGGACACACGCCCTTCGGACACGCGGGCGAGTACGCTATGCAGAAGTGCTTTGACGCGAGCTTTACACACTACAAGCAGAGCTTGCGCGTCGTTGAGATACTTGAAAACGACGGAAACGGACTCAACCTCACCTATGAGGTAAGAGACGGAATAGTAAATCACAGCGGTAAGAATATAGCGTCAACTCTTGAGGGAGTTATAGTTAATTACGCCGACCGCATTGCCTATATAAATCACGATATCGACGATGCCTGCAGAGCCGGCATACTTACCGAGAGGGATATTCCCGTTGAGATAAGACATATTCTCGGCGAGGGACACTCGGATAGAATAAATACCATGGTGCTTTCTATGGTGCGAGCGAGCGAGGGACGGGATAAAATATCTATGGAGACAGAGATAGGGGCTGCCGCGGATTCCTTGCGCTCATTCCTTTTTGAGCACGTCTATCACAATCCTGTAGCTAAATCCGAGGAGAGCAAGGCTCAGGATATGCTGATGTATCTCTTTGAGTATTACGTAAAGCACCCAGAAAAGCTCCCCGAGATGTACCGCAGAAGATACGGTATTGACAGCGTAGAGAGAAGTGCTTGCGATTTCATTTCGGGAATGACCGACAGATACGCCATAGAGGTATATAGCGACCTATGTATTCCTAAGGTGTGGAGGGGCATTCAGCAATGAGTCAGATACCAAGAGAAATAATAGATGAGATAATACACAGAAGCGACATAGAGCAGGTAATCGGATCTTACGTAACGCTTAAGCGCGCGGGCTCTAACCTCAACGGTCTTTGCCCGTTCCATAACGAAAAGACCCCGTCCTTTACGGTATTCCCCGGAACTAAGAGCTTCTACTGCTTTGGCTGCGGCGCGGGTGGCGACGTTATCAGCTTCGTGATGAGGACTGAAAATCTTGACTACCGAAGCGCGCTTGAAACGCTTGCTCAGCGAGCAGGCATCACGATACCCACCGACGATACCGCAACAGAGGTGGGCGTGCCGCGAAAGAGACTGTACGAGATGAATCTCGAGGCGGCAAAATTCTTCCGTAGCTGTCTTTTTGACGAGAGATACGGCAAGGAGGCTCTCGCGTATCTTCACGAGGAGAGAAAGCTCAGCATTGCCACCATAAAGCATTTTGGACTTGGGTATTCGCCTAATAACGCGTGGATGCTCACTAACTATATGAAGAATAAGGGCTATACCGACGAGGAGCTTGTAGTAGGATTCCTTTGCGGAAAGAGCCGAAACAGCGGAAGGACCTACGACTATTTCAGAAATCGCGTTATATTCCCGATAATAGATACCTCGGGAAATATCGTGGCGTTTGGCGGACGAGTTATGGATGACTCCAAGCCGAAATATCTGAACACCTCGGATACCCCCGCCTTTAAAAAGAGTCGGCACCTCTTTGCGCTCAACTTTGCAAAGAAGCATTGCGAGGAGCAGATGCTGCTGTGCGAGGGGTATATGGACGTTATCGCCCTGCACGCCGCGGGCTTTGAGAACGCGGTGGCGACGCTCGGTACGGCTATAACCTCTGAGCAGGCGAGAATATTCGCAAAGCACACTAAAAAGGTGGTAATATGCTACGACGCCGACAGCGCGGGACAGAATGCCGCGCAAAAGGCGATGAGGCTTCTCTCGGAGGTAGGTGTTGAGGTCAGAGTGCTGAAGATACCCGGTGCGAAGGATCCCGACGAGTATATAAAGAAGTTCGGTAAGGATAGCTTCAGGCGCGCGCTTGGAGAGAGCAAGACCGGATTTGACTACAACCTTGAGAAGATAGCGGGGAATTACAATCTCGAGCTTCCCGAGGAGAAGATAAAGGCGTCAAGCGAGGCTTGCGCGCTTATAGCGGGTGCTTACACCGAGGTCGAGCGCGATATATATATCCGCCGCGCCGCAGAGAGACTTGGGATAAGTCAGGACGCGCTGAAGAATGACGTTGAGCGGCAAAGACGGGCAAGAATTCGCGAGGCAAAGCAAAAGGAGAGCCGTGAGGCTCAGCTCTCGGTAAAGAACATCGGAGACAGAGTAAATCCCGATGCCGCAAAGCATATAAAGGCAACGGCGGCAGAGGAAGCGCTGCTCGGTCTTATGCTGATATTCGACGAGTTCAGACGCGATGCCGCCAACAAGACCGTGCCTATCTCTGCTGATGATTTCGTAACCTCGTTCAGTAGGCGTGTCTTTGAGGCACTTTGCGAGCTTGAAAACAGCGAGGCGGGATATTCAAAGGCGATGCTCGGTCAGATGTTTGATATTGACGAGCTTGGGCGGATAGAAAAGATAGAAATAGACCGCCGAAGGCTCGCAAGAAACGACAGAGAGGTATTTATGTCCTGTATTGATAGTATCAAGCAGGAGAAAAATAAGCTTTCAGAGCAGGGCGAGGACCGGTTTGGAGACCTCAGAAAGATGCAGGAAGCATTAAAAAATAAAAAGAAAGATAAAAATACATAATCGGAAGGAATTTAAAATGTCTGTAAACGAAGTAAAAGAAGAAAACGTAAAACCTGAAGTAGATATTGACGAGATAATTGAAAAAGGAAAGCAGGGAAAGCTTTCTGATAACGACTTTGACCGTGCCGTTGAGGAGATGGATCTCGATAAGTTCTACGATACTCTCGAGGACAACGGAATTCAGCTCTCCGGCGAGATATCCTCTACCGAGATGAGCGAGATAGAATCCGAGGTCGAGGCGTTCAGCACCAGCGACAATATGGAGAGAATACTCGAGCAGGAGGGACTTGCTGTCGATGACCCTGTTCGTATGTATCTTAAGGAGATAGGCAGAGTGCCGCTCCTTACTGCCGACAGAGAGCGCGAGCTTGCTGAGATAATGACAAATGAGGCATCTACCGAGGCTGATAAGAACGCTGCTAAGAACGAGCTTGTTGAGGCAAACCTTCGTCTCGTAGTAAGTATCGCTAAGAGATACGTGGGCAAGGGAATGTTCTTCCTTGATCTTATTCAGGAGGGAAATCTCGGACTTATGAAGGCTGTAGATAAGTTTGACTACAGCAAGGGATACAAATTCTCTACCTACGCTACCTGGTGGATAAGACAGGCTATAACCAGAGCTATTGCAGATCAGGCGAGAACCATCCGCATCCCCGTTCATATGGTAGA
>CALCTA010000171.1 GCA_937893945.1 uncultured Clostridia bacterium | reverse complement strand
GGGCTCGGTAGCAGGCTCGGTGGGAGCTGCTGTGGGTGCCTCGGTGGGCTTCTCAGTAGGAGCTGCTGTAGGCTCCTCGGTGGGCTCCTCGGTGGGCTCCTCTACTACGGGAGGAGGAGGAAGAACGCCGCCGTTGATAGCCTTGATAGCATTTGTGAGAGACTTGACTGCACTTGCAACCTGAGAGCCGGTTGCTTCTTCTGCGTCAAATACTGCCTTTGCCTCAGCTACCTTAGTTGCGAATGCTGCCCAAAGATCTGCCTCAAAATCAGCCTCGTTGAGAACACCCGCCATAGCGAGAAGCTCTCCAAGCTCGGTCTTGTCTGCAGTAGCTATTACGAGAGCCGCCTTAGCTGCTGCGAGTGCATCGTAAAGAGCCTTAACGTCCTCGTAAGCAGTGGACTCGTTAGCCTTCGCTGCAGTGAGAGCTGCCTCAAACGCGGTCCAGGAATCTGCTGTGTAGTCTGCCTTAGGAAGTCTTCTGCACTCGGTGATAAGAGTGTTGAGAGCTGTCATATCAGCCTCAAGGCTGGAAAGTGCGTTCATAAGAGCGATAGTGCGGGACTCGACCTCTGCCTTAGACTTAACTTCAGCTGTAAGGATGTCCTTCGCGCGATCCAAAGCTCTGTTGAGCTTGGTCCAAGAGCCTGCTGTGAAGTTTTCTTCGGCGAGAAGATCAGCCTCGGCGATGTAGAACTGAAGTGTTGCAAGTTCTTCCTCGGTAGCCATCTCAACCGAGCCGGAAGCGCACTTTGTAAAGTCGCCCTTGTAAACTCTTACGTTAGTAACAGTGGTATTTACAGTATTGTAATAAGCGTAGGATGCGAAGCAGATGTTACCTTCTTTTTCAAGGCTTGCCTTCTCCTCAACGAGCTGCCATACGCCTGCCTGGTCAAGAACGTAAGCGGTGATCATCTTGGTAGGACCGTCGAATACGAGAAGCATATCCATGAATCCGTCTGCGTCTACCGCGTAAGCGTTGAGAGTTTCCTCCCACTTTACATAATCGCCGATCTTAGCGCCCTGACCGCCCCAAGAAAGTGCGGAACGGCGCATAGATACGTCATCGCCGGCTGCGGTGGTGTGGTTACCGTAGTTGTTGTAGAATTCGGGCTTATCGAGCGTAAGATCAACGCCCCAACCGCCTATACCTACAGAGTTATTCTTTGCAGCGCCGGACTCATAGCCTTCGCTGTTAGCTCTTACCTTATATCTGAAGGAGTATGTTCTGTCAAGGGTTGCGGTAAGTCCTGCGACCTCGCCACCCCAAAGGTTGACAGACTCACCGGGAGCGCCTTCCTTTGCCTTGATGGTAACAGTCTTACCTTCATCGGATACAACGTAGTCCATGTTGCCCTTGCTTGCAGCAAGATCAGCAGGCTGGAATACTTCGTCGCCGTTGAAATTAAATGTGTAGAGAATGTCTCCGTCAGCTGCGGTAGCGTAATCTCTTACTGTGGGAAGAACGAGGTTTGCAACGTCGCCCTTATAGATCTTAGCGTCCTTAATAGTGGTGTTTACGTCAGCGTAGTAAGCATAGGTAAAGAAGCCCATGTTACCCTCGTGCTTAAGCTCAGGTACGGACTCAATGAAGATCCAATTGCCATCCGTGTCGAGAATGTATGTGGAGATCGTGTTTGTGGGGCCATCGAATACTATAAGCATATCGATAAAGCCTTCAGCATCAATAAGATACTCACCGGGAAGAGTTGTGTCGCCCTTCTCCCAGTAGATGTACTCGGGATATTCTGCATCGGGAGTCAGATTGGTATCACCGTACTTTGTGTTACCCATAGAGATGGAAGAACGGCGCATAGTGATATCGCCATCTGCGCTGGAGGTGTTGTGGTTGGAGTAGTTGTTATAGAAAGGAGGGCTGGAGTTGTACTTGTATCCGTCCTTTGCGAGCCAACCGCCGATACCTACCGAGTTGTTCTTTGCCTGAGTTGCGTCATAGCCTTCGCTATTAGCTCTTACCTTGTATCTGAAGCTGTAAACGTGCTCAAGAGTAGCAACAAGTCCTGCTACCTCGCCGCCCCAGATATTCTGCTTCTTGGTCTGGGCATCCGCCTTAGGCTCGATAGTAACAGAGCTACCGTCGCCGTTGACGATGTAGTCCATATTATCGTCTGCGCCAAGTTTTTCGGGCTTAAATACGTCATCTCCGTTGAAGTTAAATGTGTAGAGAACGTCGCCGTCAGCTGCAGTAGCGTAATCCTTGACGAGAGCAGTCTCGCCCTCAGCAGCTGCGGGAAGAATAGCAAGAACAGATGCGAGCATCATTGCGATGAGCACCAAAATAGAAATTGTTCTTTTCATGGTTTTCCTCCAAATAAAAATGTGTTTGAACAAACCGCGAAATAATATCCACAGTATGTTTATACATCATTTTACCATATTTTCAAAGCTTTTTCAACACTAAAATCACAATTGGGTGTAGAAAATCAAGTCTTCCTTTTGTATATTTTTCACAAAATATTGCATAAAAACGGCGCAAAAACACCTCTTTGCGCCGTTTTTATTCTATTCTTTTTGTTCAAGCAAATCAGCTACTCTCGCCGCAAGACTGTCGCAGTATCTGCTCTCCGCCTCAAAATCCATACACTTGCCATAGATGCTCTCAAGCGCGAAGTGCGCCTCTCCCGCTTCCGCAAGCCTTTCACACGCGTAGCTGAGCAGTCCGTCGTAGAGCCGTCCGTCTGCCCTGAATTCAGCCTTGGCGCGAGAAGCCTCTGCACTGGCGTGCGGAAAGCTGAAAAATCTTTTCATATTTATTCTGCCCGCTATCTCTCCCGAGCCCTCTCCCTCGCATACCACAAATCCAACGCCGCTCTCCTCAAACAAAACGGCATCGGGTATATCGGTGTTTACGGGATCATAGGAAACACATACACGGCAGCGCTTGCGCCTTGCCTCGTCTATCAGCGCGCTGATAAAAAGTCCGCCCGAGCGGTAGGTATCGCTGACAGTATATAGCCGCTCTGCCTGCTTTTCATAGGTATCAAGGCTGTATCTACCCTTCATTCCGACCGAAGATCTGATTCCCACCCGTACGGCAAATCCGTTCCCGTCGGGTATTGATGCCACCGCTCGCGCCGCCGCCCTGCGAAGCTTTTCGGCTCTTATATAGCGATGCATAAGCTCCCTGCTCCGTCTATCGACCGCGAGAGCCGCCTCAAGATAGCGGTAAGCGCCCTTATAGCACTCGCGCTTTTTGTCGCTCAGCTCGGCTATCCGCTCCCTCTGCGACGCGAGAGCACGCGAATCCCAGAAAAGTCCCGTGTCAACTATCTCGTCAACAGCGCCTGCAAGCTCAGGCTCAATAATATGCGGAGCGGTGGAATCCACGAGCGCCACCCGTCCGTCGATGACTATGCCGTCGAGCGAGGTGTAGTCAGATGAGCAGTAGTAATACTCCACGCGATGTCCCCGACTGCTGAGCGTTTGTGCCACACGCCGCATCAGACTGCTCTTGCCACTGCCCGCTCCGCCCTTGATAAGATAGCGCCGCAAAAGGCGCTCGGGAGAAAATATCTCTCCGTAAAAGCTTTTGAATCCTTCTCCGCTGTTAGCCGCCGCAAAAAGCGCACATTCACGCGTCTTTTCTCCCTGTTTGGTCTCTTCCCGTTCACCCATACGTTATCCTCCTATCGCAAAGCCGTCTCGGCTCCTCTGCAATAAGAATATGCATCTGCCGTCAGCATGGTGAAAACGAGCGCGACAAATGCGCGTAGCTTACGAGCCTCCGCGCAATGCCGACCGTATCGCCGTTATCTCTCGATTATCTTTATATTAGTGGGCATGATACCCGCCTGCTCGTAAACTATCTCGTTGATCTGAGATATCTGTGCCGCCTGAAGTCCTTCGCTCTTTACAACGATGCTTGCGCTCTCACCGCTGATGACCGCAACGCACTCCGCAAAGCCCTTTGCAACTATAAGAGTTTCAATATTTGCCTCTGCTTCCATTACGCGAGCGAGGTTGTTGATCTCCGCAAGTGCCTCATTCTTAGCGGTCTCGGTTGCGGAATCGTTGTCAACTACCGACTGAAGCACCTCAAGAGCCTCGTCGCGATTGCGCTGACGGCTGAGCTGAACGGTAGAAAAATAGCTGTCGGCGTTGTTAGTGTCTGTGCCTGTGGGAGTACTGTCGGTGGAATCGGGCTTAAGTCCCGTTCCCTGACTGTAATCAAATCCCTTGTCGTCAGCGCCGCCAAAAACGGCGATAGCCACGATCAGAGCCACCGCAACTACAACGAAGGCGCCTGCTATCATCATATTTTTCTTACCGACCTTACGGCAGAACGCCGTGAATTTTTCCTTAACGTTTTCCATTTTCATAAATAAGCTCCTCCAAAAGTTTGTTTTGTACTACGCTACACTATATGGGCTTTGTCCGCCGATTATGACACGCGCCTCAGCTTCCCGTAACAAAAATTTTATTTGTACTGACGTCAAATGCCGAGCCTACCACAGAAATAACGTTCTGGCGACAGATAGGGTCATCGCCGCCCGAGCAAACTATTCCTATTCCGGCTATTTTGGGGTTTTCATAGCCGAGAAGCAGAGCGTGCTCACCCGAGCCGCTGCCAAGCGTTACCGTTTGCTTCTTTGCGCTTGTGCCGCCTGCCTGCATATCGGTCGCATAGATAGCCTTATATCCACCCTCAAGCGTAACCACCGCGTAGGTAGAGCTGACACCGTCTATCTTGTTGCACAGCTCCTCTACCTTCTCCTCGACCTCGCGCGCATACGCCTCGGGGTCAAGCGTTTCGATACCGATCTCCTTATCCTTCTCCTCATCGCCTCGGCAGTTGCCCATAATTATAAGTAGGATACCGACGAGCGCGCAGAGAAAGGCTATTGCAGCCGCTCTTTTTGCAGGAAAACGGTTAGTTGTATTTTTCTGCATAATTCATTACCTCTATTTTCTTTATATTTCAGCGTTTTTTGAATTATAGTATTGTATTATTACTCACTTTTATAAATAACCTCGCACTCGCATCTGAGGCGTTCGGAAACGTAATTCTCCATAAAATGAGGATCAAGAGCCACACCCGACGGGTATATTATTATCTCTGTTCTTTCTATGTATATTTCCCCACTTTTCTGCTCCGCCACTATTCTCAAATCTATATCCTCATAATCCCCGTCTAAAGCTTGCAGTATCTCGCTTTTCAGTTTGTTTTCCACTTCTCTCGCACCTGCTTTAAGAATTGAATTATTGTAAATTTCCTCATAATTTTGTGTATTCTCCTCTTGCCACGAAAGCAGATCCGATATGCCGCTCGTGTCTATCTCCCCACCACCAAAAAAGGAGAAGAGCGGCATTATAATACATCCCGTAACGGCAAGTGAAACGAGCAAGCGCAGATACCTCTGCCCCGTTCCCTCGGGAGCAAGCGAGACGATCGTACCACCTATAAAAATCACGGTTATGACAACTATAAAATATTCCTTCATCACGCCACCGCCACTACAGTCTGAGTAAATATGCAGAGCGCGAGGATAAAGGTTATCGCAACTCCGCTTATCACCGCAAGCATACATCCATATACCTCTCCGAGATTTTCAAGCAACCTTGCCTCAGAGGGACAGCCGAGAATGTCGGCAAGCCCTCCCGTGATAAGAAATACAAAGCGAGTCAGCAGTACCGAAAGTCCCACAGGCAGAAGGAGCAGAAATATCATAATGATACCGCCAATACCGATCACGCTTTTGAGATAAGTAACTCCCCCCGCCACCGTCCTCAAGGTCTCTCCCACCCCGCCGCCAAGCACAGGGATAACGCTTCCGCTCACCAGCCTTGCGGTACGCGCCGTGGTACTGTCCGCCGCCGAGCTGATGGCAGTCTGCGCAGACATCGAGGAAAGAAGCACGGTCATGATAAGACCGAGAAAAAAGCTGTATATCTTTTTTATAGCGGCAAGCAGCCTGCCTGTCCGC
>CALCTA010000170.1 GCA_937893945.1 uncultured Clostridia bacterium | reverse complement strand
GCTCAGGATGACTTGCTAAAATGGGTGTGGATATAACTTATAAAAACGGGAGGATGATATCCTCCCCTACAATCAAAATATTAGATATTGCACAAACCTGTAGGGGTCGGCGTACCGCCTTATAGAAATTAACGCTACCGACGAAATTGCACATTCGTTGAGCAAACTTGCTCATTCGTTGTACTTGCGCTATTTACAAAATTACGGATTTGTGTTATAATTTATGTGTGCACAAGGGCTCGCCCTTTGGAAGAACTTGCTTTCTACGCTCAACGCGTGCTATAATATAGATGAAAATACAATGCACGAAAGGAGAAAACGTGAAGATTTCAAAAAAGAAGTGGATCTCGCTTGCGGTAAGCGCGCTTGCGAGCCTCGGAATACTGTTGATGTTTTTTGCCATCCAGTTTTTTTGCAACGTTTTTGAGGGAGACGTCGCAGAGATGCTATCTCTCCTGTGCTTTTTCGTTACTCCCGTTTTGTTCCTGCTTCTTGGCGCGGTCATAGACAGATACTTAGGCTCTCTGCTCATTCCATTCGTTGCAAGTGCTGTTGTAACGGCAGGCTTCCTTACCGTAACCGAGTTGATAACCGACCTCTCAAACGCCAATTCCATATCGCTCGAAGCCTATTCCGTTTTCTTGCTCGCGGGTGTCGTGGCAGGACTTTGCAGTCTTGTTGGCGGAGGCCTGAGCCGTATCTTGAAAAAGATATTTTTCTTGAGATCATCTTCATCCGACGAGGGGGCAGAGGATAAAGCTCCTTTTGCAAAAGAGCCTGACGGTTCTGTTGCGGAAGAAAATAAAGCTGAGAAAAAGCTGTCGCCGTACGCGATATACGCGATATTTATTTTTGCTACGCTTGCTTTGGGCATTTTGCTGATGCTCTTTAATCTTGATTCCTATTTCGATACGAGCGGCTCGATTCTCCCTATGTTTACGGGCGTGATCGCTATGCTTCCGCTCATATCGGCGGTGCTTTTATTAGCCGCGTTTATTATAAAAAGCTTCGTTTGTGAGCGCGTGAGCTTTACGGCACTTGCACTGATCGCTATTCTTGTGCCTGTGGGACAGTACGTGATCAATTTTTACTTTTTTGACACGCTTGAAGACTTTGCAAAGCCTAAATACAGCTATGAAGAGAATCAAGGCGAGGACATTTACGGCGAGAGAGTGGTAGAGAGCGAGACGAAGCTGAGCAGTGATGATATTTCTCCGTTTTGCAAGATAGTTACGGTAACGACAGGAAGCGGAGAGACGCTTTCGGAGTCGCGCGTAAAGACAATTGATCCCGAGGAAAAGGTGTTAAAATACAGTATTCCTTCAAAATGCGAAATAAAAAGCGTGGATATATATATTTCCTTTGATATTCCGTCGGATGCCGAAAAATATAGCTTCTCTGTTAAGAGCAGAAGCGCGACGAGAGAGCTTTCGGGAGAGCTGCTTGAGGACGGAAGGCTAAGACTGTCGCTTCCGAGCGATTATATTGATGAGATAATGCCGCCCGACACCTCTCCTAATGGCGAGATAAGAAGAATAGAATGGAAGCTTAAATAATAACGAAAGAACCGTTCTTAAATCTCATTTTTACAAAAACGGGAGGATGATATCCTCCCCTACAATCAAAATATTAGATATTGCACAATCGGTAGGGGCGACCATCGGTCGTCCGCGCAAAGCACAATTCAAATAAGCAAAGAAGCCGCAGAGATCTCTGCGGCTTCTTTTAGTTTATTATTTATTAGTTGAAGTAGTAGGGCTTGCCTGTCTTAGCAGACTCGTAGATACCCTCGAGTATCTGAGTTACGCAGTAAGCCTGCTCGGGACGGGTGATAGGATCGGTGTCGTTGATAACAGCGTTGATCCACTGACGAGCCTCACGGGTGGAAGCGTCCTCGCCTGCCGCACCGTCGTTGAATGCTACTCCGCCTGCCTTGAAGCTGGGCTTGAATACGTACTGTCTGCCGCCTCTTACGCCGTTGATGCGGAGACCGTCGATCATATCAGCGCCTGCCTTTGTTCCGCAAACTGCTGTCTGAGCCTCGCGAACGTCGAGAGTGTTGAGTGCCCAAGAGGACTCAAGAACGATAGTAGCGCCGTTCTCCATTACGATAAATCCGAATGCGGAATCCTCAACGGTGAACTTCTCGGGATCCCAGTCGCCCCAAGCGTTGCCAGCCTGTGTATTGTTGTTGAGCTGGTGATAGGTAGTACCTACGCAGTAGAGAGGCTTGTAGTTGTTCATTGTCCAGAGGGTGAGGTCGAGAGCGTGAGTACCGATGTCGATAAGAGGACCGCCGCCCTGCTCGTACTCGTTAAGGAATACGCCCCAGGTAGGAACTGCTCTACGACGGAGAGCGGTAGCCTTAGCGTAGTAGATGTCGCCGAAGGTGCCATCCTCAGCCTCAGCCTTGAGGTAGAGAGAGTCGTCGCGGAAACGGTTCTGATAACCGATAGTGAGCTTCTTGCCTGTGCGGTTAGCAGCGTCTATCATCTTCTTTGCCTCAGCAGAGTTTATAGCCATGGGCTTCTCGCACATAACGTGCTTGCCTGCCTCAAGAGCGTCAACTGTGATGAAGCTGTGAGAGCGGTTGGGGGTACAAACGTGAACTACGTCGATGCTCTCGTCCTTGAGAAGCTCCTTATAGTCCTCGTAAACCTTAGCGTCGGGAGTACCGTACTTCTGTGCTGCTTCCTCTGCTCTTGAGAGAATGATGTCGCAGAAAGCGACCATCTCACAGCTCTGAACAGCCTTGAGAGAGGGCATATGCTTGCCGTTTGCGATACCGCCGCATCCGATAATACCTACTTTGATTTTTTTCATGATTAGCTCCTTTTATTAAAAAATAAAATTTTCACTAAAATAATTATATCGCAGAGAAAGTCGCTTGTCAAGTGAGATAAGAAAAAATAAAAAGTTTTTTCGCATAGAACGCCCATAAGCGAGCCAAAATTATATACGAAGAAATTCAAACAAGCGGAGGAAGCTATGAAAATGATCAAAAAGGCAGTTCTTCTTGTCTTGGTTGTGGCGACCTGTATGACGGCTCTCGTCGGTTGCTCACTAAAGAAGGAGAACGCTGACGTTCACGTTTTTTATTACACCTACAGCGACACCTATATCTCGACCGTGCGCAGCGCGCTCGACAAGGCGCTTGACGGCGCGGGTATAAGCTATCAGGATTACGACTCAAACAACAACCAGACCACCCAGACCGAGCAGGTGCAGACGGCTATAACCAAGGGCGCGAAGCTGCTCGTGGTAAACATCGTTACCACAGGCTCGGACAACGCCGCAAGCGGTATAATCAAGCTTGCGAAGGAGGCGGGAATACCCGTCATCTTCTTTAACAGAGAGGTATCCGACGATATCGTAAAGAGCTACGACAAGTGCGTGTTTATAGGAACTGACGCTACCGAGGCAGGAAAGCTTCAGGGAGATATGATAGGCGACTACGTAGTCAAGAATTACAGCTCTATCGACCTCAACGGCGACGGAGAGATATCCTACGTTATGTTTATGGGAGAAAAGGGCAACAACGAGGCGATATACAGAACCAAGTACTCGCTTGAGAACGCCAACGCTAAGCTCACGGCGGCAGGCAAGAAGGCGCTAAAGTTCTACGATCCCTCTAATCCCGACAAGTACCTGCTCGACAGAGACGGCAAGTGGTCGGCTCAGGCGGCAAACGAATATATGACGACTATTCTTTCCTCACACAGCACCGCCAACAAGAATATGGTGGAGCTTATCATCTGCAACAACGACGGAATGGCTGAGGGCGCTATCTCGGCGCTCAGCTCGGCAGGATATAACACGGGCAAGGAGGGGGCGACCGAGATACCCGTATTCGGTGTTGACGCTACCTCTGCCGCAAAGGAGCTTATCAAGAGCGGAAAAATGGCGGGAACTATCAAGCAGGATGCCGAGGGTATGGCAAAGGCTATACTCAAGTGTGCGGAGAACGGAGTAGCGGACAAGAAGCTACTCGACGGAATGGATGATTACAACATCGACGAGTCTGTCGATAAGGTGAGAATTCCCTACGCAGTCTATCTCGGCGAGGGAGATTGAGAAGAAGCAGACCCGTAGGGGCGTTCATTGAACGCCCTTTAGGACAGTCAATTTGCGGAGCAAATAT
>CALCTA010000169.1 GCA_937893945.1 uncultured Clostridia bacterium | reverse complement strand
ATTTAAGGAAAAGCACCAAAACCTGTAGGGACCGGCGTCCCCGACGGTCCAAGGTCGATTCGTGAATCGCCCTATGGTCAGACGGCGGTAGGTAACGGGATGATATTATCCTTTGCAATTTTTTCTTTACAAGCGGGAATAAATATGATATAATTATAAAAAAGAAGCAAACTGCAAAGGAGGGGCTATGGCAAACGGATGCATTTCGGTAGAGAGAATACTTTCAAAGCTTGACGAGCATCTCGGAAGAAACGATTATGCGGCGGCGGAGCGGCATCTCTGCTATTGGCTCTCCGAGGCAGAGGCAGGCGGCGACGGCAGGACCGAGCTGCTCGTGCGGAACGAGCTTATGGGGCTCTATCGAAAGACTGCGCGCAAGGACGAGGCTCTTGCCTCGGCAAATGCGGCTCTCTCGGCGGTAAAGAGAATGGGAATTGACGAGCAGGTAGGCGCGGCTACGACATATCTCAATTCTGCGACAGTCTATAAGGCTTTTGGAATGGCAGAGCAGTCTATGCCGCTTTTCGAGCGTGCGCGATCTATATACGAGCGTGAGCTTGACGCTGATGACAGTCGCCTCGGCGGACTTTACAACAATATGGCGCTCTCGCTTATCGACCTCGGCCGCTTTTCTGAGGCGTACGAGCTTTATTCCAAAGCGATCTCGGTTATGGAGAGAGCAGAGGGCGGCGCGCTTGAGGTTGCGATAACCTATCTGAATATCGCCTCTGCAAAAGAGGCAGAGCTTGGGCTTCTTGACGCTGACGGCGAGATAAATCTCTATCTTGACAAGGCAGAGGAGCTGCTTGACGCGAATATGAGCGACGACGGCTACTACGCCTTTGTCTGCGAGAAGTGCGCGAGCGTTTTCGGCTACTACGGCAGATTTATGTACGATGCAGAACTCAGGGAGCGCGCAAGGAGGATATATGAAGGGGCTTGAGTTGTCAAGAGCGTTTTATCTTGAGTGCGGCGCGCCGATGATAGCGCGCGAATTTCCCGAGCTTGAGGGTATTCTCGCCATCGGTCTTGCAGGAAGCGGCTCGGAGTGCTTCGGATATGACGATGAGATCTCCTCTGATCACGATTTTGAACCGGGATTTTGCATCTTTCTGCCCGACGAGAGCGTTATTGACAGCCGAACGGCATTCAGGCTTGAGCGTGCTTATTCAAAGCTTCCGCGCGAGTTTCTTGGCTATCGCAGAAGCGACCTCTCGCCCGTGGGGAGCAACCGCCACGGAGTTATAAGAATAGAGGATTTTCTGCTTGAGAGAACAGGCAGCCGAGACGGTGTGCTCTCTATAGCAGAGTGGTTTTCCTTGCCTGAGCAGTCTCTGCTTGAGGTAGTAAACGGCGAGATATTCCGCGACGACACTCAGTATTTCAGCAATATCCGTCGCTCACTTGCATATTTTCCGTCCGACGTACGAAAAAAGAAGCTTGCGGGGCAGCTTCTGCTTATGGGACAGTCGGGGCAGTACAATTATAAAAGATGTATAGACAGAGGAGAGAGCGGCGCGGCGGCGCTTGCGACGGGCGAGTTCGTAAGGAGCGCGATGAGCGTTATCTTTCTTCTCAATTCTGCATATATGCCCTACTATAAATGGAGCTTCCGCGCTCTGCGATCATTGCCTTTGCTCTCAGACCTTGAGGGCGAGCTTGAGTGGCTCATCTCAAGCCCGAACAGTAAGGATAACGCCCCCGAAAAGCAAAAAACTATAGAGCGCGTGTGCGAGCTTGTCGCAAAGGAGCTGACGGAACAGGGCCTTAGCGACTATAGCGGCAACGAAGCCGAGGGACACGCCTACTCGGTCAACGATAAGATAACCGACCCTAATATCCGCAATCTCCATATCTTGTATGGCGTGTGAGGACGCGATTTTTGCTACTTTCTTGAAAGAAAGTAGCGCAAAGAACTTTAATGAAGGGGAAGGTAAGCACAGCACCCCATTTAAAGTTTTTGCTCAAGCTTTTTTCAAAAAGCTTGCGGTTTCCAAAGGCAGAGCCTTGGTCGCTCGTCGCAACGAGCGAAATCTCCTAAACGGCGCTTTTCTTTTTGCTAAGCTTTTTCTTTTACGCCTTTTGTGCTAAAAGAAAAAGCGTTATCGGCGGAGAAGTTAGATAAATGAGGAAAATTGAAGTTTAACGAAAAGAAAGGATACAATTATGATAGAAGCAGGAATGAAAGCACCTGATTTTACGCTGAAGGACGGCAAGGGAAACGAGGTGTCTCTTTCGTCTTTCCTTGGCAAAAAGGTGATAGTTTATTTTTACCCCAAGGACAATACCCCCGGTTGCACACGTCAGGCGTGCGCATTTGCGGGAGCGTATGACGAATTCAAAAAAATAGATGCCGAGGTCATCGGCATAAGCAAGGACAGTGCAGCGTCGCACGAAAAATTTGCCGCTAAATACTCGCTGCCCTTTATTCTGCTTTCCGACCCCGAGCTTGAGGTCATCAAGGCGTACGGCGTTTGGCAGGAGAAGAAGCTTTACGGCAAGCTCTCTTTGGGCGTCGTGAGAAGCACGTTTATAATTGACGAGAACGGCATCGTCGAAAAGGTGATGCCAAAGGTAAAGCCCGATACTAATGCCGCAGAGATACTTGACTATCTTCGCGCGGCTGGGAAATAATAATAAAAAATAAAATCAAAATAAAAGGAGAAAATTAAAATGGCAGTTATTAAGCTTACTAAGGATAATTTTGAAGCAGAGGTTATGAGTTGCGACAAGCCCGTGCTTATTGATTTTTACGCTGATTGGTGCGGCCCTTGCCGTATGGTAGCGCCCATCGTTGCCGAGATCGCAGAGGAGCATCCTGAGTATAAGGTATGCAAGGTAAATGTTGACGAGGAGGGCGCGCTTGCCGAGAAGTTTGAGGTAATGAGCATTCCCGCGCTTTTCGTTATCAAGGACGGCAAGGTAGCAGAGCAGTCTGTAGGCGCAAGACCTAAGGCGCAGATACTTGCGATGCTTCAGTAAGGAGAGCTTACTGTGGAGAAGATATACGACGTCGTAGTTATCGGCGGCGGTCCTGCGGGATACACAGCGGCGCTCTACGCCACTCGCGCAGGTCTTGACACTCTCGTGCTTGAGAAATTCTCAGCGGGCGGACAGATGACCGAGACGCAGAGCATTGACAACTACCCGGGATTTGACGAGGGAGTTGACGGATTTACGCTCGGGATGAAGATGCAGTCGGGTGCTGAGCGATTTGGCGCAAAAACTCTACAGACAGAGGTGCAGTCCTGCGAGCTTAGCTCTCAGCCGAAGAAAATAGTTACCGACTCGGGCGAGATACTCGCAAAAGCGGTGATAATCGCAACGGGCGCGGGACACAAGCATCTCGGTGTCGCGGATGAGGAAAAGCTCGTCGGCAGAGGTGTTGGCTACTGCGCCGCTTGCGACGGTATGCTCTATCGCGGCAAGACTGTTGCCGTGGTCGGCGGTGGAAACTCCGCGGCGGCTGACGCTCTGCTTCTCTCTAAGATATGCAAAAAGGTATATCTCATTCACCGCAGAGACACTATGCGTGCCGAGAAGATATATCACGAGCCGCTGATGAAGGCAGAGGGAATAGAATTCCTCTGGAACAGCGAGGTTACGGAGCTTATTTACGACAAGCGCCTGAGCGGTGTGAAGATAAGAAACAAGCAGAGCGGCGAGGAGAGCGAGCTCACCCTTGACGGACTTTTTATAAGTGTCGGACGCTCGCCCGAGACCGCAGTTCTCGGCGGACAGGTCGCGCTTGACGTGAGCGGATATATCGTTGCGGGCGAGGACACGAGGACGAGCGTCGAGGGCGTTTTTGCCGCAGGCGACGTGAGAACCAAGGCGCTTCGCCAGATAGTTACCGCAGCGGCAGACGGAGCGATAGCCGCGCACTTTGCCGAGGAATATATAGCAACGCTTTGACGCCTCTAAGGATAATTAATAAAGAAAAAGCTTGAGTGAAGCTCTGCCGCGTGCAAAGTTTTTGCTCAAGCTTTTTTAAAACAGCACCCGCGCAAAGTTTTTGCTCAAGCTTTTTTAGCAGCACCCGTGCAAAGTTTTTGCTCAAGCTTTTTTAGCAGCACCTGTGCAAAGTTTTTGCTCAAGCTTTTTTCAAAAAGCTTGTCGCGAGCCGCCGGCGAAACGGCGGTC
>CALCTA010000168.1 GCA_937893945.1 uncultured Clostridia bacterium | reverse complement strand
CCAGAGCTATTGCAGATCAGGCGAGAACCATCCGCATCCCCGTTCATATGGTAGAGACTATCCATAAGGTATCAAGATACTCCCGTCAGATGCTTCAGGAGCTCGGACGTGAGGCTACAGCTGACGAGATAGGCGAAAAGATGGGTATGAGCGCAGAGAAGGTGCGTGAGATAATGAAGATCGCGCAGGATCCCGTATCTCTTGAAACCCCCATAGGCGAGGAAGAGGACAGCCACCTTGGCGACTTCATTCCCGACGAGGATACCCCTGCTCCCTCCGAGGCGGCGGCTTCTACCATTCTCCGTGAGGTAATCGAGCGTGAGCTTCACACTCTCACTCCCAGAGAAGAGCACGTTATCAAGCTCAGATTCGGACTTTACGACGGCAGAACAAGAACTCTTGAAGAGGTCGGCAAGGAATTTGACATTACGAGAGAACGTATCCGTCAGATAGAGGCTAAGGCTCTCCGCAAGCTCAGACATCCCAGCCGTGCAAGACACCTTCGCGGCTTCCTTGACTGATATAAAACTTAAAAATCGTCGCTTTGCATAAAACAACACTTTCTAAATTGTGTAATAATTCACTTGACTTTTTTTGAAATTTGTTGTAAAATAATATAAGATATATCATCGGTAATTGTGCCGAGCGGAATATTCAGGAGGAAAACAATGAAATTAAAATTATCTTGCCTGCTTTTAAGCGCACTTATGATAATGTTCTGCTTTGCGAGCTGCGCAGAGAAGGATAAGGCTGACGTCATGAACAAGATCGGTCTGGAGGCGTCTGAGGGCGCTGTAACCCTTTCTATGTATCTTATGTCCGAGGAGCCCGTAAGCGAAGAGCAGGAGCTTGCTATGGAGGCGGCTGTAAACGCTATTACCGAAAAGGAATTCAAGGTTCGCCTTGATCTTAAATATTTCACTGCTGACGAGTACTACGGTGTTCTTGAGGCTGATCTTGCCAAGATGACCGAGTACTATAACGGCGAAGGTATAGGTAAGAAAGAGGAAACCCCTGTTTACACTGACGAAAACGGTCTTCCTATAACCTACTATCCTCCTATAGAGGACTTTGACGTTGATATATTCTACTTCGGCGGTTACGATAAATACGTTAAATACAGCGAGGCAGGCTACCTCAAGGATATCTCTACAGAGGTTGATGGTAGCGCAAAGGCTCTTAAGGCTGTTATCAATACCAACCTTCTTAATCAGGTAAAGGTTCTCAACGGTAAGTATGATATGGTTCCTATGAACCGCGCTATCGGAGAATATACATATATTCTTCTTAATAAGAAGGTTCTTGCGGAAACTCAGTATGCCGCAAAGGACATCTCCTCTCTCGTTGATGAGGACTGCCAGGATCTCCTTTCTCTCGTTGATGATATCTTCGGTGAGGAATACGTTCCGCTCAAGTCCTACACAGGCGAGCTTGATATCGTTGATGTCGAATATTTCGGCGTTGATGAAAACGGAATGATGACAGACGGCTTCTCGCTTATCGCAGGTACTTACGGCAACGATTGGACTTACGGTGCTCCCGGCTCTTATCCTGTAATGAGCGATATACTTGGCACCAAGAACTGCGGCAGACTTAGCGCTGCAGAGCAGATAAAGGTGCTTAAGGGATATGAATTCAACGGCTACTACGGAACTGAGGAGGATGCAGATAAGCCCTTCGCAGTTGGATACGTAAAGGGTGGCCCTGAGGTTCTCGCAAAGTACGGACACGACTATGAGATAGTTCCCGTTGAGATGCCTAAGCTTGAAACCGCAGACGTTTACGAGCACGCTATGGGTATCTCCGAGAAGACCAACAGCGTTAAGCAGAGTGCAGAGATCGTTACTTACCTGAATACTAACGAAGAATTCCGCAACCTCCTTCTCTACGGTATAGAAAAGGAAAATTACGTTTGGGTAGATGCTATCGGCGAGGACGGTAACCCCATAATCGACGAAAACGGCGAGGTATATAAGGTAGTTTCCAGACTTACAGACGATCCCGATAAGCTTTACGTTATGGACAAGAACAAGACAGGTAACGTAATTTATGCTTACCCCGCAGTTGGCGAGAATCCTCTCGCAAGCGAGTATGCACTTGCACAGAATCAGGATCTCCAGCTTGACTACACTCTTGGCTTCAATCTCTACAAGGCTTCCTTCGCAAAGCTTGGCGACGTGGATCTTACTGCTCTTAAGGCAGTTACCAAGGCTTCCGCAGGCTTCTATCAGCAGATAATGGACGCTAAGACAGAGGAAGAGCTGAACGCGGCTATTGATGCGATCGCGGCTTACGTTGCAGGCGACGAGGTTAAGGCTGTACTTGATATGCCCGGCATGGAGGAAGCTCCCGAGGCAGACGCTCCCGCTGAGGAGGGCGGAGAGGGCGATACTCCTATAGAAGAAGAGAAGGAGTACACCTCTGTAGCGGCTTACTATGACGAATGGCTTACCGCAAAGGGACTCAAGGTTGTTGAGACTGAGGAATAATAGCGTAAGCAAAAAATAAAAATGGGCGGATCTCCGCCCATTTTTTTAAGGAGTTATATGAAATATACATACTGTATATGGGATTTTAACGGCACTATATTTGACGATATAGGGGCGAGTATTGCCGCCGTTAATACACTTCTTGCCGAGCGAGGACTTGCCACGCTTGACAGCAAGGAGAAATACCACGAGGTATTTGATTTTCCCATTATCGACTACTACAGAAAAATAGGATTTGATTTTGATAAAGAGCCCTACGAGGTCATCGCACCCCTTTGGGTAGAGCTTTATCTTGAAAACTCAAAGAAAGCGGGGCTTTTTGAGGGCGTAGTCCCCACGCTTGACTTTTTTGAGGAAAGGGGCGTAAAGCAATGTGTCCTTTCGGCATCCGAGAAGAATATGCTCACTCGACAGCTTGTAGAGCTTGGCATTCACGATAGGTTTGAGGAGATAATGGGCATAGATAATATCTACGCCGAGTCCAAGATAGCTCTCGCTAAGGATTGGAAACGTAGACACGAGGGTGAGAGAGCACTCTTTATAGGAGACACCACCCACGACTACGAGACCGCAGAAGTCCTTGGAGCCGACTGCTATCTTATCAGTGCGGGACATCAGCCAGAATATAAGCTTCGCGCGGCAGGCGAGAACGTAAAGGTCTTCCCAAGCCTTAGCGCACTCGTTGAATACTTAAAGGAAAATGAATAATAAAGCAAAAACACCGTTAATTCAGAACTTAACGGTGTTTTTTGTTATCGTTGTTTTATTTTTCTTCTCATTCTGTTCAGATGTCGCTCGAAGCTTCCGCTTGAGATAAACTCGGCAAGCACGTATTGGTCAAGCACGGGAACGGAGCAGGAGAAGATCCCGAGCTTCTCCTCGTAATCTTCAAGAAGTGAGTGGGGAAGTATCATATATCCCATTCGCATAGAGGGAGAAAGGCTTTTTGAAAAGGTGTTGATGTATATGACAGAAGCGCGCTTGTCAAGAGAGTAAAGCGGCTCTATCGGATGCCCCGGGATGAAGAACTCACTGTCAAAGTCGTCCTCTATGATATAGCTCTCCTTCTTGCTCGCCCACTTGAGATACTCGTATCTCTTTGAGATAGAGGTGGTAACGCCCGAGGGGTAGCTGTGGAATGGCGTTACGTGAAGCACGTCGAAATCGTTGTCATTGAGCGCCGCGCTCTCGATTCCGTCCTCTCCGAATGCAAGCGGACAGACCTTAGCTCCCGCGCCCTCGTAAACTGCTTGTATCTGCGAATAAGAGGGGTCTTCGATGCCGTATATCTTATCTCTTCCGAGAAGCTTGACGGCTATCTCATAGAGCTGCTCCGAGCCCGAGCCTATGACGATGCAGTTAGGGTCGGCTACCATTCCGCGATAGCGGTAGAGATAGTCAACGAGCGCGTTGCGAAGCACCGCGCAGCCCTTTGACGGAGAGCGCACGAAAAGCTCGGCGTCTCGCTCGGAGATGACCTTGCGAAGCGTCTTAAACCAGAGCGAGTATTCAAAATCCTCGCTCGGCGTTACTCGTGTTTCGGGCAGATGTATCACATTTGAGCGCATTTCCGCCCTCTCGCTCCCGTGAAATCTATCAATATGCGCCACAAAGTAGCCGCTCCGCTCGCGAGATGAGATATATCCTTCTTCCTCAAGCATAGCGTAGGCGCGCTCAACTGTGATAAGGCTGACACCTCGCATATCAGCCATAACTCGCTTCGAGGGGAGCTTTTCGCCCGAGGGGTATTCTCCTGCGAGTATTTTTTGCTTTATTTCAAGATAAAGTGAATAATATTTCTTTTGAATTGCCATCTGGTCTTATAAAATTCTCCGTATTTGATTATTTACATATAGCCACATATAGATTATAATATAAAAAAATCAAAATGTAAAGAGGTATTTTCAATGTCTTATAAGAAAATTCTTACCATTCAAGATATTTCGTGCGTAGGTCAGTGCTCGCTGACGGTTGCGCTTCCCATAATCTCGGCTTGCGGAGTTGAGACCTGCGTTCTGCCCTCGGCTGTGCTTTCCACACACACGGCAGGCTTTAAGGGATATACCTTCCGCGACCTGACTGACGATATGCCCGATATCCGCGCTCATTGGGAGAAGGAGGGCATCAAGTTTGACGCTATTTACACAGGTTATCTCGGCAGCACCAAGCAGATAGACTACGTCAAGGATATCTTTGATTCGGGCTCTAAAGAGGGAACCGTTACTATCGTCGATCCCGCAATGGCTGATAACGGCAAGCTCTACCCTGCGTTTGACGAGGAGTACGTTGAGGCAATGAAGGGCCTTTGCGCGAGTGCTGACTTTATCGTTCCCAATATGACCGAGGCTGCGCTTCTTGCAGGTATGCACTACGAGGACGGCGAGGACAGACGTTACGTAGATAAGGTAATGGATAAGCTGATCGAGATGGGCTGCAAGAATATCATCCTCAAGGGATTGCCCTCGAAGAACGGCAATTATATCGGAATTCTGATGTACGTTGACGGAAAGATGGACTACTACGAGCACGAAAAGCTTCCCAACAGCTGCCACGGAACAGGCGACGTTTACGCGTCTGCATTCGTAGGTGCGCTTATGAGAGGCAAGAGCGCGAACGAAGCGGCTCGCATCGCGGCAGAATACGCCATGGAGTGCATCAAGGAGACCGCAAAGCTTGATAACCATTGGTACGGCGCGGCATTCGAGCTTGCATTGCCCAAGCTTATCGAGATGCTTAAGTAAACGAAAAAGGACACGTAAGTGTCCTTTTTATTTTATTTTCCTTCGATGAGGTCGGTCATACTGTAAAGACCTGCGCTCTTGCCTGCAAGGTAGATCGCCGCGCGGAGCGCGCCGCTTGCGAATATCTCGCGAGAAGCCGCCGAGTGCGAAATGCTGACTACCTCGTTAGCACCTGCGAAGATGACCTCGTGCTCGCCTACGATACTTCCGCCTCTGACCGAGTGTATGCCTATCTCCTTAGGCTCACGCGCCTTGCGAACGCTGTGTCGGTCGTAGATATATTCGCTCTCATCTCGCTCGTCAGCAACCGCGTTTGCGATCATCAGCGCCGTGCCGCTGGGAGCGTCAAGCTTCTTGTTGTGGTGCTTTTCAATTATCTCAATATCAAAATCCGCGCCGAGCGTGCGAGCCGCCTGCTTTGCGAGGTTGATGATGAGGTTGATTCCTATAGAGAAGTTGCCCGAATGGAATATCGCGATCTCAGATGTCGCCTCGTGCATAAGCGCGAGCTCCTCGTCGGTGTGTCCCGTAGTCGCTACAACTACGGGCGTTTTTGTAGTCTTAGCGTATTCAAGAAGCGAGGGCAGGGCAGAGTGGTGCGAGAAATCAACTATCACGTCGGCTTTGCCCGAGAATTCTGTGATGCTTTCGTATATCGGGAAGTCAGAGGCGGCTATTGATGCGGCGTTGACGTCAACTCCTGCGACTATCCTTGCCTCGTCGCCGACAGCAGCCGCGACAGCCTTGCCCATTCTTCCGCCGCAGCCTGAGAGTATAACCTTTATCATAAGCTATCCTTCCTTTTAAACCTCTCTTTTATCAGAGAAGCTTGTAGTCCTTCATAATAGATACGAGCTTTGCCTTGTTAGCGTCGTCCATCTCGCAGAGGGGCAGACGCATCTCAATATCGCAAAGTCCCATTTCTGCCATAGCGGTCTTTACGGGTACGGGATTGACCTCGCAGAAGAGCGCGTTGATAAGCTTGAGGTAAGAAAGCTGAAGCTTTGCCGCGTCGGTGTAGTTGTTCTCAAGGCAAAGTCTTGTCATATCGTGTGTTTCTTTGGGGAAAAGGTTAGAGAGTACCGAGATAACTCCCTTGCCGCCGAGCGACATGATGGGTACTATCTGGTCGTCGTTGCCCGAGTAAACGTCAAGGCTGTCGCCGCACTCCGCGATAAGCTCAGCGATAGCGCTCATATTTCCGGATGCTTCCTTGACGGCAACTATTCTCTCGTGCTTTGCAAGCTCCTTATAGACGGGGAGCGTGATGTTACAGCCCGTACGCGAGGGAACGTTGTAGAGTATGATAGGCTTTGTCGTCTTGTCAGCGGTCTCAAGGAAGCTCTTGATAAGTCCCTTGGGAGTAGCCTTATTGTAGTAGGGGGTAACGAGGAGAAGCGCGTCAGCACCTATCTCGCAGGCATACCGCGAAAGCTCGATGCCGTAGGCGGTGTCGTTAGAGCCTGTGCCCGCAATTACGGGAACTCTGCCCGCAACCGTATCAACGACGTACTTCATGCAGTCCATATGTTCCTCATGCGTAAGAGTTGCCGCCTCGCCCGTGGTTCCTGCGACTACTATAGCGTCGATGCCGCCTGCTATCTGGCTCTCAATTATTTTGCCGAAGCTCTCCTTGTCGATATTTCCGTTTTTGAAGGGAGTGATTATGGCTGTTGCCGCTCCCGTAAATACACTCTGCTTGTACTTGCTCATTCTTGAATGCTTCCTTTCGTAAAAAACAATAATTTTTGAAAGAATTCATATAAAAAACAAAAAAACCGGTTGAAAACCAGCTGAAATTGTACTATAATATAGGAGAGAGTTTCCCCCGAGTTACAGTTAACAATTAACAGATAGCTCTCCATCAAATTTTTATATTGATGACAGTCTGCCGACTATGAATCGTCAGACCAGAGGTGGCGTTGCCGACCCGCCACGACTTCGGCACTTCGCCCTTGCGGCAGCATCTCAAACGGTCCTCGGCGACCTCGATGCGCGGCAGTTGCAAAATGCGCCTCTATCGTAATTATATGTATCCAACACATATAATAACATATCTTTTTTAGTCTGTCAATAACTTTTAAAAAATTTCAGAATATATTTCAATACATCAAAGGAATTTCTATGGCTATTATAAACGAAAAGAAACCCACCGATCTCAAAACTGCTGATTTTTACTACGATCTGCCCGAGCGCCTTATCGCTCAGCATCCGATGGAAAAGCGAGACAGCTCTCGCCTTATGGTCATTGACCGTAAGAGTGGCAAGGTCGAGCATAAGCATTTCTATGATATAATCGACTATCTCCGCGAGGGCGACGTGCTTGTTATCAACGATTCTAAGGTAATTCCCGCGCGTCTTTACGGACACGCCGAGGGCAGAGAGGAAGCGCTTCTTGAGTTGCTTTTGCTCCGTCAGCACGAGCTTGACTGTTGGGAGTGTCTTGTTAAGCCCGGCAAGCGTGCGCGTATCGGCTCACGCGCGGTCTTTGGTGGCGGTATCCTTCGAGGAGAGGTACTTGACATCGTCGAGGAGGGGAACAGAATTATCCGCTTTGAGTATGACAAGGACAGGTACGCCAATATATACGACGTTCTCTCAGTTGTGGGAATGATGCCCCTGCCGCCCTACATAACCGAGCGCCTTGAGGATAACTCGCGCTATCAGACGGTGTATGCGCGCGAGGAGGGCTCGGCGGCAGCCCCCACGGCAGGCTTGCACTTTACTCCTGAGCTGCTTGAGCGTATCAGGGCAAAGGGCGTGAAGATAGCGCCCGTAATGCTACACGTCGGTCTTGGCACGTTCAGACCCGTTAAGGCGGAGAGAGTTGATGAGCATATCATGCACACTGAGTATTTCAGCGTCTCAAAGGAGAGCGCGGATATTATAAACGCGGCAAAGGCGTCGGGCGGCAGGCTTATCTGCGTCGGAACTACCTCTTGCCGTACTATAGAGAGCGTTGCGGAGGAGAACGGATATATCCCTGCGATGTCGGGCGACACGGGAATATTCATTTACCCCGGCTATCGCTTCAAGGCGGTGGATGCGCTTATAACGAACTTCCATCTGCCCGAAAGCACGCTTCTGATGCTTGTGTCGGCATTCTATGACAAAGAAAAAATGATGGCAAATTACCGCCTTGCAGTAGAGGAAGAATATCGCTTCTTCTCCTTCGGCGATTGCATGCTCATTCAATGAGCATGCAATGAATTGCAACCTGACGGTTGCATGAATTGAGCGTAAACGCTCATGAATTGGCTACGCCATGAATTGCGCTGCGGCGCATAAGAGGATGCAATTCAATTCATGGAGCGCGAAGCGCGAGAAATCATGAAACGGAGTTTCAATTCATGACGGCTTGCCGTCAATTCATTAAATTTCTTATATAGCATCAGCTTTGAAGATGCGATGCTCATACGATAAAAGATAAATTTCACTGTAGGGCAAACTGTGTTCGCCCACTACGGAGAAAACTCCGAAATATTCATTTTTCACAAAGAGGCAACATGGTTCAAAAAATAAAAGTATTTGCCGTTGTCGGTCCTACCGCGAGCGGAAAGAGCGGACTTGCGCTTGAGCTTGCGAGAAGGCACGGCGGCGAGATAATATCCTGCGATTCAATGCAGATATACAAAAGAATGAATATAGGAACCGCGAAGCCGACGGACGAGGAGCAGCGCGAGGTAAGGCATCATCTTATAGACGTCGTAGAGCCCGACGTCGCCTTTTCCTGTGAGGATTACGTTTCTCTCGCGAGTGCGGCGATAGAGGACTGCGCGCGACGCGGCAGGATGCCCATTATCTGCGGCGGCACGGGGCTTTATCTTGACGCTCTCCTGCGAGGCGGAAACTCAGCGCCGAGTGCGGATACCGCTGATATACGCCGAGAGCTTACCGAGAAAGCCGAGCGTGATGGCGCGGCGGCGCTTCATTCGGAGCTTATGAGGGTAGATCCCGAAAGTGCCGCGGCGATACATCCGAACAATATAAAAAGGGTGATACGCGCGCTTGAGATATACTATTCCTGCGGTATTCCTAAATCCTTGCTTGATAAGCAGTCAAAGGAGCTACAGTCTCCCTATGACGCGTGCGTTATCGGACTGAGATATGAGAACAGAGAAGTGCTATATGGGCGCATAGAGCGACGCGTTGACGAGATGATCGCAGATGGCTTGCTTGAGGAGACACGCGCGCTTATGAGTGAGGGCGTGTTTGAGAAGAACAAGACCGCGGCTCAGGCGATAGGATATAAGGAGCTTCTCGGTGCTGTTCGCGGGGTGGAGAGCCTTGAGTGTGCTATAGCAGAGCTTAAAACTGCCACGCGCCGATACGCTAAAAGACAGATGACATGGTTCTCGGCAAAGGACTACGTCAGATGGCTTGACGTCGAGGCGGACGGTGGGTTAAAAAGATTTGAAGAGATTGTAAATAATGCGGAGAAGCTCTTTTCACTTTGAGCTTTTTATGATAAAATATAGGTAAGGTTACTGAAGCTTCAGGGAGGACTGTATGGCTGAGAAAAGGAGGAATAGCGCGTTCTGGTATAGGCTCGCAATGGGATTGCTTTTCGCTATTGTCGTTATATATACCGCCTATCACCTTTTCAGTCTTTTCTTCTCGGATGACGTCAGCACGATAGTCTCGGGCGTTACCACCGAACGAGTTACGGTTGGCGGAGACGGATACGTTTTCAGAGACGAAACTCTGCTTTATTCAAGGAACTCGGGAGTTGTTGACTATTTCGTCAAGGACGGCGAGAAGGTATCCGCGGGACAAGCACTTGCAAACGTTTATCAAAAGGGCGACGGAAGCTCTGAGAGAGAGATGATAGCGCTTCTTGACGAACAGATAGCCTTGCTTGAGGAATGTTCTGGCGACAACGTGTCAGCTTCGGATCTCTCGGCGCTGAGAAAGAGCGCGAGCGACACCTATTTTACCCTTACGGGACTTCTTGCTACGGGTGAGGCAGGCGAGCTTGATTATCAAATAGAAAAGATGATGCTCACGCTTAGCAAAATAAGCGTTATCACGAGCGGTGATGACTCAATAAAGGAATCGCTCACGGCGCTGAGGGCAGAGAGAAAAAGACTTCTCTCGGGTGAGTACGAGGCTGTTTTCTCCACCAAGAGCGGATATTTTTATTCTGCCGTTGACGGCTACGAGCGCGATTTTACGCTCTCTGCGGCAGAGGAGCTTGACGGAGAGGGATTTTACGAGCTTCTTGCTTCAACCTCGGAAAACGCGGAAATAGAGAGCAACAGCGCATACGGAAAGCTTGCGCCAAACAGCAGCTGGATGCTTATGCTTCCTCTTTCGGTGTCTGATGCTGAGTCGCTTGGTGAGGGTGAGACCTATAACGTAAATTTTCCTGAAAATAATAATACCACTATACCTATGACGGTTGAAAGAAAGATAGTCTCTGAGAAAACAAGGGAGATCATCGTGGTTCTTTCAACAAACCGACTGCCTGACAATTTTGCTCTTGAGCGCTGTATGACCGCGCAGATAGAGAGATCGTCGATCAGCGGAATATACGTTCCTCGCTCAGCGCTTGCAAAGCTTGACGGCGAGAACGGAGTGTATATCCTTCGTGGAAGCGTGGTGCGCTTCCGCAGGATAGATATTATTTATCAGGGCGGTGATTATTTCCTCGTTGCAGAGAGAGACGATAAGGACGGAGATTACTACTATCTCGGCTCTAACGAGCTTATCATCACCGAGGGCAATAATTTGTTTGACGGAAGAATATTGGAGTAACTATGGGATTTGAATATATAGACAGAAATCTCGCCGAGGTGCGTGAGCGTATCGAAGAGGCTCGGCGCAGAGCCGACAGACAAGAGGCAGTCATGCTTCTCCCTGCGGTAAAATATGCAGAACCTGCGGAAATAGAATACCTCTATCGCCATGCGGGTATAAGACAGGTGGGCGAGAATAGAGTTCAGCAGATGCTTGAGCATATCGAGGCTATAGATTGCGAGGGACTTGAGTTTCACTTTATCGGCACGCTCCAGACCAACAAGGTCAAATATATCATTGACAAGGTGAAGATGATACACTCTCTTGATTCTCTGAAGCTTGCCGCCGAGATAGATAAGCAGGCAAAGAAAAAGGGAATTATTGTTGACGTGCTTGTTGAGGTGAACAGCGGAGAAGAGGAGAGCAAGAGCGGACTTCTTCCGAGCGAGGTTGAGGATTTTTGTCTTTGCCTTGGACAGTTTAGCAGCATAAGGCATCTCGGATTTATGACTATGGCGCCAAAATGCGAGAAAAAAGAAGAATATTTAAAATATTTTCAACAAACTTACGCGCAAGTTCTTGACATTTGGACAAAAAAATTGCATAATATAGGTAGGCCGATTATTTCCATGGGCATGAGCGATAGCTTCGAGGAGGCTATCGAGTGCGGAGCGGATATAGTTCGCGTGGGTAGGCGGCTTTTCATTAAATAAAACGGTAAAAAATAATAATTATATAAACGGAGGGAATTATGTTTAATTTCACAAAGAAGAACAAGTATTCATTTGATGACGAAGTAGAGATGGATGACTTCGGCGCGTACTCTGAGAACGATGAAAATGCGGACGCAGAGGACGACGTTGTTGCTCCCGCAGCTCCCGCTGAGACCCCCGCAGCTCCTGCGTTCAACGCTAACCCCATTTCTCTTAAGATCATCACCCCCAAGTCATACGACGATGCTCGTGAGATCACCGAGTTCCTTATGAATGGCAACACCATTCTTCTCAATATGGACGGTATCAGCCGCGATCTCGCTATCCGTATTCTTGATTACATCAAGGGCGCACTTCAGGTCGTTGGCGGAATGATGACCAAGGTTGGAAAGACCACTCTCGTGGTTGCTCCCAAGAACGTTGACGTAAGCAGCATCGAGGCTATGGTTGGCCCCTCTGATAACTGATAAGATATAAAATATTAAACTGATTTTATTTTATCACCGAGATTTTTTCAGAAAAAAGTGTCGGTAGGCTTTTTGCGTCATTTTTGCCGACAAGGAGGTTTTAACTTGCAATTAGTATTGGCTCTGCTTCAGAATACTGTGTGTGTTGTACTCAGCGTGCTGCAGATAGCAATGCTCATCAGAGCTATAATGTCCTGGTTTCCCACCGAGTCAAACAAGTTCGAGAATTTTCTTTATATGATCACCGAGCCCCTTATTATGCCGGTAAGACTGCTTTTTGAGAAGCTTAATTGGTTTCAGGGCTTGCCTGTGGATATATCATTCTTCGTAACTTATCTGATCTTGTCGTTGCTCATTCTTTTTCTTGCGTAACGATGAGAGATATCAAAGAATTTGACGGGCTTTACGCAAGGCTCGAGGATCTGAAAAAACGCGCTGTCCGCGGTGAAATGGGGATAAGCGCGTTTTTGTCTCCAAGGGAGCTTCATTATGCCGAGAGCTATCTTCGTCGGTCGGGTGAATGCTTCATTTCCTTTGGCGGATATAACGGCGCGGAGAGAAAAAGGATTTATGTCCTGCCTGAATATATGGAAAGCGTTGAGAGTGCGGACGGGCTTTCGGACTACGGAAGTGAGACGGCTATCGTGGCGCTTGAAATAAAGGGAAGCGGATTTGTCTCGCTCTCGCACAGAGATTTTATGGGCGCTTTGCTCCGACTTGGATTAGAGAGAGGCGTAGTTGGGGATATAATCACGCTTGACGGCGGCTCTGCCGTCGCATTTTGTGATAAGAGAATAGCAGATTTTATTACCGTAGAGCTTAGTGATGTGGGCAGAGATAAGGTCAGATGCCGCATCGTAAGTATAGACAAGGACTTCTGCCCCAAAAGAAGCTTTGCCGCTATAAGCGATACGGTGGCATCGGCACGCCTTGACTGTGTGGTGGCGTCTCTCTGCAAGCTTTCAAGAGAAAAAGCGAGAGAGTGCGTGCTTTCCGGCTTGGCAGAGCTTGATTACGAATATTGCGAGCGCCCTGACCGAGAGGTAATGGCGCCTTGTATTTTATCGGTAAGAGGATACGGAAAATTCCGGGTCTGCTCTCTTGGTGAGCTGACGAAGAAGGGAAGAATACGCCTCCTTGCCGAGAAATTTTTATAATTTGCCATTTGGCAGTTAGGAGAAAAAAGTGTTCGTTGTTTGGATCTTAATTATAATTGGAGTAGTGGCGCTTGATCAGGTCTCTAAGATCCTCGTGGTCGAGTATCTTGACAGAAACGATCCGTTCGTGATCATCGAAGGTGTTTTCCGCCTCAAGTACTCCGAGAACAGAGGTGCCGCATTCGGAAGCTTTGAGGAATCAAGATGGGTGTTTATGATAGCGTCGGTGGTTGGCATCATCGCGCTTTCTATCTATCTCTTTAAGTTCCGCCCGAAAAGCAAGCTTGCTTGCGCCTCGCTTTCTATGATAATAGGCGGTGGAATCGGAAATATGATAGACCGTTGCTTCCGTGAGGGAGAGATATACGCAGGCGAGAAGGTCGTGATAGATTTCTTCGATTTCTATGCTTTCCCTGAGATATGGAACGCTATCTTTAACGTGGCGGACAGCTTCGTTTGTATAGGCGCGGGATTTTTGATACTCTGGTGTATAGTTTCTATGGTTCAGGAGCTTAAGGCGGAAAAGCTTGCAAAGGCGGCAAAGAATGCGGCAGAGCTTCTTATAAGCTATCCTGCGGACGCAAACAGTGAGCTTCTCTCTGATATTGACTATCTTGCTGAGCGCCTTTATGAAATGGACGCTTCCGTGGTTCGCGCTTCCGCACCGTGTGATCGTAAGAACGAGATACTTATAGGAGACGAGAGCCGACAGGAGATAAAGGAGCTTAAAGCGCTTCTTCTTGATGGTGAATTTGCTTTGCGCAGCTATCCTCACGGAGAATACTGCACAGTCGCCCTTGCTTATACGAGCGAGAGAGCGAGAATGTGCGGATTGCAATGCTTGCTTAGCCGCTTTAGCGACGGAAAGGTAACGCTTGAGAATGGCGAGACCTTGCGCGGTAGGGGAACTGTTGAGAGCCTTTTTGAATATATGAATGAGGACGTTGCCTTTGACAAGCGCGTCATAGATAATTTTATCATATACGAGACGGGCGCGACTATGCGCGATCCTAACGTCATATACCGCGACGGCTATTACTATATGTACGGCACGGGTTGGGTGTGCTATAAGGCTACCTCGCTCGACGGCCCTTGGGAGAAGCTTGATATCATCAAGCACTCTGACCTTGAAGCTTACGGCATTAAGACGGGAAAGCCCTCTAACCCTTGGGCGCCAGAGGTGCACGAGTACAAGGGAAAATATTATATGTTCACCACCTACGCCTGCGGAGCGCACGATTGCGATTACAAGGTCAAGGAGCATATGAAGGGATTTTGGCAGGTCCAGCACGGACACAGAGCCAATATAGTTCTCAGAGCAGACAGCCCCGAGGGACCCTTCGTGCCGATCTCTAAAAATTCAAACGGAGAGGCGGGACACCCTACGCCCGATGACCTCTATACCATAGACGCCACTCTTTACGTTGACCGCGAGGGACAGCCGTGGATGGTGTATTCTAAGGAATGGATGACGGTAGATGCAGAGAAGGGATCATTCTTCGCGGCAAAGCTCAGCGATGATCTTTCCTCGTTTGTATCCGAGTCTAAGCTTGTGTTCCACGCTACGCTGAAGCCCGAGGACAACTCATGGGAGGGCGACGGATGTATGGACGGCGAATTCTTCTACAGAGCAAGCGACGGAACGCTTTATATGCTCTGGTCGCCTAAGGTCAACGGCGGATATTCTGTTGCGGTGGCAAGAAGCGAGAGCGGAGAGCTTGACGGACCTTGGAGTGCCGAGAGCGAGCTTCTTTTCTCTAAGGAGATGGGAGACGGCGCTGACGGCGGACACGGCTCACTCTTTACTGACGAGTTCGGTCAGCTCTGGCTCGCGATCCACTCACCAAACGGCGGCGCACCCGCAAGACCTACCTTCGTTCCTCTCGTGGAGAAGGATAACAAGCTCGTTTGGGGACTTAAAAAGAGAAAATAATATAAAAGATGAGGTAACGGCAGGGCCTGCCGTTACCTCTGAATAATTAAAAAGGAGCAAGAGGCTATGGATAGAGAAGCGCTTTGGGAAACTGAATATAGCGACGATAGTGCGAGTGAAAGCTCTGTTTTGCGCCTCGTTGCCGAAAAGGCAGACGCTGGCAAGCGTGCCGACAGCTTTATTTCGGAGCGCTCCGAGCTTACGCGCTCGGCGGCAGTGCGGCTTATTGAGGGCGGCAATGCGCGCCTTGAAGGCGGCAAGCTCAGCAAGAACTACAAAATGCGCGAGGGCGACGTTCTTGTGCTTGAGCTTCCCGAGCCTGAGCCGTCAGACGCTCAGCCCGAGAATATTCCGCTTGATATAGTTTACGAGGACAGCGATATTATCGTCGTGAATAAGCCCGAGGGAATGGTAGTGCATCCCGCGCCCGGAAACACGAGCGGAACGCTCGTAAACGCTCTGCTTTATCATTGCGCCGAGGGGCTTTCGGGTATCGGCGGTGTCGTGCGCCCGGGAATAGTACATCGAATTGATAAGGACACGGGCGGACTTCTGGTCGTCGCAAAGAATGACGAGGCGCATCTGTTTTTAGCAGAGGAGATAAAGTATCACAGAGTTGAGAGGATATACCACGCGATAGTTCGCGGTAACTTCAAGGAAGACGAGGGAACTGTCAACGCGCCTATCGGCAGACACCCCGTTGACAGAAAGCGAATGGCTGTCATTCGCACGGACGAGTACAAGAGCCGAGAGGCTATCACTCATTGGCGAGTGCTTGAGCGCTTCGGTCAGTTTACGCATATTGAATGTAGGCTTGAAACAGGAAGAACGCACCAGATAAGAGTGCATATGTCGTCTATAGGACATTCTCTTGTTGGAGATACGGTCTATGGCGGCGGTGGCTCGCCCTTTGAATCAAGACACAAGGCGCTTATCAACGGGCAGTGCCTGTTTGCTTCAAGGCTGATACTTACACATCCGAGAACACGCGAAAAAATGGAGCTTGAAGCTCCGCTTCCGAACAATTTTGAAAAATTGCTTTCTATTCTGAGGGCAGACTGCGAGTAAACGAGTAAAAATGAAAAAGTTTGAGAATATAGTTATTGCCAGCGACCTTGACGGAACTTACTTTGGCAGTAAGCAATATATCATACTGAGAAATGTTGAGAGGGTGAAATATTTCGTTGAGAACGGCGGACACTTCACCTTTGCTACGGGAAGACTTCCTCTGTTTTTAAAGAAGCCGATACCCGATCCCGAAAATCATATAAATATGCCTGCTGTGCTTGGCAACGGCACTTGCATTTACGATTACAACCTGCAAAAAACGATGGACGAGCGCTTCGTTGACAGCGCGCTTATCATCGAGATGATAGCATTCGTCAGAAGCGTGGTAAGCGGCATAGGCTTCCGCGGAGTGCTCCCCGAGGGCGTTGTGGTGAGCGATCTTGAAAACCCGATAATCAGGAGAGAATTTGAGGGATTTCCTCCCTATATCAACAAGCAGGTCGCACCCGCGAGCGAGTGGGGAGATTTCAAGCTCTATAAGACCAACGTTATGGGAGACGAGAGGGATATTGATATGATATATCCGCTTCTCAAGGAGAAATACGGCAAACGGATAGGCGTTACTCGCTCGGCATCCTTTATGGTAGAGCTCGTTCCCAAGGGAGTAACCAAAGCGGTAGCACTCAAGGAGCTTGTCGAGAACTATTTTGACCGCCCTATGACGCTCTGTTGCGTAGGAGACTACGACAACGATATAGAGATGCTTGAGGCGGCTGATATATCTGTCTGCCCCGAGAACGCAAACGACAACGTCAAGGCGATAGCCAAGCTTAAGCTCTGCTCCAACGACGATGGCGTCATCGGCGACCTCATCGATTGGCTTGATAAGAATATTTAAAATATAAAAAACGGAGCCTTTGGCGTGCCTGCGATAAAGCAGGTACGCCATCCTTTTACTTATTCTCTCAACTGAGAGTTGAAAACACATCGAAAAACAAGTTATTGTATTATATTTTGCCCCATGCTATAATAAACACAGAATCCGGATTCAATAAATAATTGTGAGGTAATACTATGACGATTGGAGAGAAAATTAAACAACTAAGAAAAAAGAATGATCTGACGCAAGAAAAACTTGCGGATTATCTTTGTGTATCCTATCAAGCGGTTTCTAAATGGGAATGTGGTTTAAGCAGTCCGGATATATCTCTGATTGCACCATTGACAAGACTTTTTCACGTATCAGCCGATGAGCTACTTTGCCTGACGCCCGAGGTTACAGATGAGCGAAAAGCATATTTTGATGCGGAATATCACGAATTCTGGAAAAAAGAAGATCATGAAGCTGATATGGAGATCGCACGAGCGGCGGTTGCTGAATATCCGGGAGATTTTCGCTATTTACACTGGTTGGCAAGCAATGAATGGTATGTTGGTTATAGTGTGAAATATTGTGGCACAGAAAGAGAAAAGGAGTTGCTTGAAAATTCTATTCACCATTATTCAATAATTTTGGAAAACTGTGATGACACTGAGCTGCGAAACAATGCCATATCAGGACTTGTGTTTGCCAATAAAAGCTTGAACAGAATTGATGAAGCCAAAAAATATGCTCTTATGTACCCGGAAGCTCCCGAAACAAGCCGAGAATCGCTGCTTGCGGTATGTCTTAAAGGAGAAGAGCTTGCTGATCACCGTCAAAAAATACTCAGAAAAGAGCTGGGGGGATTGTGCAACGCATTATTTGAAATGTGGGTGTATGATAACTGCGACAAACGATATGCAAACAAGGCACTTGAAGCGGAAGAAGAAATTTTGAAGATCATCATTGATGACCATAATTTCAACGGTTTTAGTGTAAGTATGTATTTGATCAAGGAAAAGCAAGCCGAAATAGCAGTAGCAAACGGTAATTTTGATGAGGCAATTCAATTTTTGGAGCAAGCAAAGAAATACGCGATCGAGTATGATAAAGTCAAGGAGCTTCAAAAAGGTAAATTTACTTGTTTGTTGCTTGATCATTATGAAGATGATTACACGGATTCCCGCATTGAAAGGCTATTGGTAGATAGTTGGAAAAAAGAAGTTTTTGAAAACAAAATTTTTGACGTTCTGCGTGAAAGTGAAGAATTTCAAAGCCTTATTAACGAATAAAATTAAGCCCCGCAGCACGCGGGGCTTCGCTTTTGTGTC
>CALCTA010000167.1 GCA_937893945.1 uncultured Clostridia bacterium | reverse complement strand
TACGGAAAAGGACAGAGAATGTGAAATTTCTCTGTCCTTTTTTTACACATCTTGCAGGCAAGGTATAGTGTGTTACACCTTATAGATGTACTGTCGGGAGGAAATGAGCCTTTGGTTCGTGTACCCCGAAACTCTGTCTTATTTTCCTGATAAGCACTGCTTTTGTGGACACAAAAGCCACGCTTAAACAAGTGAGAATATCGTTTGCTTGACAAAACAACAATAATGTTATATAATAAGTACAACAAAATTCTGTTTTCGAGGAGAGCATTGTGGTAGATCATTTTTTAAGACAAAAGAAATATATACTAAGAAACAGAAAAATAGCTGTTTTCACTTTGATAATCGGTTTGATTTTTCTGGTTCTGCTTTTGTGGGCATCCTTTAAAAAGCCGAATACTATTTGGATTGCCTTTATTCCTCTTGCTGTAATTTTAATAGCCTCTATTTACATTGCAACAACAAATCGTTTGTTAAAACAATTTTCAAAAATTCAAATATCTCAAATTGGCGAAATTAAAATTTCTAACCCCAAAATTGATTTTCTAACAACTCCGGAACTAACACCGATTGCGCATAATGTTAGGCAGAAATATTATGGTATAAAGATTATTGGTGAACAAAAATTCTATTACCTATTTGGAGAATGTTATAAATATACCGCCGATGATTTGAATAAGATACGTATAAAATTTAACAGTGAAATCAGTATTCAATATTATGAGGGAACAACCATTATTAAAACGATACAGAATGATCCGTATTTTATGAAATTTAAAGTCGGTTCACTCTATGAATGAAATCCTATAACTGAAAAGGATGCGATATATTCTCGCATCCTTTTCAGTTGTTTTAATACCTGCTTTATCGCAGGTACACCAAACGGTGTCCTTTTTTCGTTGTATGATATTAGTCTATAAACTCGCTGTAGTGAGCGGTCTTTACTGCTGGCATAGAGCCCTCGCAATAATATGCAGGATCACCAACAGAAACACTTCCGTCCTCGGATACGGGATAGAGTGTGTAGATAACGCAATCCTCATAGCCAAGCGAGAAGGAAAGTGCGGATCTTTCGTCAACGAGCGTATATTTTCCGCTTACAAAATCGTGAAGCAGATACTTTTCTGCCTTTACCACTCCGCTGGGAAGGTCGGAAAGTCTGAACGTTCCTCTTACTGTCTTATCCTTGGTAACACCAAGTGCCATAAATCCGATGTTCTCCTTTGCAAGAGAGAAGAGCTTGAGCGCAGTCTCTGCCTTTGAGCAGTCGGTGTAGTAGCAATCAACAGTAGGCTTTGCGGCAACGTCGTATCTGACAAGATCTCCGCCGTCAAGGCAAAGCTTGGAGATTATCTCAGGGTCGCTTGCGCCTAAGTTGTCGCTCAGATATACAGGTCCGCCGCTCATTATTGCCATCGCGCCGCTCGCCTCGCCCCAATCGTGCTTGGAGAAGAACATATCAAAGTCGCAGCAATGTATCTCGTTGTGAACGGTAGAGGTATAAACGCTCTGAATAGTATGGAACGCAAGGTCAAACTTGCGGTTGGGGTAGAAGTCATAGGACGTGCGGTTGACAAAGGACGAGGGACGGCAGAGTGCCGATTCCATTACCGCGCCCATGCAGTTGATAAGTGCACCGTCAAAGTGCTTTTCTGCGGCTCTGTCAAGTGCGGAATGTATCGCTCTCGTTCCTGCCGCACCGCTGTAGTAGATGTCGTAGAAGCCCGACTGAGCGCCCTGAACGTCAACCTTTACAAAGTCGATGCCCTGTGCCTTGAGATAAGTGAACCAGGTATCCCAGAACTTGAATGCCTGTTCCTCAGTAGGACCGGGCTTGATGCCGCTGAGCGACTGGAAGAAGCAATCGCCAAGCTGCGCCATTACCTCACCGTCAGGGTCGATCCCTTTCCAGTGTCCACCCATTCCGCACCATACGCCTACAGCCTTAACACCGTATTTCTCCTTGAGAATGGTGGTAAGTCCGATAAGTCCCGTGGGGAACTTCTCGGTGTCCTCGGTAAGAGTTACGAGTCTGCCCTCGTTGTAGTTTGCCCAACCGTCGTCAAGGAGTACCCACGAGGGAACGTGTCCCATAGCGGCAAACTCGTCCATTTTAGCAAGTATCTTATCGGTGGTAAGACCGTGGTGGAATGCTTCCCACGTACACCAGCCGAGTCCCTCGAGAGCCACGGGGTACTTTCTCTCTGCCGCGAGCGGAACTGTGATAGCGCCGCAGTCCTTCATATTGACAAAGCTTCCGTGAACTGCCTCATAAGGATCGGTAGCGGCGGTGATGCACATTACCGTAGAGTTTATCTCGGGAGCGCCGTTGTTTCTCGGGGATATCTTAAGTCCGTCCTTGGAAACTCTTGAAGCGGTCTTATCGTTGCAAAGAGGAAGAACGTGAACGTCAAGGCCGTTTGCCTTGAAAGCAAGGCTATCAACGCTTTCCTGCATATCTCCCATCTTCTTAGGGAAGGAGACGTTCATCCAACAGGGAACCATAGAGTCAAGCGCAAGAGCGCCCGTTGTACCCTCGGGCATAGTGAAGCAGATATTAGCGCCGCCGTGAGCAAGGAAATAATATCTTCCCGCGAGAGCGTTAAGAGAGACCTTCAGAGAAGTTCCGACCTCTTCAAATTCAACTATTCCGTATTTAAGCTCACCGTATGTAGAGCGATATTTACGCTTGAACGTTACAGAGATCTTGTTGCCGTCGCGCTCTATCTCGGACGGTACGAAGATAACGTCTGACATTCTTGAGAAGCTGCATTTGAGCGTAATTTCGCTCATTATCAGCTTGTCGTCGCAGGTGATAGAAAGACTTTCGTTGCTTATAAAAACATTGTACCTCATTGCTTCGTGTTCTCCTTGCTTTTGTATATTTGTTTATGATGTTATTTGCACGTATTTGCTTTACGTCTTTCCTCTGCGGCGCGCTTTGAGAATACGCATCCGCAGTAGTCCTGTCGGTAAAGTGAATATTGTTCTGAAAGCTCGATCGAGCGTTTATATCCGTTTTTCTTTTTGAAATCTGAAAAAAGATAGCCTACGCCGTATTTTTCGGACATTTCCTTACCTATGGAATTTAGCCATTCGGCATTCTTATAGGGGCTTATCGAAAGGGTAGTGCAGAAGTAGTCAAATCCGCCGTCCTTTGCCGTTTTTGCGCTTTCTTCAAGGCGAAGTGCGTAGCATCTGCGACAGCGTTCGTCTCCCTCGGGCAGATCCTCGTAGCCGCGTGCTATATCGAAAAATTCAGATGGCTCATATCTTCCCAAGACGAGCTTTACGCCTGACGAAAGTGGCATTTCGCCGATAAGTCGCAAAAGTTCTTCTTCGCGAAAGCGGAATTCCTCCTCGGGATAGATGTTGGGATTGTAGAAAAACAGGGTTATATCAAAATATTTTGCCAGATATTCAAGCACGTAGCTTGAGCAGGGCGCACAGCAGGCGTGAAGAAGCAGAGTTTTTCTTTCTTCAAGGCTCTCAAGTGAGCTGAGCGTGCGTTCAAGCGAGAGCTGATAATTTTCTCTATTGCTCATATCCACCTCACATATAGGGGTTGAGCGTATAGCGTTCGCCCGAGAAGATGACTAATCTGCGGCCGCTGATAAGCTCTGCCTTGCGGTTGATAGAATTTATATGTACAGCTACGTTCTGACGGCTGACACCCTCGTTAAGAAGCGACGATAGTTCTTCGACCGTCATATCCCTCTCGCATATAGCCGTAAGCAGCTTCAGCTCGGTAGGTGAGAGCTTGAGCGGAAAGCCCACGAGCAAGACCTTCTCATCGCTTATATTAAGAAATCCTCTTTGCATATCTTTACGCGAAATACTCAAGCGCCTTGCGGTATCCCTCAAAGCCGAGGCCGCATATCGTCTTGACTGCTATCATAGAAACGAAGGAGTGCTTTCTGAATTCCTCTCGGGAATTGATATCCGAGAGATGCACCTCGACCGTGGGTATTCCGACAGCCTTGAGCGCGTCAAGTATAGCAACGCTCGTGTGCGTATAGGCGGCGGGGTTGATAACAATGCCGTCGTAGAGCCCGTAGGCTGACTGGATAATATCCACTATCTCGCCCTCGTGATTAGACTGAAAGAGAGACACTCCAAGTCCGAGCTCACGAGCAGAGCTTTTGATATATTCCTCAAGCGCGGCAAAATCCTGCTTGCCGTATATGTCAGGCTCACGTATGCCGAGCATATTCAGATTAGGGCCGTTGATAACGAGAATTTTTTTCATAAGTCAGAGACCTCTTTGTTGACAAATTCAAGAAAGGCTGAGATAATCAGCTCTGCTGTCTTTTCTTTTATTCCTGTGCTTTCCACCGTCAGATCTGCGAAGCGACGGTAGGCATCTATGCGGGAAGCGTAGAGCTTCTCAAGAGAATTGCCTTGAGAGAGAGGACGGTCATTTGTGGGAAGCAGAGAAATATCGCGTTCAAGAAAGACTATAACGCCATTCTGGTGGAGAAGGGGATAGTTGCGCTCTCTTGTAACTACGCCGCCGCCCGTGGCGATGACCTTACCGCTGAGCTTTCCGAGAGAAGCGACAGTCTCTGTCTCCATCTCTCTGAATTTTTCTTCACCGAGTGTGCGGATAGCGTCCGCGGGGGTGATAGAGTGCATTTTTGTAAACTCGTCGTCGGCATCAAGGAACTCTCGTCCAAGGCTCTCGGCGATGATCGCACCGACAGAGCTTTTGCCACAGCCCGGCATACCAACGAGGATAAGATTGCTTGAACGAGCGGTTATTTTCGCGAGAACAGAGCCTATTATCCCTTCCTCTCGCGTGTCTCCGGTGAAATATTCAAAGCCCTTTGCCGCTTGAGCGACGAGCATTGAAAGACCGCCTACGGCAGCGATACCGCGGCTCTCTGCGTCAAGCATAAGAGCGGTACGCGCGGGGTTATATACCACGTCAAGCACTGCTTGACAGCAGGGGAAGTCATCAAGCGAGATAGGTGATATCATATTCTTTGGGTACATCCCTACGGGCGTAGTGTTGACGATTATCTCAGCGTCGCGATGAGGCGCGATACCCTCAGGGGTGTTGTCATCTCTGTCAATGATCGCGATTTCTTTTACTCCCGTGCTACGAAGCAGGGCACAAGCAGTCGCCGAAGCGCCTCCTCCTCCGAGGACTACCGCTTTTTTACCCTCTACAGAGACGCCCGATCTGCTAAGCATATAGTCAAAGCCGAAGTAATCGGTGTTGTAGCCGTAGCGCTTGCCGTCCTTACCGTTGACTACCACGTTGACGGCTCCAATAGCCTGCGCCTCGGGTGATATGATGTCAAGGAAAGGCATAACAGCCTTTTTGTAGGGAATAGTTACGCAATATGCGTCAAGCTCGTCGCTCTTAACGAAGGCTTCAAGCTCGCTTGGCGCAAGCTCGCGAAGAACGAAGGAGTAATCGCCGAGAAGCTCGTGTATCATTACAGAAAAGCTGTGTCCGAGATGCTCTCCGATCAGTCCGCAGCACAGTGAAGAATATCCGTGCTTCATCAGATCACCTCCGAGTAAGAGCCGAGATAAGTAAATTCCTCGCATTCCTGCTCAAGCTCTGCAAGTATCTGAGCAAGCTTTGGAGAATACACCGACGACTCAAGGTCGAAATAGAACATAAACTCGAAGTCTCTGTCGGGAATGGGGCGCGATTCAAGCTTGATAAGGTTTATTCCAAGCGAGTTGAAGCGCGAAAGTATTCTATAGAGTGCGCCCGGCTTATGTGGAGTTACGAGCATAAGTGAGGTGCGGTCTGCACCGGGATATATCTCGGTCTTGTTGGTGATGCATATAAAACGGGTGTGGTTGTTTCCGTTATCCTGAATGGCATTCGCGAGAGTGGCAAGTCCGTACTGAGTAGCACAGGAGCGAGAGGAGATAGACGCGACGTCAGTCCTTCCCGATTCCGCTACCATCTGAGCCGCCTTGGCGGTGTTCTCAACGCGAGTTATCTTAACGTCATCGCCGAGAGACGAGAGAAAGGCGGAGCACTGGCTTATCGCCTGCTCGTGAGAATATATCTCCTTTATATCCGAGAGCTTTGCGCCCTTGTTTGCAAGTAAGCAGTGGTCTATCTTGATGCGGACAGTTCTCACTATCTTGAAGTTTCTGCTTATCATAAGGTCATAGACCTTCTTTACAGAGCCTGCGGTGCTGTTTTCTATCGGAATAACACCGTAGCGGCACATTCCTGCCTCGATAGCAGAGAATACCTTTTCCCAATCGCTAAAGAACATAATGTTAGGCGAGCGGAAAAGTCTCTCGGCTGCTATCTGCGAGTATGCTCCCTCAACGCCCTGACAAGCTACGATGGCTCTTTCGGGGAATATCTTTGGAGTGCTGTCTATAGCAATCATTATCTCATCGTAAAGAGCCGAGGTCTCGCCGAGCTTAGCGTGCTGATAAGAGCGCGAAAGGTCAAGTATGGTGGAGTAGAGGGTTCTTGTGTACTCCTCAAACTCACTTCCCGAAAGCTCGGATATCTTGTTGAGCAAGGCTCTCTCGCGTGAGGCGTCGAGCACAGGCATATTGTTTTTGCGTTTATATTCGGCAACCTCTGCCGAGCAATTCATACGGCGGATATAAAGAGCAACAAGCTCCTTGTCTATCTCGTCAATTTCTTTTCTTATATCGTTGAGTTCCATAGTATTTCCTTGTTTGGTATAGCGTTTATCAGTTATCGAAAAGCATATCCGTAATGGCAATAGCCGTGGCGGCTTCTATTACGGGAAGCGCGCGGAGAACTACGCACGGATCGTGCCTGCCCTTGATAGTGAGCTTGACAGGCTTCATGCTGACCATATCAACGCTGTCCTGCTCGCAGTATATCGAGGGGGTGGGCTTCATAGCAACTCTGAATACGAGCGGCATACCGCTCGTCATTCCGCCGAGTATTCCGCCGCAGTTGTTCGTCTTGGTGTATATTTTGCTTCCGTCGGTGTAGAATTGGTCGTTGTTCTGCGAGCCGCGCAGAGAAGCACATTCAAATCCGTTTCCGAATTCTATCGCCTTTACGGCAGGGATAGAGAAGGCAATCGCAGAGATCCTGCTGAACGAGGGCTACATCAAGTCCTACAACGTCATCGAGGACGGCAAGCAGGGAAGTCCGATAGCGGCACATTCGATAACGCCCCCGACAGAGTCTCCGTCAAGTCTCGCCCTCTCTATCTCGTCCTTCATAGCACTCTCTGCACTCTTATCAAGAACAGGGAATTCACTTCTTGCTTTAAGGAGCGAGAGCTCGTCCTCGCCTACAGTAGCAAGGTCGAATGGCGTGTCCTTAGCCGAGCCTACCGAGTAGAGATGCGCGCCTATTTGTATGCCTTTTTTCTCAAGGTACTGAAGACAAATTCCGCCGAGGATACAGAGCGGGGCGGTAAGGCGGCCTGAGAAATGTCCTCCGCCTCGAAGGTCAACGCTCTCACCGTATTTCATTCTTGCCGCATAGTCTGCGTGCGAGGGGCGTGGAATAAATTCAAGATTTGAATAATCCGAGGAGCGCTGAGAGGTATTTCTTATGATAGCGTGAAGCTCGCTTCCGTCAAGCATTGCCTTTCCGTTCTCAAGGAGAACGACGCCCGAGAGAAATTCGGGGCGGTCAGGCTCTTTGCGCGTAGTAGATAGAGAATTTCTTCCCGGCGCGCGACGCTCCATAAAGCGCGAGAGCTTGTCAAGATCAAAGACAAAGCCGCTCGGAAGTCCCGAGGCTCTGATGCCTATAAGCTCGTCGTGAGAGCCGCCGTATATGGATATGTTAAGATTTTTTCCGTAAGAGGTAGCCATATCTTTATTTTCCGTTTCGTAAATAACCTTGTATCAGACGAGCTTTCTGCCCATCAGAACTCCCATTACCGACGCCATCATAAGACCGCGCGTCCAACCGCTTGAATCTCCGAGGCAGTGAAGTCCTGCGATGTTGGTATTAAGCTCCTTGTCCATTTTTACTCTGTTGGAGTAGAATTTAAGCTCGGGAGAGTAAAGAAGCGTTTCGTTAGAGGCAAAGCCGGGCACAACGAGGTCAACCGCCTTGATGAAGTTGATGATGTTAGTCATTGCTCTATAGGGCATTGCCGCGGTTATATCGCCTGCAACAGCATCAGGGAGAGTGGGGCGCACGTTAGAGCGCGAAAGCTCCTCATCCCAGGTGCGCTTGCCGTCGAGTATATCGCCGAAGCGCTGAACCATAATATGTCCTGAGCCGAGCATATTCGTAAGCTCGCCGACCTTCTTTGCGTAAGCGATAGGCTGATTGAAGGGAACGCTGAAATTATGCGAGCAGAGGATAGCAAGGTTTGTGTTGGGGGATTTGAGATCCTTGTAGGAATGTCCGTTTACGACAGCAAGGTCGTTGTCGTAGTTCTCCTGGCTTACAAAGCCTCCGGGGTTCTGACAAAAGGTACGCACCTTGTTCTTGAAGGGCTGAGGATAGCCGATGAGCTTTGACTCGTAAAGCACGTTGTTTACGTTTTCCATTATCTCGTTTCTTATCTCAACTCTCACACCGATGTCAACAGTTCCCGGAAGGTGAGAGATGCCGTGCTGCTCACAAAGAGTCTCCAGCCAGTCCGCTCCTCGCCTACCCGTAGCGACTACGGTGTGATCGGCAAAGCACTCGTATTCCTTGCCGCCCTCGGCGAGAATGCCGCCAACGCAAGTGCCGTCCTTGATGATGATATTTCTGCACTCACATCCAAAGCGTATCTCAACGCCGTGAGAGAGCAGATACTGCTCGATGGCGTAGTAGATATCCTGCGCCTTTTCTGTGCCAAGGTGTCTTATGGGGCAGTCAACGAGCTTAAGACCTGCTTTGATAGCTCTTTTTCTTATCTCCTTGATTTCTTCTTCGTTGCCAACACCCTCAACGCGAGAGTCAGCGCCGAATTCAAGATATATTCCGTCTGTGTAGTCTATAAGATCCTGAGCGGCGTTCTCTCCGATAAGCGAGGGAAGGTCTCCGCCAACCTCGTAGGAGAGAGAGAGCTTTCCGTCAGAGAATGCTCCCGCACCTGAAAATCCTGTTGTAATATGGCAATAAGGCTTGCAGGAAACGCATGCCTTGGTCTTGCTTTTAGGACAGCTTCTGTTCTCTATAGCTCTGCCTTTTTCAGCGATGAGTATTTTTTTGTCAGAGCCGAGCTTGAGCATCTCAAGCGCCGTGAATATTCCGGCAGGCCCTGCGCCGATTATCAGTACGTCGTATTTTTGCATTTACAAGTTCACCTTTCGTGGTTTTTTGAAATTGCTTATATATAATAATTATCTAAATATATTTTACTATATTTACGGCGTTTTTTCAATAGCTTTTGCGAGAATTTCAAGAGATATCCGAAATTTTCGCTCCGAGAGACCTTACGTCATCCCAAAAGGCAGGGTAGGACTTGCTTACCGCCTCCGCACCGTCTATCTCAACGCTATTTTCGGATATCGAAGCGGCTACAGCCGCGCTCATAGCGATGCGGTGATCGTTATGTGAGCTTACAGAGCCGCCGCTGAGCGAGCCGCCCCCCTCGATGATCAGTCCGTCGTCGGTCTCCTTTATTATCGCGCCAAGCCTTGTGAGCATCTCGCAAACGGTAGAGAGTCGGTCGCTCTCTTTCAGACGAAGCCTTGAAGCGCCGTATATGCGCGTCTTTCCTTTTGCGACTGAAGCGACGGTAGCGAGCACGGGAACGAGATCGGGGATTTGAGATGCGTCGATGTCTATTCCTCTAAGACTTGAACGGCGAGCGATATATGAAGAACCGCTCTCCGAGAGAGTGATATCAGCCCCAAAGCGCAAAAGAATATCTATTATCGCGCGATCTCCCTGCGAGGAGTCGGGATCAAGACCGCAGACCTCGACATCGCCGCAAAGCGCTCCGAGAGCAAGCGGGAAAGCCGCGTTTGACCAGTCGCCCTCGACCTCAAGATAAGAGGGAGAGACGAGAGAAACACTCTCTCCGATGACATATTTATTTTCATTTCTCTGCACAGGCGCGCCAAAAAGAGACAGCGCGTCGCAGGTGATGTCAATGTAGGGGGCGGATTCTATTCTGCCCTTAACTGTAAGAGAAGCACTAAGGGGAAGGAGCGTGAGCGCAAAGAGCAGACCGCTGACGAACTGCGAGGATACGCTTCCGTCGATAGAGAACTCGTCTCCGCTGAGTTTTCCGCTGATAATGAACGGATTTTTGCCGCTGAGGGTTATGCCGTGAGCTTCAAGCTCCTCGCGAAGAGGAGAGAGAGGACGGTCAGCGAGGCGTCCTTCAAGCAAAAACGAGCAATCAGCGCCAAGAGCGGCCGCTATGGGCAGAAGAAAGCGCAGAGTAGAGCCGCTCTCACCGCAGGGAAGTGTCGCACCCTTGATAATATTGCTCGGCGCTACGGGAACTACGTCGTAGTACGGTGCGCATCTCTTGATGCTTGCGCCAAGGGCGTTCAGACAAGCCGCGGTAGCCTCTATATCGTTATTTGTTTCTTCACAGAGAATACGCGTAGGCGCGTCGGCAAAGGCGGCGCAGATAAGCAGGCGGTGAGCCACGGATTTTGAGGCTATCGCCTTTATTTTGCCTTGCGGCGCGCCAAAGGAAATAGAGAGTTTCATATCCTGTTAAAGTCCTTTTCTGATAAATTCGCAAAGCTCGCTTACGGGAATCTTGTAGGGCTTGCAGTTGCCGATGCCGTAGGGAACTATCAGGGTAATAGTATCGCCCTCTCGCTTTTTGTCAGCCGTAGCCGCGCTATAGAGCTCCTCGGCAGTGTAAGGACATTCTGTCGGAAGTCCTGCGCCCTTGAAAAGCGAGATAATCTCGCAAAGCTCACTCTCATCGGTAAGCCCGAGAGCGACAGACGCGCGAGTGATGATTACCGTGCCGATAGCAACGGCACTTCCGTGGGATATTTTAAGTCCGGAGCAAAGCTCAATTGCGTGCCCGACAGTATGTCCGAGATTGAGAAGCTGTCGGCATCCTCTGTCAAACTCGTCTGCCGCAACTATCTCTGCCTTGTGAGCGACACATTCGGAGATAACTCGCTCGATATCGCTTCGAATACCGCTCTTGAGACGCTCAAACATAGGCTTGTCGTTTATTATAGCGTATTTTATCACCTCGGCACAGCCGTCGGAGAATATTTCATCCTCAAGTGTGTCGAGCGTTGTTATGTCGCAAAGCACGAGAGACGGTTGGTGGAACACGCCCGCAAGATTTTTTCCTGCTTCAAGGTCAACAGCCGTCTTTCCGCCAACAGAGGAATCAACAGCGGCAAGCAGAGTAGTAGGCACTTGAATAAAGCGTATTCCGCGCAGATAAACTCCAGCGGCAAATCCCGCGAGATCGCCCACGACACCGCCACCGAGAGCGACTATACAGTCTGAACGAGTGAAGCGGTTTTCCGCGAGAAATTCAAGAAGCGCTATCAGCGAAGCGGTATTTTTCGATGCCTCACCGTTCTTTATAACGAATTTTTCGGTCTTATATCCACTGCTTTTCAAGGAAAGCTCTGCGCGTGCGGAGTAGAGTGCATCCACCTTATCGTCAGTAACTATGCAGAGCCTACATTCCCCGACTGCCTCGCTTACGTATTCGCCGAGCCGCTCAAGCAGTCCGTCGCCAATAACTACGTTATAGCTTTTTGAAGCGTTTACCTTTACAGCTTTCATATTCTGTCCGTCCTTAATATCTTTTTTAGCCGTCAACCTTTTCCTTGGCCATTCTTCCGTCCTTAAGAAGCTGACGGAGAGTGTCGGCATCGTCCTTTTCAATAGCGTTTTTGTATTCCGAGAGAGAAGTGATGATGTGGTCAAGCTCGTAGATCAGAGGCTCTTTGTTTTCAAGGAAAAGCTCTGTCCACATATTTTCGTTGAGCCACGCCACTCTCGTGAGATCCTTGTAGCTTCCCGCCGAGAAGCCCTTGTGATTCTGCGCGGTGGGGGATTTTACGTAGGCGTTTGACACCACGTGTGCAAGCTGAGAGGTGAAGGCTATCATTCTGTCGTGCTCAGATGCGGTGGTGATAGAGAATTTACCAAATCCTGCGGGAGCAAGAAGCTGTTTTATTCCGTCAAGGAAAGCAATATCGTCGTAGGCAGGTGGAACTAACACCATAGGAGCGTTCTTGAAAAGTGAAGCACGAGCGTATTTTATGCCCGAATACTGCGTTCCTGCCATCGGGTGTCCGCCGACGAATCTAAATCCGTGCTTCTTCGCAAGAGAGAAGCCGCATTCGCATATTTTAGCCTTTGTTCCGCAGAGATCTATGACGGTAGCATCCTTTGAAATAAGGTGCGCGATCTCTTCAAGATATCTGATCGCTGCGATAGGGTAGAGAGCAATAAATATCAGATCGCACTCGGGGATGCTACTCTCGTTGAGTGTGCCGTCGGTTATTCCGGCAAGAGAGCAGTAGCCAAGTGTTGATTCATTCAGATCATATCCGAGAACTCTGTGTCCCGACTCCTTGTAAGCCTTTGCCATAGAGCCGCCGATAAGTCCGAGACCGCAAATTCCAACAGTCATTTTTATATCTCCTTTACGGCTTCAACTACGCGACGCACCGCGCGTGCAAGCTCGTCAAAAGCTTTGGGTGTGAGCGACTGAGCGCCATCGCAGAGAGCGTGAGTGGGATCGTTGTGCACCTCTATCATAAGTCCGTCAGCACCCGAGGCGGCTGCCGCCATCGCCATCGGCTTTACGAGCTTAGCAACACCCGTGGCGTGCGATGGGTCTATAATTACGGGAAGATGCGTAAGCTCCTGAAGCATAGGAACGGCAGAGAGATCAAGAGTGTTGCGAGTGTAGGTCTCAAATGTACGGATACCTCTTTCACAAAGAATGATATTCTCATTTCCGCCTGCCATAACGTATTCGGCAGACATAAGAAGCTCTTTAAGGGTGTTAGCGAGACCTCTCTTTAAGAGGATAGTCTTTTTAGTTCTTCCAAGCTCCTTAAGAAGCTCGAAGTTCTGCATATTTCTCGCGCCGACCTGAATTACGTCAACCTCATCAAAGAGAGGAAGATGATTGGCGTTCATTATCTCAGTAACGATTGGAAGTCCTGTCTGCTTTTTTGCTTCTATCAGCATCTCAATGCCGTCTGCCTTGAGTCCTTGAAAATCGTAGGGAGATGTGCGAGGCTTGAATGCTCCTCCGCGAAGCATCGTAGCTCCCGATGCCTTTACCGATCTTGCTATCTCTCCTACCTGCTCCATGCTCTCAACAGAGCAGGGACCTGCTATAAGCGTAAAGATATCGCCGCCGACAGAGGTATCCCCAACCTTTATTACTGTGTCATCAGGGTGGAACTTTCTGTTTGCGCTCTTGAAGGGCTCGCTTATGCGCTTGACACTGTCAACGATGTCAAGGCTCTCAAGCAGCTCTGCGTCTATCTTGCTCGTATCGCCGATAAGTCCGATGACTGTGTGCTGACTGCCCTCTGAAATGTGGACGTCCAAGCCTTGAGCTTTGAGCCAAGAGGTAAGGCTCTGTATCTGCTTTTCGTTTGTTCCTTGTTTGAGTACTGCGATCATGATAAATTCTCCTTTTGTTTTTTGTTTGGAAGTTGAACCTTTACGATAGCACCGAGGGCAGATAGAATGATACAGATCCAAACAAAAAGCCTCTCGGTGCTTGGCATCGAGAGGCTCTAATTACATAAATTAAACCCTGAAGATCGGCAAAAATTCCGAAGCTCGCAACAAAACACCTTTATCAGTTATTACCGCAATAGTAATAAAAATAAAGGTAAAAGAAATTGTTAGCGAAGTAACGGCTCATTTTTACTGTCTCCTTTAGCTTGATAAAGTAATTTTAGCACTTGAAAGTCTCTTTGTCAAGGCTTTTTGCTCAAAAAAATGAATTTTTATAAAAATTTATATCGGGATATTAAAAAGTCCGATATCCCACTCTACTACCTTGCTGGCAATAAAGATTATCAGCGGCATAGTGCCGATAGACAGTAGGGTAGATGTGCCGACGCCCTGCGCGGAAAATCCGGGAGCGGTGTCGTAAAGCTCGGCGAACATACTCGTTGAGCTTGCCGCGGGCATTGCGGAAACTGCCGTAACGAAAAGCACCCAGAAGTCTGAAAATCCGAGAAGCTTGAGCGTAAAGCAGAAGATAAGGGGGATAATTATAAGCTTGAAAAGACATAGATAATATACCTTTCCCGAGCCAAAAATATTTTTCATGCTGCGGGGAGCGAGAAGCGCGCCGATGATAAGCATAGAAACGGGTGTGCAGAGAGACGCGATATAAGAAACGCTCTTAGTAACGAAAACGGGGAGCGCAAACTGTGGGAAAACCGCAGGAATGAGGAACACAACAAATCCGATAAGGCTTGGGACAGTTCCTTTGTTTATCAGCACCTTTTTGACGTTCATCTTGATATCCTCGCGACCGCGCGCGATTATTCCAAGACCGATTATCCAAAGCAGGATATTAAAGCTTACCACGAAGAATGACGCTACGAAAGCTCCGTTCTCGGGGAAGAGAGAGCCAAGGACGGGAATACCGAGAAATCCGATATTGCCGAATACCATAGCAAATTCGGTTATCTTGCGCTCGTTTGCTTCCTTGAGCTTCAAGCACGCAACAAACGAGATCAGTGCCATGATAAAGTGCATCGCGAAGGCGATGATCAGGCTGATAGCCGCGAGCTTGAGGTTTGCGGGGGAATAAGGGCTGCTGATGATAGAATTTATAATAAGCGCAGGCTGAGCCACGGTTACTATAAGCTTTGAGAGCTTTTTTGAAGCGGTGGAGTCTATTACGTTTGTTTTTCCCAACACGAATCCGACGATGAGTATTACGAACATTGTAATGACTGTGTTGAGGAATGCGGAGAAATCCATTTTTGTATATCCTTTCTGAGTAGCTTAGTTTAATTCGTCAAGCTTTTTCTTTATCTTTTTCATATCCTCAAGCATCTCTTCTTTACGCCTTGGATCGCGTAAGAGAAGGGCGGGGTGATAAACGGCGGTGATAAGGAAGTTGCCCTTTTGCACCCACTCGCCGTGCTCCTTGGTTATTTTGTAGTCGGGGCGGATAAGTCGCATTGCGGATATTCTGCCAAGACAGACGATTATCTTTGGATTGATAAGCTTTACCTGCCGACGCAAGAAATCCATACAAGCATCCTCCTCGGCGGGAAGAGGATCGCGGTTCTTGGGCGGACGGCACTTGAGAATATTGGCTATATATACGCTCTCTCGCGGAATATCAACGGCATAAAGATATTGATCGAGAAGCTTGCCGGCTCTTCCCACGAAAGGAATACCCGTCTTGTCCTCGTTGTCTCCGGGCGCTTCTCCTACAAAAAGTAGGTCGGCTTGCTCGTTGCCTGTTCCGAAAACACAGTTAGTACGCGTTTTATGAAGCTCGCAGCCCGTACAGCTCTCGCATTCTCCGCGAAGTATTTCCCAATTATCACTCATAGCACTTCTCCAATGTTTGATTTATTTGGTGATCCTTCGGCACTCAAGATAGTATCTCTTGTCCTCCGCGTGTCCCATAGAGAAGGTCTTGCGAGGGAGCGCACCGTCGTATATTACGGTCTTGAAAAGCTCGGATTTGCTCATTCCCGAGAAGATGAATCCGACAGAGGTGTCTGAGACAAGGCTCTTTACAGAGTTCTCACCGTGAATATAATCCACCTCAGCTTCGGGGTGATTCTTTAAATAGCCGTCAATAAAGTCCTGAAGCGTGCCGACGGTCAACTGCTTATCGGGGTGAGAAAAGCTGATGTTGCCGCTCTCTTTGGCGGTTATATATTCAAGGCTCTGCGCCTCAGCCGAGCCGTTGAGAGCTTCTGCATACACCTTCAGCTCCGAGATGAGATCGTCAGGATCAACTCCGAACACAACTCTGTATATAGGCTCAAACTTGAGAGCATCGTCGTGAATATTGACTACCTCTATCAAGGCGTAGCGTGCGGGATGCTCGGATGCCTGTTCCTCGCCGATAGTAGCCTTAAGCTCCTCGTATATAGTCTTTGCGGTAGCGAGAGAGTGATTTCCGTCGCCTACAGCGAAGAGCAGGGGAGAAAGAGAGGCGTCTTTGTAGCGCTTCTGCATAGCCTCGGGGGTGATAAGCGCGTCAAGTGCGGATGCTACCGATGCTTTTGCACTCTCACTAAGAAATCTTCCCGTGATATGACCGCCGCCAAGCATAAGCTCTGTGTCGTAGGCAACAGCAGGGCAGTTTTCTGCCGAAAGAGGCTCGATAACTGTGCGCTCGGGGTCGTCTATCAGAAGCATAACGTGGGGAAGCTCTATCTTTGCGTCGCGTCTTATCGCTACTCTCGGTGGAATACGCTCGATAACCGTCGCCTCTGTCGCGCGGATGAGCGAGTCAGCGCCCTTTCTGAAATCGTAGCACTCAAGGTCTACTGCCATAACTATTCCGCGGCGCACGCTTCCGTCCGACTGTACTCTCTCGACGTATATCATAGAGTCGGGATGCTCGCAGAGGATATCCTTAAGATAGACCTCCATAGTAGAGTTGATAACGGGAATACGCTGCTCGGTCTCATTGAGATACACCTCGGGGAGAATTACTCTGAGCGTAGAGGGCGCGTCTCCAACTACCTTGTCGGCACTCTCCCAGTAATGAGGCTCGCTCGTGAACTGGTCGCAGGCGATGACCGCCCACTTTTCTGCCGAAACCTTGTTGAAATCGGGGAGCAGGATATCTGCACCGGTAAATGCTTTTTTCATAATATATTTTTCCTTTACTTTAGGGTTTTATGTTTTCAAATATAGTGTACAATCCTTGATTTCTGCAAAGCTCGTACTGCCGCTTGGTACGTACCGTCCAAACGAATCCAATGCGCTTGAAAAGCTTTGTTGAGAGCAGAAACGCGGGCTCGCGCAAGAGCCTTCCGTCAATGGCTATAAAATCGGGACGGGTAGCCACGTTTGTGAAAAGATGAGTAAGAGCAAACAGCTTAAAGCGGTTGTTCGGTATCCTCGCGTCCTTAGCGGCATCCTTTTTCGTGAATTTCGCAACAAGCTGTCCCCTTGCGTAGCGAGGACGGTATTTACGGAAGAATATCAGCACGGCAGGGTCGCAGGACTCTACCGCGAACGCGCCGCCGTAGCCGTCCATAATAAGACAGAGCTTTTTGCAAAGTGAGGGGGTGTTGACGTCGGGCTTTATCTCGATAAGGATAGGCACCTGACCGTCAATAAGCGAAAGCACTTCCTTGAGCGTGGGAATACGGTTGTTTGTTCCCAAAAGAAAGAGAGATTTAACTTCTGCCGCCTTCATAGACGATATGCTCTTGTTCACACCGCACATACGGAGCAGAGAATCATCGTGGAATACGAATATCTCGCCGTCGGCAGACATTCGCAGATCAAGCTCTATTCCATAGCCGAGGTCTCTTGCCGCTACGAATGCGGGGAGTGAGTTCTCAGGCAGAGCGCCGCCGTGAAGTCCGCGGTGCGCGTAGTCTGCGCTCTGCAGATCCATATCCGCTCCGTCGGTAACTCTCGGCATTACCATGAAAACATAGCTTACCGCAAGAATGACTAAGACGAGAAGGATGACTGTAAATATCAGCATTCGGCATCCTGCCTTTGCTTAAGCATCATATAAGCGCGAAGCGCCGCTATCTGAGTTTTCCCGTCTCTTATCTTGCCCTCAAGCACCATCTGCACGAGAGCCTCAAGCGGAATTCTGAGCGGCTCAAGAAACTCGTCCTCGTCAAAATCCGTATCTCCGAAGGAAAGCTCCTCAGCCATATACATGTGTATGCGCTCGTCGAGTATTGCAGGAGAGCCGTAGTACTGTCCGAGATATGTTATCTTAGAGCTGACCGCTCCCGTCTCCTCGCGAAGCTCTCTGCGGACCGCATCGTCGGGGTTCTCGTCGGGAGAGTCAAGCTTGCCCGCGGGGATCTCAATAAGAGGCTCGCCAAAGGGATAGCGAAATTGCCTTACACAGAGGACGTCGCCGTTGTCGCAGATCGGAATAACGCAGACCGCGCCGTTGTGGTGGCAGTATTCACGGATAGCGCCCTTGCCGTTTGGGAGCGTGATCTCGTCAAGTCTTACGTGAAGGACCTTGCCGTCAAATATAGAGGTAGAGGAGAGCTTTTTTTCCTCGAGCGCCTCGATCGGCAGGGAAAATTCAAGCTTAAAATCTTTCATATAGCCTCCGCAAAATACGGTAAAATCAAAAATTACATCACCTTATATTATATCACCAAACAACAAAAAAAGCAATAGCTGAATGAAATTATAAGCAAAAATAGAGCGATGAAAATTTTTAAAAAAAATAAAAAAAGGTATTGACAAAGCGAAATGACTGTGCTATAATAATAAAGCTGTCGCAAGACAAGCAAAAATGGGAGCATAGCTCAGCTGGGAGAGCATCTGCCTTACAAGCAGAGGGTCATAGGTTCGAGC
>CALCTA010000166.1 GCA_937893945.1 uncultured Clostridia bacterium | reverse complement strand
CGTAGGGGAGACCTGCGGTCTCCCGCGGGCGAACACAGTTCGCCCCTACCGTGTGGTGTTAGGTAAATGTTTCGTATTTCTCCGATAAGAACATCACGCTTTTGAGTCAGCCTTTTGCTTTACTTTATCTCTGCTATCCATTCGGGCTTGATATGTCCCGTGGTCTCGATTATCTCGGCGTCAAGCTCGCGCACCGCTACCTCAAGCTCCTCGCGCGTTGAAATTATCCACACGCCAAGCTCTCCGTACTGACGGACAAAGCGGCAAACGTCGGGAGTTGCTTTAGTTCCCTTAAACCACGAGGTCATCTCGCAATCGTAGCACACCCAAACGTAAAGGTGATGTCCACGAGCTATCTTTGCCACCTCGTCAAGTCGCTCTGCCGAGAGATCTCCGCCGTCATAATGTATGTCGGCATAGGGGAAGCGCTTTGCCGCAGCTGCCATAGTATCAAGTCTCGCGCAGGTAAATCCTACGTGTATGCTCTCACCGTAGCTTGCCACGATATCAAAGAGCTTTGCTCTTATCTCCTCGGGGAAGGTCTCCCACACGTTATCTATCTTTACAGGAATTCCGCTCTCGCGCGCATAGTCGAGAAGGTCGGTAAGGAGAGGTATCTGCTCTCCCCTGAAATCCTCTGAGAACCAAAGACCGTAATCATAGGATCTCGCCTCTTCGAGCGTTATGCTTCGTATATCAGTTCCCTTCTCTACGCGGCTTCCGTCGGACTTTCTCGCGGTACGGTCAAGCGTGTGATCGTGAAGTATCACTATCTCTCCGTCGGATGTGTATTTGGGATCAAATTCTATATAATCGTAGCCCTCGTTGACCGAAGCTCTGAACGCCGCCATTGTGTTCTCGGGATACTCCGAGCTGACGCCTCTGTGTGCCTGTAATTTTGCCATAATAAACCTCCTTGGTTTTTTTAAAATTATATCACTCTCCGCCGCCCGTGTCAAGTAGCAAAAAATCGAATTTCATTTTTTATTATAGTTATTGACTTTTTGCTTGCTTTGTGATAGGATATTAAAGCAAGAAAAAATAAAGACGTAGCCAAATAAAATTTTTGGAGATAAAAATGATAGCTAATTGGATAAATGAAGCCTTCTTCGGCTTTGACTACGCTATACTTCAGTTCTGCCACACGCTCGCAGAGACTGCGGGCGGAATATTCGGACCTATAATGGAGTTCCTCGCCTTTATCGGCGACAACGGATATTTCAGCTTCGCTCTCGCGTTTATACTTCTGCTTTTCCCCAAGACGAGAAAGTGCGGAGTGTGTATGATACTCGCAGTCGGCGTTGGCGCTCTATTTACAAACGTGGCAATCAAGAATATAGTTGCCCGTCCTCGCCCTTATGCTTCGGGAGTTGAAGCATTCAATGAGTGGTGGCAATTCGCAGGCGCGCATCTTGAGAGTGAATTTTCTTTCCCCTCGGGACACACAACAGCGGCGGTAGCGCCTATGCTCGCCATCTGCCTCTGCTTCTTCAAGAAGTATAAATGGATAGTTGCACCTACGGCGTTCTACGCTATAATTATGGGCTTTTCAAGAAATTATCTCGTCGTTCACTATCCCTCAGACGTCCTCGCGGCGTTTATCGTAGGCTCTGTGGCGGCGGGGATAGCCTTCTTCCTTACAAGGCTTATCTGGAACGTTTTGGAAAAGCACTCGGACAATAAGCTTTTCGGCTTTGCCCTGAACTTTGATATCCGTTCTCTTTTCAAAAAAAACAAGAGTGAAAGCGCTAATGACGCGCAAGACTGACAAAGGAGATCTTAATTTGACGAAATTTGAAAAATTGGCGCTCATGACCCCTACCGTAAACTCTGACAGCCGAGCCGACAATATCCTGCGAATCGCGCTTGATATCGGCGAGGGATTGCTCAAGAGCGGCGCGGAGGTGAGACGCGTTGAGATCACCATCGAAAAAATATGCAAGGCGTACGGCGCGGCTCACGCGGAGGTCTTCTCTATAAATTGCCTGATCGTTGCCGCTATCCGTATGAGCGACGGAAGCTATTCCTCGCAAAACCGCCGTATAACAAACATATCAAACCATTTGCTATGCCTTGAGCGTTATAACGCTCTCTCGCGCCGCATATGCGTAGAAACTCCTGATTTCGATATAGTTGACGCCGAGATAAGAGAGATAAAGAAAAAGCGCAAATATCCCTTTCTGCTTACAGTTATCGGTCATATCTTTGCGGCAGGCGGATTTGCGGTATTCTTCGGTGGCTCGATACGTGATTTTATTGCGGCAGGTCTTATTGGCGTGATAGTCGCGCTTCTCGACAGGATACATAACGAATACTTCAACGACATAACAAAGACTCTGCTTCTCTCCTTTATTGGAGGAGTGCTCTCCTGCGTTCTCGTTATAATAGGAGTGGGTGAGAGCATGGACATGGTGGCTATCGGCACTATAATGCTGCTTATCCCAGGACTTTCCCTCGGTAACGCTATGCGAGACCTGCTTGGCGGCGACACGCTCTCAGGAACTCTCAAGGTCGTTCAGGCTTGTATTACCGCGGTAATAATAGCTATAGGCTACGCCATAGCGATCCTTATGCTTGGAAAATACTGCCCTGCCGCTCCCACAGGTCTGCCCTTTGGTGAGATAGGAAGAATTATTGCAGGACTGATAAGCTCTATTGCAGGTACTGTCGGCTTTGCGCTGATATTCAAGCTCGCTCCCTCGCGTTTGCCTGTGGCGGCGCTCGGCGGTCTGTTAACCTACATCGCCTACGAGCTTTCGGTATATCTTGGCGCAAACGTGCTTCTCGCCTCGTTTATCGCGGCACTATTTATGGCGATATTCTCCGAGGTCAGCGCCCGTGTTTTCCGCGCCCCCACGGTTCTCTTCCTTTTCCCTTGCGCTATCCCGATAGTTCCCGGAAGTGCGCTCTACTATTCTATGTTCCATCTTCTCTCGATGAACTTTGAGGGCTCTCTCAATTCTCTCAAGGTTACGGGACAGACCGTGCTCGGTATAGCGCTCGGTCTCAGCCTTGCATCTATCGCCGTAGGAATGACTCTCCACGCCTTAGAGGCGATTAAAAAGAAAAAAGCAAAAAAAGAATAGTTCTGTTATGATAAAAATGCGCTTGTAACGGTTATCGTTACAAGCGCATTTTTCACTTATTTCAACGCCCCTACAGCACGGGGATTACATCTGTGTGTACCCGCAAGAACACCCATCAGCTCCTCATCGGTCGCAAGATCGGTCGTAGCGGAAAACTCGTCAAGAAGCATTCTCTTTGCTCTCTTAAGTGTATTCTCGTCGCCGGCGGTTATCTTTCTGCCGATCTCCTCCGAGCGAGCGATCCTATCAAGTATCGTGTTTACAAGAACTATCAGCTCGCGTCTGTCTCCGCCTGAAAGTATCTCTCGAAGAGCGGCGTTTCTCGCGCGGCTCTCGTCTATCCAATCAAGAAGCTCACCGCGAAGCTCATCAGCAAGTGCGCATATCTCGTCTGCGGAAAGCAACGGCTGCATCTTAGAGGTCAGTATCTCGTTGTTTACAGGCACGTACAATACCGAATTCATGTCCTTCAGCGGCGCAAGGATATAGTACTCCTCGCTTTTGCCCAAAGAGTTGAATGCCTCTGTGCGAATATCTGAAATTACACAAACTCCTTCCGAACGATAGCTGACGTAAGCTCCAATTGCGAACATAGTTCCTCCTTTTTTTGAAAAACCCATACAAGTTAACTGCTATATATATTTTACCATATTTTTTGCCTTTTTTCCAAAGGCAAACTCAACAAAATTTCGCTTTTTGTTTTGTTAAATTTCGCCAAACAATTAAAGACGGATAGCGTGATATTGAATACCTACGGAATCACATATCTGCTCTTCACGCTTATGCGAGCTGAAGAGAAGCGTTTGTATTCCCTCGCTTCCCAATCCGCCAAGGAGAGCGAGCATCCTCTCTGCTCTCTTCTCGTCAAGCTGACAAAGCGATTCGTCAAGCACGAGCGGCGGAAGCTCGTTTCCGAATATCCTCATAAACAGAGCAAGGCGTAGAGCAAGATAAGCCGCATCCTTAGTGCCCGCGCTGAGCGACTCTGATTTGATGCCGTATCCGTCTCTGTCAAGCGAAAATCCGAGAGTGCTGTTAGTTCTCAGAACCGAATATTTTCCGTCTGAGAGCTTATCAAGTATCTCGCCCGCTTTCTGCGAAATTACGGGCGTAACGCTTCCGCGAAGAACGCTTGACGCCTGCTCTATAGACTCCATCGCGAGTGTAAGCGCATCGTAAAAGTCCTGATCTCTACCATGCTTTTCCTCAAGCTCTGAGAGCTCGTCGGCAAGAGGAAGCGGATCCTCAACGTTAGCGCGGAGCATCATTCTCTCGTTCTCAAGCGCGGATATCCTATCCGCAAGCTTGCGCGCCTTTTCTCCAAGGAAGCTGCGCTCGCGCTCTGCCTCGGCTATCATTTTTGGGGTTACCTCGGAAGGATCAACGCTTACGCTTGCGCGGAGAGCTTCCTCGTCGTAATGACTGAGCGCCTCGCGTTCTGTCCTTATCAATCTTCCGAGCGCCTGCGCGTCGTTTGAGAAGCTCTCTCGCTCCGCAATATAGCTCTCTATCCGTTTATATTCAGACGCGGCTGCCTCTACCGTCGCAGTTGCTCCGTCTGAGGTTTTGCTAAGGATATCAAAAAGCGCTTGCTTCTTCTCGTCAAAGCTTCTCTCGGATTCGACCAGCTCAGCCTCAAGCCTTGCCTGTGCGGTCATTATCTGCCTATAGGCAATAAGCTCTGCGGCTATAGTGTCAAGCTTTGCTTCAAGCTCGGAAGAAACGGCACAATATTCTGCCGCTATGCTCTCCATACGCGCTTTACATTTGCCTGCTCCCTTGAACGAGCAGACAGCGACCACTATCGACACAGGCAGAAGCGCTAATGCAGACAAACCAACAAAGTAGCCCAGTGCCGCAGAAACACCACCCGCAACAGCGGCGAGAACACCTACCAATAGCAGTATCACCGCACGGGATTTCGCCGCCTTTGCCTTTGCCGTCTGTTTTTCTATCTCAAAAAGCACAGCCGCCTTACCGCCTGCCGCCTCAAGCTTCTCTCCAAGTGAAACAAGCTGAGCGTCGCAGGTATTTTTGCTCTGACTCTCGTATTCTGCCCGTCTCTCCTTATAGCTCTTCTCAGCCTCGGAATAGGCGCGCGCAACGACTTTAAGCTCTGCGGTATGATTTCGGTCGGGCAGGAAGTCGCCCTTTTTCATATCGGCATCCTTCTGCTCTATCTTTCTCTCAATATCTCTCTTGAGCTTCTCATTCTCAAGAAGAGCGTCAAAGCGCTTGACGGTATTGACCTTATTAAGCTCGCCAAGCAAGTTATCCTTCTTTTCAAAATCAGCCTTTGCGACAGTATATAGACTTCTTGCGGAATCAATCTTTCGCTCGGTCTCGGCAAGATTCTGAGAGGACTCGTGCGCACGCTCAATACGCTGACGGAGCGCGATCATTTTCTGCTCGTCATCATAAAGGCTTCCGCCCGTCTTATTCTTGTGTCTGTAGCTCACGCGGACAGAATCAAGCGACTTAAGTATCCGCGAGGTATCTACAGATTCGTCCGCCGCGCTGAGCATATTTTCAATTCCATACGCCAGCTTGTCGCCGTTTATCTCGGATGAGCGCATCTGTCCTACACAGGCAGTACTCTCAAACACCTCTCTGGGTACTCCGAAAAAATACTCACCCGGCGCTTTATCGGTGTCTATCTCTCTGCCGTCGTCAAGGCAAAGAACCGTCAGCTTTTCGCTTCCCGCCCTGCCTGTCTCGTTGAAGCTTCGCTCTATACGGTAGGTCTTGCCGCCGTGAGAAAAGGTCATGCTTCCTGCGGCGCGGTGTCCGCTCCAGCTGACCGACCTCTCACGCTCACTGTTTGTCGCAGAGCGGCGTGTCAGTCCGTAGAGCATAAATTTTATAAAAAGCAAGAGAGTGCTTTTCCCCGACTCGTTCTCACCGTAGATGATATTGAGCGCACCCTCGGGCTCTATTTTTCTATCCTTCATACATCCGAATTCGGAGACGTTAAGTTGAATTATCTTCATATTTCTCTCCTTACTCGGACACACCGAAAATATTCTTGCCGTCTATTGCCGCAAGTCCTATTCTTAGCGCTCTTGCCGCAAGCTTGCGCTCATTTCCGTCTTCTGAGCTGAGCTTTGGCAGAAGCGTTCTGTAAAGCTCCCCTCTGAGTGTGGTATCGCGCGCAAGATACTCACCGTCAATAGCAGGCATAGTATCGTCAATTATCTCGATATATTCAGCACCGCTATCTGCTATCACCTTAGGTATAGAGATCACAGCGTGATTTACAGTCTGCTCCTCTGCTCTGCCGCAAAGGCTTATGCGAATATGCGCACCGCCCGAGCCTGCATAAGCAGAAGCAATATTACAAAGAGCATCTACAAGAGCAGAATTAGTATTTATATCGCTGACGTCAAGCTCGCAGATATAAAACGCTCTTGAGGAGATCAGCTTTCTGCTTACCTCACATTTGTCGCCGTCAAGGTCTATCAGCCATACGCCGCCCACACCGAGCTCGTCAAAGCTTCTGCCCTCGGCAAATCCGCAATAGCGAACCCGTCCGTCTCGGTCCTCTTTCTCTGCTCGGTTGTGTATGTGTCCGAGCGCCGCATAGTCAAAGCCGATGCGCTCTATCTCAGAGAGTGTTACGGGCGCGTAGCGGGATACAGGCGAAGCGAGGTCGGCATGCGCGCAAAGAAGCTTGATATAGCCGTTATCCTCGGGGATCACCGCATCCGAGAGCGGACTTTGCAGCAAAGTCATAGAGGTAAAGGCATAGCCGTAAACTCTGACCTTGAGGTCGTCAAAGTCAAGCGCCTGAAGCTCGGGCGAGGTAAACACCGTAAATCTATCACCAAGCCGTGAGCGTATCTTTGAATAAAAGCAATTTTCGGTATAATAATCGTGATTTCCCGGAGATAGCACTACGGGGATACCGCAATTCTCCACAAGACTGCAGAAAAGCTCTGCGCTCTCAGGTGTTACGAAGCGGCTGTCAAAAAGGTCGCCCGCAATGAGTATCATCTCACAGCCCTCATCCTCTGCGCATTCAAATATGCGGCGCAAAAGCTCTCTTCCCGCTTCTCTCTGCTTTTCGGCATCCTTCTTTCCGTAAGCACAGAATGGGCTGTCAAGATGAAGGTCTCCTGTATGAAGTATCCTCATTTTCTATCTCCTTTCGTTTTCAGTATTTTTTGAGCCTTTCTATAAGCTCCTCGCTCGCCTCGGGTATATCCTCAAGTGGAAAGCTCATCCCAAGCGTGCGATATTTTTCAATACAGAGCTTGCGGAACGGCAAAAGCTCTATCTTTTCTATACAAGAATATCTCTCTTTAAGCGCATAGAGACGGCTCACCGATTCCTCGCTGTCATTGAGCGTGGGAATTATCACCTGTCTTATCCAGACGCGCTTGTCAAGTGCCGACAGGCGTCCTAAAAAAGCATCGGCGCTCTGCCTTGACATTCCCGTATATTTTTTATAATCCTCGTCATTCGTATATTTGTAATCGAGAAGCACGAGGTCGGTAAGAGAGAGAAGCCTCTCAACGCTTTCGTTGTATATGCAGCCACTGGTATCAAGGGCGCAGTTTATCCCGTCCGCGCGGCAGAGGCTGAAAAGCTCTGCGACAAAGTCTGCCTGCAAGAGCGGCTCTCCGCCCGAAACGGTAACTCCACCATCCTTGCCGAAATAGGCACGAAGCCTTTGTATCTTACGGAACATCTCCTCGGCGCTCACAAGCTTGCCGCCGTCTGTATCCCACGTGTCAGGATTATGACAGCACACACAGCGCAAAGGACAGCCCTGCATAAACACCACGGCACGAACTCCCGGTCCGTCAACTGTGCCAAGGCTCTGAAAGGAATGTATCTTTCCTTGCATAATTACATCCTATCGTGGAAGGTGCGCATAATAACCTCTCTCTGCTGCTCGCGCGAGAGCTTGCAGAAGTTTACGGCATATCCCGAAACTCTTATGGTAAGGTTGGGATATTCCTCGGGATTTTCATACGCCTTCATCAAAAGCTCGCGGTTCATCACGTTTACGTTGAGGTGATGCGCGTTGTTAGCAAAATATCCGTCTATGATAGAAACGAGGTTATCCACTCTTTCGTCAGCAGTCTTTCCGAGCGCCTCGGGAACTATTGAGAAGGTGTTGGATATACCGTCTCTCGCATAGATGTACGGAAGCTTTGAGACCGAGTTGAGCGATGCAAGCGCGCCGTTTTCCTCACGGTTGTGCATAGGATTTGCACCCGGTGCAAAGGGCTCGCCCGCGCGCCTACCGTCAGGTGTCGCTCCTGTTTTCTTGCCATAGACCACGTTAGAGGTTATGGTAAGCACAGAAAGAGTGTGCTTAGCTCCTCTGTATGCGGGTGTTTTCTTCAGCTCGCCGATAACGTCGCGAAGAAGGTCCTGCGCTATCTCGTCAACTCTGTCATCGTCGTTGCCAAACTTCGGGAAATCTCCCGTGGTTATAAAGTAAACTATGATTCCGTTCTCGTCGCGCACGGGGCGCACCTCGGCATATTTGATAGCCGAGAGCGAGTCGGTGATGACCGAAAGTCCAGCCACGCCAAACGCCATAAGCCTATCTACGTCGGTATCGTGAAGTGCCATCTGCGTCTTTTCGTAGGCGTATTTATCGTGCATATAGTGAATGCAGTTCATAGTGTTGACGTAAAGTCGGCAGAGCCACGAAAGGTATCTGTCAAAGCGAGCCTTGACCTTGGTATAGTCAAGCACCTCGTCTGCCACGGGTTCTTCCTGAGGACCAAGACGAGTGCCGTACATATTGTCAACACCGCCGTTGAGGGCGAGAAGCAGAAGCTTTGCAAGGTTTGTTCTCGCACCGAAGAACTGCATCTGCTTACCGACCTTCATCGCAGACACACAGCAAGCGATAGCGTAATCGTCGCCGTAGGAGATGCGCATAAGATCGTCGTTCTCGTACTGTATAGAATCGGTATCGACCGAAAGCTTTGCGCAGAAGCGCTTAAATCCCGTGGGAAGCTGATTGCTCCAAAGCACAGTAAGGTTAGGCTCGGGAGCCTCGCCAAGCGTGTAGAGCGTGTTGAGCATTCTGAATGAGCTCTTGGTTACGAGCGTGCGGTGGTTTTCTCCCATACCGCCAACGCTCTCGGTTATCCACATCGGATCTCCGCCGAAAAGCTCGTTGTACTCAGGCGGACGGAGATGACGCGCCGCGCGAAGCTTGATAACGAGATCGTCTATGATCTCCTGCGCTCCTACCTCGTCAAGAAGTCCTGCCTTCATATCTCGCTCAATGTAAATATCAAAGAAGGTAGAGCATCTGCCAAACGACATAGCCGCGCCGTTCTGCTCCTTATTTGCGGCGAGGTAGCCGAAATATGTCCACTGCACCGCCTCGCGAGCGTTAGTTGCGGGGAGACTTATGTCTATGCCGTAAAGCCCTGCCATCTTCTTAAGCTTCTTAAGAAAATCTATCTGGCTGTAAAGCTCCTCAAGCAGCTTTATAGTCTCAGCGTCCATAACTCGCTCTCCGACAGCCTTCTTATCTGCAATCTTTTGCTCGATAAGGCAGTCCACACCGTAAAGCGCGATCCTGCGGTAGTCGCCTATTATTCTTCCTCGTCCGTAGGCGTCGGGAAGTCCCGTGAGAAGTCCGCAATGCCTTGCCGCCTTCATCTCATCTGTGTAAACGCGGAAAACTCCGTCGTTGTGAGTGGTGCGGTAGGTAAAGTATTCCTCTATCTTGTCAGATAGCTTGTAGCCGTAAGCCTCGCATGCGTTTCTCGCCATACGGATACCGCCAAAGGGATTTACTCCTCTCTTAAGCGGCTCGTCGGTCTGAAGTCCCACGATTATTTCCTTATCCTTATCAATATAGCCTGCCGCATAGTTGCAAAGCGAGGAGACCGTGCTCGTGTCGATAGAAAGAACACCTCCGCGCTCACGCTCTATCGCCTGAAGCTCTTTTAAGCGAGTGTTGAGCGCAACCGTCCTCTCGGTAGCACCTGCGAGAAAGCTCGCATCTCCCGTATAGGCGGTATAGTTTTTGTTGATGAAATCGCGAACGTTGATATGCTCCTGCCAATCGCCGCTTACAAATCCGTTCCATGCCTCAAACTTCATAAAATTACCCTAACCTTTCCTTTGCAAAAATTATCTCCGAAAAGGGCTCTGCTTATAAAAAAACAGAGCACCCCCGATATATCGGAGCTGCCCAGACGGTCGGCTATCAAAAGGCAACTGCCTTTTTGTTTTGGCGCACTGTGTCAATTCACATTTCCGTCAGCGCCTCAACATCTTAATTATACCACTTTTCGCCCGAAATGTCAATGATTTTAGCACTTTTATTTCTGAAAAGAGATATTTTTTGTCTTTCTTCCCCGCGTGCCGCATATACTTTAGCAAATAAGCTATATGGAGGCAGAATATGCTCTTACCTGTTCCCTACGATCGCCGCCGCGCCGTTGAATATGCTCGCCGTTGGGCGCTTTCCAGAAACCCTCTCTTTGTCAATTTTGCAGGTCAGGGGGGAGACTGCACGAGCTTCGTCTCGCAGTGCATCCTCGCAGGCTGTGGAATTATGAATTATACCGATACTTTCGGTTGGTACTATATCTCACCGAGCGACCGCGCGCCTGCCTGGAGCGGAGTTGACGAGTTATATAATTTTTTGACCGCCGCGCCCGATTTTGCAAGAGCAAATCAAGGCTACGGTCCATACGCGACCGACGCGAGAACGGCGCGCCGCATAGACATTGGCGACGTGATACAGCTTGCTAATGCCGACGGTGAGTTTTATCACACGCTGATAATAAGCGACTTTCGAGATGATGACGTTCTCGTCTGCGCCCACACGAACGACGCGCTCGACAGACCGCTTTCGGAGTACAATTACGCATCGCTGAGAGTGCTTCACATAGAGGGCGCAATGCTCTATTTTGACGACGACCGAATCTTTGAAGATCTCATCAACGCCACGGCTCTGCCAAAAAGATGCCAATAAATCAACAACCCCGCCAAAAGTGGCGGGGTTATTACGTTATTCAACTATAAGTCTGAAAACGTGTCCGCAGTCCTCTATTCTGCCGTCCGACTCGCTCTGAGTATCAAGGGCGATATAATACTCACCGCTTTCAAGCTCAGAGAGCGCCTCAAGCGTGGTCTGCTCGTCAGTCTTTCCTTCCCTGCCGATCTTCATAACCGTAACTCCCTTAAGAGTTGCGTACTCCGCAAGCTCTACCTTCAGCTCACCGTGAAGCGTAATAGACGGAAGCGCCTGCAGCTGATCCTCAGTATAAGAATTCACCTCAGTCCAACCGTAACTGCCACAAGCCTGATATACCTTGCCAATTCCTCCATCTAATTCTACGGTTACGTTCACCGCCCCCGGAAATTGCTTGGGGGTTATCTTCTCCTCTCCCGAGATCACAAAAGCGGTATGGTCGAGTGTATGGCCCAGATCAGGCATATTAGATACTTCATTTTTTGATACAACGTGTAACGAGCCGTTACCCGTGTACTTAGAGATCTCATTATTAACGTTATTTTCGCTATCGCAAGCGACAAGCACGAGTGTGCAAAGGGCAAGACAGATGATAGTAATAATAATTTTCTTCATAGCAGCCTCCTTACTTTCGTTTTTTATTCAATGATAAGCTTGAAAACGTGATGATAGCCTCTGGAGCAATCCTCCGAAAATCTCGCCGCCGTTCCTATATAGAAATAATAGACGCCCTCACCGAGCTCCGAGATCTCCTTATAAGTTATACTGCTTCTCGACCTCTCCTCTGTATTTATCATATACAGATTATCCTCCGAGATCGAAGTCACCTCTAACGCGTCCTCCGAAAGCTTCGCGCTTATCTCCCCCGCAAAATAAAGCGTTGGGATAGCCGCCAATTCTTCCTCGCTGTAGAAAAACACCTCCTCGTAGCCCAATCCGTCGGCTGCAAGACCGTCGCTGTTATCCCAGGCAAACAGCTTTTGAGCCTCGATAGTATTTTCTCCCGAGGATATATAGACTCTCTCTTTTACGCTCGCAGGATCGACGGTAGCCTTCTCGGTACCGTCAACGTTTTGCGGCTCTTCTGAATGGCATCCGACAAATACAAAGGTGCAAAGGATCATACAGATAATTATAGCAATAATTTTCTTCATAGCAGCCTCCTTATGCTCTTGTGTGTGGTGTTGTGATCAAAGTCCGTAAAGCTCTCCGTATTTCTTTTCAAGATAATCTGTGTAAACGAAGGGATCAAACTTCTCGCCGAGTGCCATCTCAAGCAGATCTGCAGGCTTGTAGAGCGCGCCAAACTTCCAAATATGCTCTCTGTTCCACTCGTTGATAGGCTCAAAGTTGCCCTCTCTCAAGCAAGCGTCAACGTCGATCGTTTCCTTCATCTTGCGAAGAAGCTGTGCGCCGTATGCGCTACCGAGCGCGTACGACGGGAAATAGCCTATGCCGCCACCCGACCAATGAGAATCCTGAAGCACGCCCTCGCGGTCATTAGGTACCTCTACGCCGAGATACTCGAAGTAAAGTCTGTTCCACTCGCTCGGAAGATCCTTGACCTCAAGCTCGCCCGAGATAACTCTCTTTTCAAGCTCGTAGCGCACCATAACGTGCAAGCAATAAGTAACCTCGTCGGCTTCGGTGCGTATCAACGAGGGGGTAACGAGATTTATCGCGCGGTAAACGTCCTCTGCGGTATATCCCTTCATCTGCTCGGGGAAGCATTCGCGCATCTTCGGGAAGATATGCTCAACGAATGCGCGGCTTCTGCCGAGAAGATTCTCGTAGAATCGGCTCTGGCTCTCGTGAATGCCCATCGAAACGCCGCCGTCAAGCACTGTGTATGCGAGATCGTCGGCAGATCCCATATCGTAGAGCGCGTGTCCACCCTCGTGGATAACGCTGAACATCGAGGACGAGAGATCCTCGCGTGAATAATTAGTGGTAATTCTCACGTCGTGGTGAGAGCCGAAGCTCGTGGTAAAGGGATGCTCAGTCGTACCAAGACCGCAATGGTCAAGGTCTATTCCCATAGTTTTCATCAGCTCAAGCGCAAACTTCTCCTGCTCTCTCTCGTCAAAGTCGCCCTTGACACAAGCATTCGAGAGCTGCTCGCTCTCGCCTATTCTTTTTATCAGCGGCACGAGACGTGAGCGGAGAGCCGCGAAGAACTCGTCGCACTTCTCCATCGTAAGTCCGTCCTCGTACTTGTTAAGGCAGTAGTTGTAGGGATGCATCTCGGGGGCGCAGTACGCCGCCATTTTCTTCTGAAAGTCGAATATCTTCTCAAGAAGCGGACAGAAAAGCGCAAAATCGCTCGTCTCCTTGGCAGTGTGCCAAACGTCGTCAGCCTCGACGAGCAGCTGCTGATAAGCTATATATTCGTCCATCGGTATCTTCTGCATCTCGCGAATACTCTTGAGCATAAGAAATACCATGCGCGCGCTCTTCTCGTCAAGCTCGTCCTTGTGCGCGTCAAGATATTCAAGAAGCGCTACAGTCTCCTCGCCCGTTGAGAGCTTGTAGGTCTCCTCGCTGAGCACGCCAAGCGTCTGTGCGCGGTTCTGCGCCGTTCCCTTAGGTGCGGTGGTCGCTCCGTCGTAGTGTATCAGCGACATCGCGTGATAATAAGCGCTCATCTTTGCCTGAAGCGCCGCCAATTTTGTAAGTGCCTCGTTGAGTTCCATGATTTTTACTCCTTTGAGATTTATTTCTATCAAAAACCATTATATCATACTTTAAAAATACTGTCAATAACAAAAAACCGTCGCGTATGCGACGGTTTTTATGTTGCAGATCACGCCTGTGCTTTCCACTCTTCAGCTTTTGCGGCAGACATTCTCTTGATGTTTTCCTCGGTATATACAGACTCTGCGCCGCCGTTGGTGTAAAGGAAGAACTTGCCGTTCTCGGTTACGTAAAGCGTCTCCTCGTAGCCTGCGGGATCGCCGAACTCACCAAAGGTGCGCTTCTCAACGACTGTTGCGTTTTCGGTATCGTACTCAACCTTGCAAATAACCTTTTTCATTTTTTAACCTCCTATATTTTTTACACAATATTATAACATATAATTTGTAGAAAATCAACAGAGATTTAGCAAAAATATTTAAAAATACAAATTATTTTTTGGTTATTATGAAAAGGTTTGGTAGATTCCCGACGAGGAGTGATCCTCCTCTTGCATATCAAAATATTCTTCAAGTCCCGACACCTCGACGGCAGGAACGTAGGTCTTCGCGTATGTGAAGTTACCGTTCTTACACTTTCCGATCTTCTTATAGAAGGTATAGAACGGTAGCACGAGTGAGCCGTCGACGTCGCCCGAAAGATAGGTTATGCCGACCGCGTCGTAGCCCTCAAAGGATATAGCCTCCTGCTCCGCCATACAGAGCTTGCAGGAATGTCCGCCGAAAACGTACCCGTTATACAGCATCTGCTCGGCTACCTCAAGCGGTATCAGCTTTACGTTTGCCTCTGCTGCGTATGAGTTTTTCACGTCTACTCTGTTTTCAACGTAAGAAACGTCGCAGTTTGTAAGTACGCCGTCGCTGACCATATCACCGCTGAAATTCTGAAAATTATCAAAGCTTATCAGTATATAGTCGGAACGCGGCACCAAAACGTAGGGGTTGATCGGGTTATCACTCTCGTTGTAGAGATAGATATGCATCCAATCCACGCCGTTTTCATTGTAGCTACCGTAATCTCTTATGATCTTGGCATCAGAAAAGTCAGTGCCGAATATTTCAAAAAGACTTCCCTTTATCTTTGAGAGCGAGTCTATTATCTCGCTATCGCTCTGTCTCTGATCGACCGACAGCGTCATACCGTCAAGAACTATAGGAGGAAAATTGACCTGCTCGCCGTTTTTCTGCATTTGCGGATATACAAATGCCTTGAAGACGGTAGAATTCTGGACAAACGAAAGCCTATAGTCCTCGTTTTCACACTCGCTCCTATAGAGACTACCGATATAGCGGTCGCTCTCAAACTCGGTATCGGGCTCGCCGATGCTCTTCCCTGAAACATTTGCAAAGCGGCTTGCTATTCCTTTGGCATCAAGCGAGAAGCCAATAGGATCAAGCATCTTCTCTGCCCCGTACTTTCTGTAGGTCGTAAGATACTCTTCTTCGGGAACTGGAATAATGCCAAGCTCGTCAAGCGAGGGGGCATCAACTTTTACGTACGCGTTGGTTTTGACAGAGTCAACGGCAGGGCCGTCAAACACGGTTGCTATATCGGACGCCGAATATCTGGCGCCATCATAGGTCGGAATTATAAACGCGGGTGCTCTTCCGCCAAGAGACATAGCGGCAAAGGCCGAGCAAAGCAATACGACAGCAAGTGAAGCTGCAATTATCGTCAGAGCCATTTTTCTTTTTGCCCTGCGCTTTGCTCCATAAAGTACCTTTTGCTCCACCTCAACGTAGCGTTCAACGAGTTGCTCATCTATTTCACTCATCACGCGTATGAATTTGTCTTTACTCATACCGCCACACCCCCTTTTTCCAAGAGAGCGCGAAGCTCAGCCTTCATAGAGGTAAGTATTCTATCTAAGCTTGAGAGACTCATTCCTACCTTCTTAGCTATCTGATCGCGAGGAGCAGAAAAATAGTATCTGCTCATAAATATATAAAAATCCCGATCAGACACACCGCTGAGATAACTGTTGATTATCTCTCCTATCTTTCTCGTCTCCAGCTCTGAGAGCATATCGCCTCCGTCGCGTAGCACGCCCTCGAAATCCGAAAGATCGTCGCACGCCGCTATCGGAACACGCTTATCTGCGGTCTGCATATCGTACTTATCAATAGCGGTATTTCGGGTTATTCTTGACAAAAATGCTTTGAACACGCGCGGCACAGCAGGCGGAATAGAATTCCAAGTCTTCAGATAAGTGTCGTTAAGACACTCCTCACTATCCTCGTTGTTGCTCAGAATATTGAATGCTATAGTATAGAGATAGCTTCGATATTTTCTGTCAGTCGCGCTTATCGCGCTCTCGTCGCGAAGGTTGTAAAGTTCTATTATCCGCTCGTCAGCAAGCACGCCTTTGTTAACGGAAACGTCTCTACTTTTCATAAATCCTCCTCCTTGTTGAGTTAGTTGAGGTCGCCCTCACCTATAATGACGGAAAATTTTCCCGAAGTCATCAGATATTTTCAAAAATTATTCTTCTTTCCCCTTTTTCTTCTTAAGCACCGCGCTTGCCGCTATTGCACTCACGCCGATGCTGAGCGCTCCCGTGGCTATAGCGGAGCCACAACCGCCGCTCTTCGTGGGAGTATCGCTACAATCAGGGAGAGTTTCGCTCTGCTCGTCGGTAGGCGCTTGCGTTTCGGTCGGCTGCTCGGTCGCCGCGGGAACTACAAAGGTCTCGCTTCCCGCAAAGCCGCAGACGCAGGACTTATAATAGCTTACGTCGCCCTTCTTATTCTTAGAGGCAAAATACTTGTCATCCGCTACCTCTTGGTCAAAGGTGTGCGCCGAAAGGTCGTATTTAGCGTTGCAAAGCTCTGATGGGCAGGTATTCCAATGGCTCTCGGCGTCATACTGCCAATGCGCCTCTCCGTCAGAGGCAAGATGACCACGCGTGCCGCAATCCCAGAAGATACCCGAGGAAACGCGGGGCTCGCAGGATGCCTTGAGATCGGGTGGAACGATGTCGTATATCCAACTGCTCTCAGTTCCGTCTATTTTGATAACTCCGTCAGAGCTTATAGTAATGACCGCGCTCAGAGGATCTGCCGAAAACCAGGTGTTCTCGCCCATAGAAAGCTCGTGAAGCTTTGCTTCGACCGTCTTTACGTACTCGCCTTGCGCGTTATATACCGTCTTTTCAAAGGTATGTCTGTAATTATAATGCGCCTTCGCATCACTCTTCCAGAGGCAGTTACGGACTGTGTTCATATCAAGATAGAACACGCCGTCGTTATATCCCTGATTATTTGTGTGAAGGTGGCCGTTGATGCACATAAGCACAGTGCCGGGATTTGCCGTGTTAGCCGCCTTGAATATCTTGCGGACCGCCGCGGCATCAGACGACGAGGTGGCAAAGAGCCCCGACATACCGTCGTGGCCTACCACGATACAAGGCGTGTCCTTCTCTGCCGCATCCATCAGCACGTCCTCAAGCCATGCGAGCTGATCGGGACCGAGAGAGCATTTCTTGGTATTGCCCGAGGGTGCGCCCCAGCTTGCGGGGAGATTGTGCTCCCACTTCTCTGTTGTGGGGTTATAGGAATACTGAGTATCAAGGCAGACTATTCTGAAGCCGTCAAACTCAAAATAGTAGTAGCCGATATTCTCGTCAAACTCGCCGTCCTCAGTTCCCCACACTACGTATTCATCGTTGGTCAGCGTTGCGGTAACGTTCGACATTGAGTTGCCCTCTGTCTCAAGCTCGTGGTTGCCGTAAACGTTGTAGGCAGGAAGCAGACTTCCGTCGCTGAGGCGGTAGTTGTGATAGGTGTCTATAAGCTCGGGCGAGCCCTTGAAATCGTTGCAAAAGTCGCCTGCGCTCATAATAAACGCCGAATTGCTCTCGTCTGCGCGCGCAAGGATAGACTCAAGGTCGGAGATAGTTGACATATACATTCCGTCCTTGTAGTGAAAATCTGCAAAGAGAGTAAAGGTAAGCGTACGCATTTTCTCCTCCTCGGGTGCTTCAAGCTCGGTAACGGTTATCTTCTTGACCTCGTAGGACGCGCCGTAGCTGAAAAATCCCACCCTATCATAGCCGTGATTACTGCTTGGCGCTATCTGCTCGGCAGAGGTGATAAGCGTGCCGTTCATATAGTAGTAGTTGATACCGCCGTAGCTTGCGACTCCGAGCGTAACGCTCTCTCCGCTTTTGATGTTTTCAAAGCCGCTCTGTGTCTCGGCTACCTTTTTTGAGGAGTCCGAGCCGACCGATTTTCTTATAGAATATGGCGCAGTGCTGCCGCCGATATAGATAGCGAGCCACTGCGCGCCTGCGGCACTGCCGTCAAGCGTGCCGTACATGTTATTCGCAAGACCGATAGAGCCGCTCTCTGAGGTAACGACTATCTCTGCCTCGTAAAGATAATTATCCGCGTTTATCTTGGGGAAAGCGACGAAGCTGTCGGCGTTTTTGCCGCCCACACACAACGTGCCCTTTGAGGTGTCAAGCGAGACAGATAAAGAAGGATTCTCCGCAATATAACCAAAGCTCGCCCCCTCACCCTTATATCCGTACTCGATCCCCTCGGGGAGTGTAGAAAGAGCCGCGAAGTCAAGAGAGTATACTATTCCCTTTTCTTCTGCGGTGGAAAGATAATCCTCTGCCGCAAGCACGCTGAAGG
>CALCTA010000165.1 GCA_937893945.1 uncultured Clostridia bacterium | reverse complement strand
GGCTATTGTAACTCCGTCATTTGTGATAAGGGGAGCGCCAAAGTTTTTATCTAAAACAACATTATTTCAAGTTTACAATAAAACAAGAATGAACCAAACAAAGAATTTAGTACATAAAATAATAGAAGGTATTCAAGAGAAAAAAGGTCAAAAAATCGTAGTTGCCGATTTGACTAACATAGAAGATACCATTTGCAACTATTTTATCATCTGCCAAGGAAACTCACCCAGCCAAGTTTCAGTCATCGCCGATTCCGTCTGGGAATATGCGCTGAAAGAAACAGGCAACAAGCCTACAGCCATTGACGGACTACGCAATGCGCAATGGGTTGCCATGGACTATAGCGACGTGCTGGTACACATCTTCCTTCCAGACACCAGAGCATTCTACAACTTGGAAAACTTATGGGCCGACGCTCAGTTGACTTCCATTCCAGACATTGATTAATAACTATTCGCAATAAGAGATGAGTGAAAAAACAGACAATAAGCCGAAAATGAATATGCCACGCTTCAATCTGAGCTGGCTATATATGTTCATTGCCATGACCATTGCATATCTTTGGATTACCGGCGATGACAATAACGGAGTAGATACGCAGTTGACATACACCGAATTCAAGAACATGGTCAACAAAGGATATGCAAAAAAAATCATTGCATACAATGACAATACCGTCGACATGTTCATCAAGCCCGAATATGTAAAGGAAGTATTCAAGGACGATTACAAGAAAGTAGGCAGAAGCCCATCCTTGCATGTAGAGATTGGCTCCATGGAGGCTTTGGACAAATTTTTGGAAAAGGCTCAGGAAGACGGGAATTTCAGTGGCGAAATCAGTTATGAAAAGAAATCCGACATGTTCGGTGCTTTCTTCTGGAACATTGCCCCCTTGTTCTTCATCGTAGCTATCTGGATGTTCCTGATGCGCCGAATGGGCGGCGGAGGAGGTGGCATGAACCCGTTCTCTGTAGGAAAAAGCAAGGCACAAGTCTACGAGAAAGGAGACGCGACCAACCGGATTACCTTCAAGGATGTAGCCGGACAGGAAGGTGCCAAGCAAGAAGTACAAGAAATCGTGGACTTCTTGAAGCAGCCGCAGAAATACACCGAATTGGGAGGAAAGATTCCTAAGGGAGCCCTTCTTGTCGGCCCTCCCGGTACGGGTAAGACCTTGCTTGCAAAGGCTGTCGCGGGCGAAGCGGGAGTTCCCTTCTTCTCAATCTCGGGATCTGATTTCGTGGAAATGTACGTGGGCGTTGGTGCTTCCCGTGTGCGCGATCTTTTTGAGACGGCAAGAAAGCATCCTGCTTCCATTATATTTATAGATGAGATAGACGCAGTCGGTAGGCACAGAGGCGCAGGTCTCGGCGGCGGACACGACGAGCGTGAGCAGACACTTAACCAGCTTCTCGTTGAGATGGACGGCTTCGGCTCTCACGACGGAATTATCGTAATAGCCGCTACCAACCGCCCTGATATACTTGACCCCGCACTTCTCCGCCCCGGTCGTTTTGACCGTCAGATAACGGTAAACTACCCTGACATCAAGGGCAGAGAGGAAATTCTCAAGGTCCACGCAAAGAACAAACCCTTTGAGGAGAACGTTGATTTTGCAAAGATCGCAAAGACTACCTCAGGATTTACGGGCGCTGACCTTGCCAACCTGCTCAATGAAGCCGCACTTCTCTCGGCAAGACGCGGAAAGACGCTTATCGGTATGGATGACATTGAGGATGCATTCATCCGTGTTATAGCAGGTCCTAAGAAGAAATCCAGAGCAATGAAGGAGCGCGAGAAGAAGAACACAGCCTACCACGAGGCAGGCCACGCTATTATCGCTCACGTTCTTCCCTCTATCGACCCCGTACAGCAGATATCTATAATTCCGAGCGGTAACGCTCTCGGATACACGCTCAATCCTCCCACCGAGGACAAATACAGCGTTTATAAGAATGAGCTCAAGGAGAAGATAGCAATGCTTCTCGGCGGCAGAGCCGCAGAGGAGATAATCTTCGGAGACGTTTCCGGTGGTGCTTCCAACGATATTGAGAGAGCCACAAAGATAGCCAAGAATATGGTTACAAAGCTCGGTATGAGCGATCTGCTCGGTCTCCGCGCATTCGGTAACGATCACGGTGAGGTATTCCTCGGCAGAGATTTCTCAAGCTCTCAGGATTACTCTGACGATACCGCGGCAAAGATAGACGCGGAAATACACGATATCATCGCATCTGCTTACGAAAACGCAAAGCGTATTCTTAACGAAAACATCGAAAAGCTCCACTTCGTAGCTGAATTTCTTATGAGAAACGAGATCATGGACGGCGAGCAGTTCGCGGCGGCTATGGACGGTACGCCCAGCTTTGAGGAGCTTGAGGAAATGTCTGAGGCAAAGAAGCGCAAGAGCCGTGAGGAGAACGACCGCAGACGCGCGGAGCTTCTCGCAGAGGAGCGCAAGCGCAAGGAAGAGGAAGAAAAGGCGCGTAAGGAAGCTGAGGAAAAGTCAGCTAACGATAAGCACGACAACTATGATAAGGGCGACGATAAGGATCGCTACGACCGCAGTGAGAAGGACGATAAGGACAAATACGACGGCGGCGACGACAGCAACAGAAATATTCCCTTCTGATATAAACCACAATAATTTACAAGCGCCTTCGGCATAGCCGAAGGCGCTTTTGCTTGTCATTCTTAAGGAGTGTCTCTCATATATATGATTATAAGGACAAGGAATATATAAGGGAGAAGATATGAGAGGCTCAACAGAAAAAAACACGTACGGTCTTACAAGTGCCGAGGCTGAGGCATCAAGAAAGAGAAACGGCTCGAACACGCTTGAGAAGAAAAAAAGCAAGGGATTTTTCAGAACCTTCTTTGAAAATCTCGGAGATCCCGTCATAAGAATACTTCTCGGTGCTCTTATAATAAATCTTTTTTTCGTATTCCGCGGAGGAGATATAATAGAAACAGTAGGAATAGGCATATCGGTATTTCTTGCCACCCTTATCTCTACCCTTTCCGAGCGTGGCAGCGAGGCGGCGTTCCGAAAGCTTGAGGAAGAATGCTCTATGGGGCAATTCCGAGTGTGGCGAGACGGAATTCTTTGCGAGCTTCCGATAGACGAGCTGGTGGTAGGCGACGTGCTGAATATAGGCGCAGGCGAGCAGATCCCTGCCGATAGCTTCGTGATAAGCGGAAGCATAAAGGTAGATCAATCTATGCTGACAGGAGAGAGCCGAGAGATAGAAAAATGCAAAAGTCGGGACGAGACAAGAACACCGTCATCAAAAAGCGCCGTATTCCGCGGATCTGCGGTGCTTTCGGGCGAAGCAGTTCTCAAGGTCTTCGCTGTCGGTGGGGACAGCTTTTTCGGTAAGATCTCGGACGAGGTCGGTGAGGATACACGTCAAAGTCCGCTAAAGCTCCGACTGACAAAGCTCGCCTCACAGATAAGCCGCCTTGGATATCTCGCCGCAATTCTCGTATCTCTCGCATATCTTTTCAACACATTTGTTATAGACAGCGGCTTTTCTTATCCCGTAATACTTAACAAAATACAAAATCTCCACTACTCTCTTGAGCATCTTCTTCACGCGCTTATGCTCGGTCTTACCGTGATAGTTATGGCTGTCCCCGAGGGACTGCCGATGATGATAGCGGTCGTTCTGTCGGCAAATATCCGCCGTATGATAAAGGATAACGTGCTTGTGCGCAAGCCTGTCGGAATAGAGTCGGCAGGAAGTATGAATATTCTTTTCACCGACAAGACAGGTACGCTTACCGAGGGCAAGATGAGTGTGGGAAGCATAATTGTCGCCTCAGGCAAGGAGCATGCCGAATACGATAGCTTCGATGCGCTCAACAGATCATCACGGGCACTCGGGCGGCTCTATCTGCTCAACGCCCTTTATAACACCTCTGCCGTCATTTCAAACGGCGAGATCATTGGCGGAAACTCGACCGAGCGCGCCTTGTCGGCATCGGTCCTCGGGGAAAACGCTCCTTGCGCGAGCATACAAAAGAAGCTTCCGTTTGACAGCGCGCTTAAGCTGTCTGCGGTAAGCATCAAAACAGATAGTACTACCGTTCTGATAAAAGGCGCGCCCGAGCGACTGATCCCCTTTTGCAAATATGCTTATACCAAAGACGGAAGCACTTGCCCATTCTCACGCGTATCTGACGGGTTGCTTCGGCGTATAAGAGAGCTGACTATGTCAGGCGGCAGAGTTCTATGCATAGCCGAGAGTGCCTCTATGCCCGATTCTGAGCCCCGTGGCGAGCTTACCTTCATAGCCGCTGTCTTGCTCCTTGACAAGCTTCGCGAGGAAGCCAGCGCATCTGTAGCGGCGCTTGAGGGGGCAGGCATACAGGTAGTGATGATAACAGGAGATAATATTGACACAGCCGAGCATATCGCAAAGGACTGCGGAATACTCTCTTCAAGGCGACAAACGGTACTTGACAGCGATACGCTATCTAAAATGAGCGACGAGACCCTAAAAAAAGCATTGCCGCAGCTTGCGGTGCTTGCGAGAGCGCTACCTACCGACAAAAGCAGACTCGTGCGCGTGTCGCAGGAGATGGGACTTGTAGTAGGTATGACGGGCGACGGTATAAACGATGCCCCTGCGCTAAAACGCGCAGACGTCGGATTTGCTATGGGAAGCGGCTCGGGAGTTGCGAGAGAGGCAGGAGACGTCATAATTCTTGACAACAACCTCTCGTCTATAGCCAAGGCGGTGTTATACGGCAGAACTATCTTCAAAAGCATACGAAAATTCATCACGCTTCAGCTCACCATGAATCTTTGCGCCGTAGGTATTTCAATGATAGGGCCTTTTATTGGCTACGATTCTCCCGTAACCGTAGTGCAGATGCTTTGGATAAACATAATTATGGACACTCTCGGCGGTCTTGCGTTTGCGGGAGAAGCCCCTCTGCCCTCTTACATGAACGAAAGACCGAAGAAGCGCGACGAAGCGATACTCAACAAGTATATGGCAGGTCAGATTCTCTTCTCGGGAATTACTACCGTCGCGTTGTATCTCTTCTTTCTCAGCTCGCCTCTCACTATCAGTATCTACCGTTACAGCTACGATAAGATATATCTTCTGACAGCATTTTTTGCGCTATTTATATTCACCTCTGTGTTCCATTGCTTTAACTGTCGCACCGACAGACTTATTCTGACCTCAGGGCTTTCAAAGAACAAGGCGTTTATTTCTATTATCACGTTAGTTACATCTGTGCAAATAATCTTTATATACCTCGGCGGAAGCCTTTTGCGCACCGCACCGCTGACACTCAGAGAGCTTGCACTTACCTGCCTGCTCGCACTCGCGGTCATTCCTCTTGAATTCTTCAGAAAGCTTTTTCTTAGATTTATCGGAATACGAAAAGGATTTTAAAGAAAAAACCAGAGAACGTTTTTCGTTCTCTGGTTTTTATTAGTTATTTCGGTAATTATTCAGCCTTTTCTTCCTCGGTTGGCTCTTCAACAGCTACGTCCGCAAGCGTCTCAGCGGCAGCAGCCTCAGCCTCCTCGGCAGCCTTAGCGTCCTTCTTAGCCTGCTTTTCAGCCTCTCTTCTTGCCTTCTCTTCCTCAAGCTCTGCCTTTATCTGCTTCTTGTTAGCGAGAAGGGATGAGATCTGTGCGGTAAGAGCCTTTACCTTTTCCTCGGATACTTCTCCGCCCTTTATATGCCTGTAGGCAAGCCTACCGAGAAGCTCATATTTTTCAGAAAGGTTGCCCTCGATAGTCTTAAGCTTTACGTGCTTGGAAGCAGTATCAGCAACCTCGCCTGTTTTAGAAACCACCTTGTTGGTTACCTTGCCGATCCGAGTTTTGATCGTCTCCCACGATGCCATAAAATATTCTCCTTTTTATTTATTCAATTTTATTACAAAGATTAAGAGTAACAGCCTGCTAAAGCAAGGCTTCCTTACTGATTATTATACACCGAATAAGCATAATTGTCAACACAAGAAGTCCAAAATATGCATAAAAAGAATTATTTTTGAGACAATAATTGATAGTTTTCTGCTTATAGGGGGAATGTATATATGAATATGGATAAAAAGCAATATAAGCGCTTCGCATCCTCTCACGCCAAACGCTCGCCGATACTGAAGGATTGCGTACGCGCATTTATAGTAGGCGGTAGCATCTGTCTCTTTTCCGAGGGGCTTTTCTCACTCTTCACTCTATTTTTTGGGCTTGCGGAGGATACTGCGCGCACGCTCTGCTCGGTGAGCCTTATATTTATCGCCGTTCTGCTGACGGGTCTTGGCATATTTGACAAGATAGCAAAATTTGCGGGTGCGGGAACTCTAGTTCCCATAACGGGCTTTGCAAACTCGGTAGCCTCTCCTGCAATAGACAGTCGTGCCGAGGGCTACGTGCTTGGCGTGGGTGCTAAGATATTCACAGTCTGCGGTCCCGTGCTTCTCTACGGAACTCTTGCAGGCGCTATCTACGGAGTAATATACTGGATCTGCTCTCTTTTTTGAGCTACACGAGCGATCTGAAATCCTTTGAGAGCTGCTCTGAGCGGCGAGTAAAAGCAAAAAGTAGGTATTTCCCTTTTACCTCTATGCTTATCTCGCCGCTTTCCTCTTCCCACTCGGTGTGCCGAAGCGCTACCTTCAATTCGTCGGCACGCTCAAGAAGCATGGTGGATACTCCATCGGCATCTGAGCGCGAATAGCATTTGAATACCGCTATCTCTCCCACTCCTCTCTTGCAGAGAAAGAGTGCGCACTCCTCGATCATTTCGTCCCAATTTTCAATATACTTTTCTCCATAGAGCGTGGCAAGAGTATCACGCGGCAAATACTCGGCGTCTCCCTCGCTCGCGCGGCTTGAATACACGTAGCCGTTCTGCTCAAAATCCTCACCCGAGGCAATTACCAAAGCGGCTAATACCGAATAAGCGTCAGTCTCACGCTTTGAGCATCCACAAAGCATAAAAGTACAAAAAACGAGAGTAAAGGCAATAAATCGGATAATTTTCATACGAATATCTCCCCACACCATTTTTTTAAGTATATGGCGAACCTTGGGAAATATTCACCCTTTAATGCCCTACACCCTCGTGAGTTATTACCTTTTTAAGAGTAGAAAAAAGTATTTTTGCATCAAGACCTAGCCTAAGGTCAGAGAGGTAGATACTGTCCTGCTCGAGCTTTTCCTCATCGCAGAGCGCGTTTCTTCCGCTTATCTGCGCAAGCCCCGTTATCCCCGGACGGATACTGTAGATACCGTTGTGAAGCCTGCCCTCGTGCATTTTCTCCTCCTCGCATATCAGCGGCCGCGGACCTACGATGCTCATATCTCCGAGAAGAACGTTGAAAAGCTGAGGAAGCTCATCAAGACTGCTCCGCCTTAACAATCTTCCCACTCTCGTAACGTATTTCTCGTGATCATAAAAGCTTGCCGCAGGCATGTTGCTTGGCGCGTGCTTATACATAGTTCTGAATTTGTAGCAAGTAAATTCCGCACCACCCCTGCCACGCCTTTTCTGGCGAAAAATAGCGCCGCCCGAGCTTTCACATACTACCGCCACCGCGATGACGAGCATCGGTAGCAGGAGAAAAAATATAAGGATCGCCGAAAGGAAAATATCAAGCGCCCTTTTTATATAGCGGCAATATATGCTCTCCGCCCCTCTGCTAATCTTTTCTGCCATAAGCCTCTCCCCTGTTTATTCGGGTTTAGCATTTACAGAAAATCTTCGTGTTATACACAAAAAACGGCAGATGAACATCTGCCGTTTCAAGTCGTTTAAGCCATTAAAAAGTGTAGATACAAAATTCCGTAAAAATAAAGGCTCTCCTTGAGGAGAGCTGGCGGCGTAGACGCCTGAGAGGTGAAATTTATAATTATTTTACCCTCTCCGTCCGCATTCGCGTCCACCTCTCCCAGAGGGCGAGGCTTCAAGTTAGCTTTGCTTAACAAATTTAAAATCTTTTTGTATAAACGAAAAGTATTTTTAATTACATCAATATACTTAAAACGGCAGACATGCGTCTGCCGCTTCTTAAGTGTCTATAATTACTATCTCTGTAGGATTGAATATCCTCGGTGGGATAACAGTTCTTTTGAGCCCTTTGCTGATAATAAATCTGCCCTCGTGCATTCCTGAGGTGTATTTTGGAAAAAGTCCCTGCCCAGGAGCATAAACTCCCCTGCCGAAAAATCTCCATTGACCACCGTGCGCGTGTCCGCTGAGTGTAAGCTCTATGGGCAATTTTTTGACGTAAGGCTCGTAATACTCAGGGTGGTGGCAGAGTAGCACCTTAGGCTCGGAAAGCCTTGAGAAAGTCTCTAAGAAGTCAAGATTTGGCACGTGATCCTCAAGTATAAGTCCCGAGGCAAGACCGCCGAAGGCGATACCGCCGCGGATAACGTATCGGTCTATCAACAACTCAACGCCGCTATCCTTTATTCTTTTGAGATTTTCCTCTGTATAGCTCCTTTTCATGCCGCGGCTGTGCTTTTTCTTCCAGCTCGAGCGCTCTGAGTGAACACCGCCATCCTCGTGATTGCCCACGCTATAGAACGTAGGAGCGATCTTAGCAGCGCCCGAAAGAAATCCGAATGCCGCGTCATTGGTATCATCACGGCTTCCGTCAAGCGCCTCAAGTATATCACCGCCGAGCAAAATATAGTCGGGAGCAAGCTCACGCAAAGCGCTCAGCACCTTGCCGTATTTCTGGGCGTGCAGATCGGTAACGAGCGCCATTCGCACGCCCCTTGGGAAAGCGCCGCCCTCAAGCGAATAAAAGCTTTTTTTCATTATTCTCTTCTCTCGTGTTTATTTTTCAATAAGAGAGTCCACGTATTCAACCATTTCGTCGTATTTTGCCTCTATCTCGGTGAGAAGCTTCATCTGCGCTCTCGCTCTGATGAGGTTGTGGTCGGGCGAGTTGATCTTAAAATATTCGTCGCCGTTGATGTAGTCGGTAAGGAATCTGAGCGCAAGCTCGCAGGTCATTACCTTTGCGCCAAGGGGCAGATAGTGTATCTCCTCTTTGGTAAGCGCATTAGCTATCTCCTCAACGAATCCCTTGGTGAAGAGCTTGAAAAGCTCCATATTTATAGTTATCTTGGAAAGATCCTTCTCGTCCTCAGCCGCGGTAGAAGCACCAAATCTGATAGCGTCTCCATAGTCGTAGAGCGACGAGCCGGGCATAACGGTATCAAGGTCTATAACGCACGCCGCCTTACCTGTAAGGTCGTCGATAAGCACGTTATTAAGCTTTGTGTCGTTGTGGGTAACTCTTATGGGAAGAATTCCCGCATCTATTTTGTCAACTATCTCGCTCATCATCTTGCGGCGGTCAAAAAGGAAGTCTATCTCGCTCTCAAGCTCAGCAACTCTTCCCACTCTGTCCTCTGCTATTGCCGCTACGAAGGCGTAGAAGCGACGCTTGGTGTTGTGGAAATCAGCTATAGTCTCGTGAAGCACCTCAGCCGGAAAATCAAAGAGATTCTTCTGAAATTCTCCAAAGCCCCTACCTGCCTCATAGAAGAGATTGGGATCCTCTATGGAATTATAAGCGGTAACACCGTCAACAAACACGTAGGCTCTCCAGAAGGAATCTGCGGCGTCGTGATAAAGATAAGCTCCGCTCTTGGTGCTTACGAAATGCAAAAGTCTGCGAGAGGTATCCTCGCCCTTGTCCTTAAGCTTGCGGTCTATGTGGCTTATTACATTAGTTATATTCTCCATTACGGCGTGGGGGTCCTTGAATACCACCGTGTTTATTCTCTGGAGTATATAATTCTTACGACTTCCGTCGGGGGTTATAAAGGTAAGGCGATAGGTTGAATTGATGTTTCCCGATCTTAATTCCTCAGCACAAACGTATTTGCCCTCAAAGCAAAACTGTCTTATAGGCTGCTTGATGTCGTTGTAAAGCATATCAATGTCCTTTCAAATTCGTTATGCAGATGCATACATAGACATTATATCATAATTATATGTTTATGTCAAGCCGTCAGATTTATTCCTAAAAAAGCGAAGAAGGGCAGCCTTAACTGCCCTTTTATATTTCGCTCTTTTATTAACCGTAATAAAACTCTCTCACTTCGGTAAGCGAATCGTCGCTTTGCTTAGCGGGAGCGCCTATTCTTACGAAGTAAAGCTTCTTTTCAAGCTTATCAAGCACCACGACGTCAAACGCCTGCTCGGTTATCGTGCCGAAAGCGCGCTCGCTCTGATCAAAGCTTGGCGGATACTCTGCCGCATAGCGATCGCAAGCGGTAACAACAAGAGGAATACTTCCTCGCACAGAATATGCCTTGCAATTATCAAGATCCGCAGAGTCGATCTCAACGCCTTCCTTCTTTTCAAATACTACCTCGTATCTGAGATCAAGATCGTTAAGATCTATCTTTTGCGATCTGTCAAGAAGTCCACTGTCGTAAACAGGCTCACCGCTTGCTTCGGAATATCCTACCACTCTGTAAGGAAGCTCTTCGGGAGCATTGGCGGTAACGTATATCTCCGCAGTTCCCTCAGGTACGGCATAGATCAGCTTTCCTGCAGCCTCTTCATAGCTTTGAGAGAGCATTGTGCGCCTATATATCTCGGTTGAATCTTCCCAATGGAAATGACCCTGAAGCACAGCCGCGATCTCGCCCTTACCGTCGTAATCCGCAACCGCATCATACATTTCACCATATCCATCAAAGGAATCGGGCGTCATAAACTCCTTGGTGCTGTCGTTACCGTAGAGAAAAACGTGCGAGAATATCAGAATAGTATATCCCTCATCCACGTTAAGCGCCTCATTCTTAAACCACTCTATCTGCTCGTCATTGTATTCTATGGTAACGTTCAAGCCCTCTTTGGTGGGATTTGGCTCAAATGCTTGCAATACGATATATCTGATCTTTTTTGCGTCATCCTGAACGTAATAATAGAGACTGCCCTCGTCGCCCCAGGTAACGTTGCTCTTTTGAGAAAGGTGCATAAAGCTACTCGCATAGAGAAGCGATTCATCACCGTAATCACCGAAATCGTGATTGCCCGCAGCGGGAAAATAATTATCGTTTCCAAGCGCCTTCATAAATTCTCGCGCAACAGAAATATCGTAACCGTGGTCGACTCTGTCACCGCCGCTGAAGATCTTATTTATTCCCGTCGTTTCACTCAAATAATTCGCAAGCTTAGGCGATTGCTTAGCATTCATTTCCCAATGCTCGTCGGTTATAAACATAAACGCATCGCCGTTTGCCGATGTTCGTTTGAGAAGCTCACGTATGTACTCAACCTTGCCTTGCATATATCCGTCTTCAAAATAATATTTTGGAGGCATCATTGAGGAGTGATATACGGCATCCGTGTATTTTCTCCAAGCGGTGAGCTTGTGATCATCAGCGTCCTCTTGGGTAGCGGCGCTCTTTTCATCGCTTATCGCGATAGAGGAAACGAAAACGTAGTATAGCTCGGGGTCTTCAAGCGCAATACTGCGAGAGCCGCTCATCCAACCACTGTCATATACACAGTTCAGATATGCAGGATCCTCATAGCCTGCAACGAAATACGCGTACTCCTGCTCGTTATCTACGTCAATATCTATGCTTACGGTCTTGTGCGGGAGCTTGCATCCCATTCTTCCTGCAAGCCACGGCATGAGGGGGTCTCCGATAGAAAGCTCGCACACCTCGCTCACCATATCAACGTCACTCTCGTTATCCTTATTATTTGCTAACAAAGCAAGCCTTTCTGCTTCTTTTGTAAGATTTTCAAGATCGTTTATCTTATTCGTGAAGTAAACGCCACCAAATATCGTCGCGCCAATAAGAGAGAGCAATAGCACCCATCCTACGCATATTATATAAATTCTTTTCATATTGGCTCCTATAAAACTTTTTTACCGATGTATTTTTATGACATCAATTACATTATAACACATTTACTATTGAAATTCAATAGCCTTTACATTAATATATCTTTATACGCGACATAACTACCTGTTGAGGCGAAATTTTTGGAATACAAGCAAAGCGAGCCTTATCATTTTATCTACTCGTATAATTATAGGCACGCTCGCACTCGCAAAGCCTTTCAAGGAGCGCGTTGGCATTATATCATGGGTTGTCAATACGCAATAACCCCCCCGTAAATGTACAAGTCCGTTAAAAACGGACTTATACATTGTAAAGGGAGCCTTTGGCATAAGAGCATTCTGCGCTAACTTTTTATTTGCTTTCTCTTCATCGGCATAGCCTTTACATAACCACGCGACTATTGCGTGGTTTTCGTTATACAACAAAAAGGGCTGTGGCAAAGCCACAGCCCTATCAAATAAAATTACTTAGAGAAAACGTAGTAATCAACTACAACATCCTCCGGGAACATTATGCCGTCAGGATATCCCGCAAAAATCGCAACACAAGTATCATAAGAGTATTTAACAAGTCTCAACTCGCGATCGGTCGTTACCAGCTCTTTACCGTCCATAGTGTAGTACTTATATTCAGTGGATCCATTTGCTTCATTGACAATGTAGTAATATCCTGTGCCAAAATCAAAGCGAGTCTGTGAATCCTTTTTGTGAGTATAAACGTCAGTAGTCTTGCCGTCGCAGAGTAATACGACCTTGTATTCCTTGCTATTCGTCTTAGTAGTTACTAAAATGCTATCACTCAAAAGCTCATAGGATACATCGGGATCCTTCAAGCTCTGTACTACGTTCAAGGACAGATCATAAATCGCATCTTCGCCTACGAAATATGCGCCAATCTGACGCAAATTGCCGCTTACGATCTTCTGGACCTCGCCTGCACCGTTTACCAGAGCAATAGCGCCGCTCATCAGATCTACAGAGTAAAGATCATCCGCGATCTTTTCGGGAAGCTCGTTGATCTGATTTTCAAGAAGTTTCAAAGACTTAACGACCTTCAGATCGTTGTCAAGCATTACGAATTCCTGCTTATCTGCCGCAAAGAGAACTCTGCCGTCCACGATAGGGGCGATAGTTGCGATATTCTCAAAAGAGCCTTTGATAATGTAGTTTTCAGCAGCAGAACGAGAATCATCATAACCTTCATAGTTAGAAGCCAACTCAGTGATCACATAATCCAGATCAAGCTCCTTGACCTTCTTGTCTTCAATTGAAAACAGAAGCGTTACAAGATCTATCTTAAAGGTCTCACCTTCTTCTACATAAATAAAGTCGTAATCCTTTGCGTCTTCATCCATAACGAGACCGTACTGATATACAAGGTCTCCGTTATTCAACAGCGGAACGGAATATACGCCGTCAAACATCTCAGAGATACTAACAATAGACTCATCGCCGTAATTAGGCATTGCAAAGCAAGCAACTTCCTCAAGCTCCTTGTTATATACCGTGAGAGTATATTCTCTACCTGCATAATAGTAATCATCTGTTCCCATAAAGACATTTCCGATAGCAATATACTCGGGAATCTCAATTTCCTTTGTCCATGCGCCTGTCTTTTCGTCTATCTTATACGCTACGTCATCATAAACGACCATGTCGGAGAAATATCTGAGCTCCGCCTCATAATTAGTAGTAACAACAGCCGCACCTGTTCCATCGTAAAGGGTGTATGTTTCGGTAATGTAGTCCTCAAGAAGAAGCTTAGTAACCTCATCAGCAATACCCTTACGGAACGCTTCAGCAGCCTGTGCAAGCGCTACGCCTTCTATATCAGTAAAGTCAGGGGTCTTATTAATGCCTGTGTCATCCAAAACGCTCTTCTTTACTACTATCGAGCTTTGCTTGAGTATGAACTCAATATCAACGGTTTCGGAGTCAACAAGCTCTTGAATGATCGTTCCGGAATACATGCTCAAGATCTTATAAGATTGGGTAACAGGGCCCTCTTCGACAATACCGTCCTTGCTTTCCGCGAAAACAACAAACTTATCATTTGAGTAAAGGTCCATTATGTAATAATCATCAAGACCAAGTGCCGTCGCCTTAGTGTACTTGTCCTCGGACAGATCGTAGTCCTCGTTCAAGTATTCGGTAATTGAAGCGGTCTTAACCTTTCCGCAAGCGGACAAAGTCATTGCCAAAAGCAGCAATGCCACTACGAGCAGAGAAAAACGTGATTTCTTCATAAATTCCTCCTAAAAATTTGTTTAAAGCAACTTGCTTTATATTTCCATTATAACACACTTCCACAAAAAGTCAAGTACTTTCATTCAAAACCAAATAATAAAAAGGAAACGGGTATTCCCGTTTCCTTTTTCTCAGGATTCCATCTGCTTTCCGAGAAAGCTTGCCGCCGCGGTAATGAGCTTTGTCTCTACCTCTGCCTCTGCGTTCTCTCTTTTCTTGCCCTCTTCACATAGCGACACGGCACATCCGATGACGTCTCCCTCGCTGATTATAGGCATTGCGCAGCTGACATATGCGCTTCCCTCGTCGTCCGTGGGATATATCTTTCCGTCGTTTTCCTTGACGCCATATTTATAAAGGCTTCTGCCCTGCATAATGTCCTCAAGCGCCTTAGAGAGCGATTTGTCAAGATACTCCTTCTTTGATACACCGCCGACAGCTATCACCGCATCTCTGTCGCAAATAAGCACCGCGATACCGCAGGTCTTATAGAGCGTATCGGCGTACTGCGCGGCAAACGTCGTAAGCTCACCGATAGGAGAGTACTTTTTGAATATTACCTCGCCCTCTCTGTCGGTGTATATCTCTAAGGGGTCGCCCTCGCGGATACGCATAGTTCTTCTTATCTCCTTAGGAATGACGACACGCCCGAGATCGTCGATCCTTCGCACGATTCCTGTTGCTTTCATTTATATAATCTCCTTGCTATTCAAATACTTAATTTGTATTATTAAGCATATTATTTGTAAATCTATTGGAAAGTATCCAAAAGATATTTTGGAATTTTTTACTTAAGCAACAAAAACAGGTCAGAGATCGTATCTGTTTAATTCTCTTCCTTCCAGATAAAATGATAATTGATGGATTCACCGCCGTCAACGAGTATATTCTGTCCCGTGCAGAAGCTATTAGTTACCGTCAGGAAGTAAGCCCACTCTGCAATTTCTTCGGGGGTCGCCCACCGCTTTAGCGGCGTTTCTTCCATTATCTGATCCCACAGAGCTTTATCTTCAATTACGCATTTGTTCAATGGGGTCAATACTCCCCCGGGATCAAGACTGTTGCAAGTAGCTCCGAACGGAGCTATACGAATAGCTACGTTCTTTGTATAAGACAGAACCCCACCCTTGCTCGCGCAGTATTCGGGAAATTCCGCTCCCGTATGTCCGCTTGCCGAGCCGATATTCAATACAGATCGGATGCCCTGTCTTATGCCGTATTTTTCGGTAATATATATAAGCCCCTTGAGGTTTATATCTATATCGTCTTCGTTCTGTGTGCCTGCGTTATTTATCAATATATCCACGTTCTCTATATCGGGCAAGGCGTCCTTATTACGAACGTCGCAGACGTAGTGAGTATATCTCTCGTGGTCGATGCTTCCGCTCTGACGGTCTATTCCTACAACAAAGTCGCCCTTTTTCAGAAAAAGCTCTGCTATCGCTTTTCCTATGCCCTGAGTAGTTCCCGTAATTAAAACCTTCATTTGCATTTTTCCTTTCCCTCTATGTAATCAAAATATTCCTTGCCAACCTTTTCAAGTCTCCATTTTTTCGTCAGGCGGTAACCAATGGGTGAGAAAAGTATCTCCATAATAAGCTCAGCCAACGCTCCGGTAAGGGCGCAGGTTGCGCACTGAAGCACCGTCCAACAAAAGCCGTCCCAGAAAACAGGCGCGAAAAACACAAACACGATCACAGAAAAGATAAAATTATCAAAAAACTGTCCAATAAACGTAGAAACGTAGGTTCTCATAACGTAAGCAAGCTTTCCGTCGGGATCCTTACGAAAGCATTTGCCTATTGTATAGTTCAAGAGATTGTTTATGAGCGCAGAGATCAAAAAAGCCACCGTGCTTCCGAGAAGCACAAACCACGTTCCGCCAAAGATCCCATCAAATGCAGAGTAATCATTAGCGTTTGAAGGTATCACGCTTGCCACGAAGAAGATAAGGCAGGTCAGCAGATTTATGGCTGCCGCGTGGATAGAGATTATAGTGGATGCCTTAGGTCCGAAATGCTTCGTGATAATATCCATACACATAAATGACAGCCAGGAAATGAGGATTCCCGCGTCAAGTGCTATCCAATCAAGCTGAAGCAGCGTCTTATTGGCAAGCAGATTCATACACACTACACTGACGGCAAACAAGGTAACCACGGTGGCGGGTATGGCTCTGAGTAATATTTTTGTTTCGGTATATAATTTTCGCATATACATCTCCAAGAAAAGTGCGTAAATAAATTCTTTGATACCATTATACCACAAACTCATTATATTTTCAACAAAATTATAAGTATTTTAAAATAGCGATCTGACTTCAAAAAATCATTATCTCAGATATCTTTTTCTTTACCATAACAGCTCACTTGACACGGTAGCACAAACGTGTTATAATTATTGTACAAAAATGATTTTTTAGGAGCTGCAATGCTGAAATACAAAAACTATCTGTTCGACCTTGACGGAACTCTTACCGACCCCGGTGTGGGAATACGAAATTCAATAAAATACGCGCTTAACAAGTTCGGTCTTCCCATCCCCGACGACAGCCTGCTCAATGAGTTCATTGGTCCTCCCCTTATGGAATCCTTCAGAAAATACTTCGGTGTCAGCGAGGAAGACTCGCGCCTGCTGCTTGAATACTACCGCGAATACTTCGGGGTTAAGGGTTATCTTGAGAACAAACTCTATCCCGACACGGTGGAAGTGCTTGAAGGCATAACCTCGCAGGGCGGACGAGTTTATCTTGCCACCAGCAAGCCCGAGCTTTACGCCTTCAAGATAGTAGAGCATTTCGGGATCAGCTCATATTTTTCCTACAAGGTAGGTAACACGATGGAAGAAACCCGTTGTGCTAAGAAGGACGTCATAAGCTACCTCTTTGAGCAGACGGGCATAGATCCCACCGAAACGGTAATGATAGGCGACCGCGACTACGACGTAATTGGCGCGCACGCCTGCGGACTTCCCGCAGCGGCGGTGCTTCACGGCTACGGCGACCGCGAGGAGCTTAAGAGTGCCGATTATATCCTTGAAAAGTTCACCGACCTTTTGGAATTATAAAAATCAGAAAGCTCTGCAGATGTGATCTGCAGAGCTTTTTATTATTCAGTTATTCAAACCATTGAAGCTTCCTTCATTTCCTCGGCAGCCTCGGCGTTGCGATTGACCTCTATAGGATCGTGGAATGTGGGTACGACGCTCTTCATAGCATCCGTAATACTCTGCGGAGCAAGCTCGTCCTTCGCGTTCTCAACCGCATCCATAAGGATCTTGATCTTCTCGTCAACCTCTTCCCTTGTATAAGGCGTGTCAGTCTCGATAAATATCATATCGTTGTCTGTCTTTTCAAGAGTCTCGGTCTTGATAAGAAGCTCCTCAAAGAGCTTTTCTCCGGGACGAAGACCGATCTCCTCGATCTTGATATCCTCACCCGGCACAAGTCCGCTGAGCTTTATCATATTGACCGCAAGATCGTAGATCTTGACAGGCTTGCCCATATCGAGAACGAAAAGCTCACCCTTCTTAGCCATAGCACCCGCCTGAATAACGAGCTGACTTGCCTCGGGAATAGTCATAAAGTATCTGATGATACGCTTGTCGGTAAGAGTAATAGGACCGCCGCTTGCTATCTGACTCTTAAAGAGCGGAATTACCGAGCCGTTTGAGCCGAGAACGTTACCGAATCTTACTGCCGCAAAATTGGTCTTGCTATCGGTTCTGCACTGAATTATCATCTCACCCATACGCTTGGACGCACCCATGATATTCGTGGGATTGACCGCCTTATCGGTGGATATCATGATAAACTTTTCAACCCCGTAGCGCTCAGCGGCGTTAGCGGTGTTGTAAGTGCCTAAAACGTTATTCTTGATAGTTTCGCAGGGGTTGTTTTCCATAAGCGGAACGTGCTTATGCGCTGCCGCGTGGAATACCACGTCAGGTCTGCACTGTCTGAATATACAGTCAAGTCTGTCAACGTCGCGCACAGAGGCAATGAATACCTCAAGATCAAGCGAGCTTCCGTATTCACGGATAAGCTGCTGCTGTATATCATAGGCGTTATTCTCGTAGATATCAAGGATAATAAGCTTCTTAGGGGAGCATTTTGCTACCTGCCTGCAAAGCTCACTGCCGATCGATCCGCCTCCGCCCGTTACCAAAACCACCTTGTCCTTATAGTAATTCAGGGAGCGGCGGTTATTTATGCTCATGGGCTTACGGAAAAGAAGGTCCTCGATAGAAAACTCGCGAAGAGTTCTTTTCGCGGTATGATCGTCCTCGCCGTACTCTCGCACGGGAGTGTCGTAAAGCTTTATCTTACATCCCGTTTCGCTATAGAGATGGTAGATGTTTCTGAGCGCCTCGCTGTCAAGTCCGGGAAGCGCGATAAATATCTCCTGGACAGGAAGGTTCTTGACTGTTTCGATGATCTTGTCGTCCTCGGGATACACCTTGATACCGCTGATTATACCACCCTGCTTGGACGCGTCCTTGTCTATAAATGCGATAGGATTATAAGACGAGGTCTTGCTGTATCTCAGCTCGTCTGCCAGAAGCGCGCCTATCTGTCCCGCGCCTACGATAGCTACGTTGATCTTGTGGCTGTAGGGCTCGTCTGCCAGCTCGTTTCTGTATTTATAAAGCAAGCGGTAAACGTATCTCGAAGTAAGGGTAAGCAGGCTGAACAAAGACGAAACAACAATGAAATACCATATATTGATGTTCTGTCTGACCACGGAAGTCAGTATAGCCGCCACCATACCTGCGATGAGGTCTGATATTATAGCGCTGAGATACGCCTTGGTATAAACGTATCTCCAGACGTTTTTATAAAAGTTTGAAATTATTCTGAATGAGAATACCAGAATAAACAGGATGAGGATATTAGTTAAAAACCTTGCCGGATCGTGAAGGTTCAGACTTTCGTCAATAATGACGCCAAGAGCATAGAACGCATTTACTACGATGAAGCAAAACAGGTCAAACAGGAACAGAATAAGCGTTCTTGACTTAATAAATACCGATTTCATTACTTTCTCCTTAAAGCTTTCGCGGTGTATTGAGGGGATGCACACAATGCCTGCTTAGCAGCAGAGGATCTTTGTCGGAAAATCTTTCTGATTAAATGCATAACTGTATTCACACCAAAAGAGCATTATACAGTATTATGTCTATTATATCACTCTTTTTTTCTTTTGTCAACTAATATTGCAAAAAGCAGGCTCGTTTAAAGATAAATATTCTTTAAACAAGCCCATTTTTTCCACTAATTTCAAAAGGTTACATTTATTCCATTAACTATGGCGCCATTATCGGCTCTGATAAGGATATATTTGGTTCCGTCGATGATCCTTGCCTCTACTACGTCAGCCTCACCTGCGGATACCTTGATGCTTACCTCGGGGGTTACCACCTCAAGCTTTTTCTTTGAGCTGAGGTTTCCCGTAGGGATCTCGGAGTTCTCTCCGAAGCACTCGTCGAACTTATTTTCAAACGCTTCTATCCTCTCCTCGTCAACTCCGCAATAGCGAAGCATCTCGCCCGCCTCTTCCTTACTGATAACGCAAGGTTCGTCGGTCTTTTCATTCTTATGCTCCTCTATTTTATGGTCTATCTGAGCGTGGACTGAGCGCACTACACGCAGATTACACTCGTCGCCGACCGTCTCCGAAAGTATCTCTCCGAATGTCTGCTTCTGCTCAGCGGCGGGCATTGGAAGCTTTGCTGAGAACAGTGCCTCTGCTACGCCATCGTAGCTGTTTCCGATATTTTTAGTGTAATACACAGTCTTATATATGTTAGCGCGTCTGTCGTCAAAGGCAGGAAACATAAATCCAAGCTCAGGGCGGCAGAGCAGCGTATCCGCGGATATACTTCTGAAGCATTTGCCGGGCATATAGTAGCTCATTGAGGGCTTACCTGCCTTTACGGGACATATCGCGCAGATGATATAGTTAAATACAGTCTCCGAGTCGGTGTTTTTCTCTCCGTCGGCGGAATAATCAAGCACATCGTAGCTGTCATGCGCGAGAAGTATAAGATAGTTCCCTTCAAGCTCAAGAGAGCCCGCTATTTTTTCATAGAGCGTATGTGTAAGCTCAGAGCCTGCGAGCTTAGTTGCGCGGAGATCGGATATGAGCTTATAATCCTCGCTCTCGCTGACCTGTGCGGTCGAGAAATCTATCTCGTGTATATTTCTTCCCTGCGCGCCCGAAAGCACCTTTTTAAGTATCGTGAGCATTCCCTCTGCATCATCCTCACTCATGCTTCCCATGGTCTGCTCAAATTCGGATATTATTTCCTTCTTTTCGTTTATAAAGCAGCCGCAGATACGGCTGATACCGGTTCTGTCAAGCCTATAGCGGCGGCGTATTTCTGATATTTCCTTTTCGTTCATTGCCTGTCTCCGTTATTCTGTCTCAAGTTCGTCTCTGAAGATAGCATTCGTGCAAGCACGCTTTCCCTGCTTATCTATAACTGTGATACGGGCGTAAGCATACTGGGGCTCGAAACCAAAGACAGCCTCGGTTACCGGAACACCGTTCTCACTAAGCACAGTCCTTGCGCGTCTGAGATTATAGTTGCAGTTTATTCTGTCTGCCGGGGAGCACCTTACGTACAGCTTTCCGTCCTCATACCAGAGATCATATATCTCAGGTCCCTCCGAGGAATAAAAGTTGCCCTCTTCAAGAGCCTTGGTTATTGTGCGATATTCAAGCTTGTCAGCCTTTATCGTGATATATGCCCAGCCCGAGTCGGCATATCTGCTGTCTTCAGGAGCGGGGTTGTGGTTATCATCAGCACCGATGCAGTATAATCTCTTGCCCGCGCGGAGCATATCGTCGTAAACTCTTGGGTTATAGTCCTCATAACCGTTCTTTATACAGCTTCCGTTAAACATCTCAAAGGCGTGCATGCCTGTATATTGCATATAGTCGCTGTAATCCTCAAGCGACCATGTGGGATGGTTGTAGGTTACGAAAAAGCCTTTTTCCCTGCCTGTTCTCATCATATCGTTTATACATTCGGGATCAAAGCTACGAACGTAATGCTCGTTTTCATCCTTCGTTACCTCATTGATATGATCACGCGCGTTGCCCCATACGTATTTCTCGTTCCAACACGGCTGGGTAAGGTTGTTCTCTTCAAGCGCGACGAAGCAGATATGACAGCACTTTTTGTATCCGTACTGATTTGCCGCCTTTTCGTCTATAGACGCCTCAAATCCGTTGAGGGCAAGGAAGCTCTCGTCGTTAAGCTCGGGGTGAGGCACCATAATTTCGTGATCGGTATAAGCAACTATAGAAAATCCAAGCTTTTTATATATCTCCTTTATCTCGGCAGGAGTTCTCCTGCCGTCCGAGAATGTCGTATGGCAGTGAAGATTTGCCTTATAGAAATTGCCCTGCTTTGGCAAAATAAACTTTTTCATAATAACGCTCCGTGCAAAAAAATGTTTTCAGAACGCTACTATTATAGCACAAAACTCTCTCTTTCGCAATTGATTTTTAAAATTTTGTCGCCTTTAGTCGTATGATATTTTTTCTCTTACGTATATTTTTTCCTTTTCAGTAAAAACTGTTTTTAACACTACTTTTAATGTAAAAAGGAGAAAAATATGTCTATGCAAAATGATAACGGAGCCACAAAACGCTTCCTTGATGCGCTTTACAAGAACGTAAAGATGGGAGCTGATTCCATAATTGACCTCATGCCCAAAGTCGAGGACGAAAATATGCGCGCTGAAATGACCGCAGAGCTCGAGCATTACGAGGGCTTTGCCAAGGAGATCCGCACTCTTCTCTTTGAGGACGGACTTGAGCCCAAGGACGAGGGGCTGATGGCTAAGATGGGCGTAAAAATGGGCGTTATGATGAACACTATGATGGACAACACCTCAAGCCATATCGCAGATATGATGATACAGGGCGCAACTATGGGCATCACCGACACCACAAAGCTCTTGCGCGAAAACGAAAACTCCTCCTGCTCCGAGGAAGCGCTTGCCCTTGCGAGAAGAATAATCAAATACGAGGAAGAGAGCATAGAAAGGCTCAAGGAATTTCTTTGAGTGAAAGATAAAAGGCTGAGTCGTCAGACTCAGCCTTTTTACGTATCAGTCAAGGATGACCGATTTTTCCTTGCCGTTTTTCTTCGTGGGGTACTCTCTTATTCTGACTATAAAATCAAGATTTACAGCCTGAATATTACCGTCCTTTTCAACAAGGAGCGCACCCTCGCTGACCTCCTTGATAACTCCTGTTATCTGATTGTCGTTTAAGCTGTATATAACACACTTTTTACCTATAAATCTCTTTGCAAGCTCTGTCATTTGCTCTTTCTCCTTTGAATTTGAATTTCTTCTTTGAATTATTCTTCGCGCAACCGTCATTCTTCTGCGGCGCGACATTGTTATGATCAATATCAGTAAAAAGAATATCGGTAAGAAGCTACTTCCTTCCAAGCTATATCCCCCCTTACTTTCCAACGCAGAAGTGCGAGAATATATCCGCAACTATCTCTTCGCCTATCTCTCGCCCGTCAACCTCGCCGAGCGCCGACATAGCACACTCTATACCTACACAGCAGGCGTCAAGCGAAACTCCGCACCTCATATCCTCAAGAGCGCGATAGAGCAGCTCACAGCAGGAATTGAGCGCGGCAAACTGTCTCGCCCCCGTAACGACCGCATCCTTCTTTATGTCTATATCGCCGTCTATAAACAGTTCCTCTACCGCCGCCGCAAGAGCATCAAAGCCCTCTCCGTTCGCAGCCGAAACGCTGACGGTCTTATCAAACGTCGAGCAAAGGCTCAAAAGCTCACTACTCTGCTCGGCGCAAAGGTCAGATTTGTTTATAAGCGCGATAGAAGCAACTCCCGAAACGTTCACCTTCTGAGCAAGCTCCACGTCCTCGTCAGTCGGCGCGCGTGTGCCGTCAAACACGGCAAGCACAAGCTCGGCGTCGTCTATTTCCTTCAACGAACGCTCTATTCCTATGCTCTCGACCTTATCTTCAGTTCTGCGAAGTCCCGCGGTGTCGCAAAGCAGAAGCGTAGCTTTGCCAAGAATAGCAGTCTCGCGAAGAACGTCTCTCGTCGTTCCTTCCACGTCTGTAACTATAGCGGCATCATAGCCGAGTATCCTGTTATATACCGAGCTTTTTCCCGCATTCGTGCGTCCGCAGATGACCGTGGGTATTCCCTCGCTGACAGCTCTACCCGTTCCGTAGGTGTCGGCAAGCCGCCTGACGTCTGCCGCCACTCTGCCTATCTCGCTCTCCATCTCCTCGCGGCTCATCTCCGAGAGATCCTCGTCGGGAAAATCTATAACCGCGTATATGCCCGTAAGTACCTTGCGAAGATCGTCATAAAGCTCGCCCATTCTGTCCGAAAGACGCCCCTTCATTCCGCCTCTTGCGAGCGTCAGCTGGCTCTCACTTCTTGCTTCAAGAAGGTCTCCGAGAGCCTCTGCCTCGTTGAGCTTCAGCTTTCCCGAGACATACGCCCTGCGCGTAAACTCTCCCGCCTCAGCCGCTCTTGCGCCGGCAAGCAGCACCGCGGACAGCACCTTACGGGTAACGAGTATTCCTCCGTGGCAGCTTATCTCTACGGTATCCTCTCCCGTAAACGAGCGCGGCGCTCTGAAAGCTACAGCCATAACGTCGTCGATGCTATCACTCTCGCCCGGCATAAATATCTCACCGTATGTCATTTTTCCGTGTTCGGCCTCAGCAAGCTTTCTGCCCGAGCGCGCCTTGAATATTTTATCAGCCACCGCAATAGCGTCAGCGCCCGAAATTCGTATAAGCGCTACTCCTCCCTTTCCGTAGGGGGTAGATACGGCGGCAATAGTATCAAGCAGATTCATTTCGTTTACTCTCCTGCAAATAATTAAAAAGCTGTCGCAAAAGCGACAGCTTTTTATTACGAGAATTACTCAGCAGCCTCAATAGCCTCGTCGTCAGCATCGTCGATCTCGTCTATAGCGAGATCGCAATCATCGCACTCGTCAAGAAGGTCGTCGCAATCATATACGAGATCCTCGGTGTACTTTTTAACGAGCTTGTAGATAATGAAAGCGATTGCACCGGCAGCTGCAATAACAGCAAGGGTGATAACTATGATCTTAACATAGTTCGTCTTCTTTTTCTTTTTGAAGAAAAACATCTTGATTCCTCCTGAAATACTTATTATTCACATTTGAATCTAATCATCCAAATATACTAAATATAGTATATCATATTTTCGAAAAATTGCAAGGGCTTTTTGATATTTTTTTTGAAACACAACTACTTTTTTTTAGCGCAAAATATTTTGCTCTAAGAAAATGTAAATATTTTTAAAATAGTACTTTCCTTTAGAGAAAAAATCTGCTATAATATATAGTGGAGCTTTTTCTTACGGATATTGTTTCGGAGGTTTTTATGACGTATAACGAGATATGCAACGCGCTTGCAGATGCCGAGATAGAGAATAACAGAGGCGAGGCCTCTATGCTCATCTGCCGCTTCTGCAATATAAACAAGGCTGACCTTCTGCTCAGGCACGACGAGGATTTCGACTGCCCCGAGCTTGCGGACGCCGTTGCGAAGCGCTGTCAGCACTATCCCTTACAATATATTCTCGGATATTGGGATTTCTGCCACGAAACCTACCGCGTAAACGAGAACACTCTCATTCCGCGTCAGGATACCGAAAAGTTGGTTGAGCTTGCCGTGCGCCTTATTCCCGACAACGCGCGTATTATAGACCTCTGCACAGGAAGCGGATGTGTAGCGATATCCACGCTTGCCGCAAGGCAGGACTGCCGCGCGGTTGCCGTTGATCTCTTTCCTCAGACGCTTGAGGTGGCAAGAGAAAACGCCGAGCTTAACGGTGTCGGCGATCGCTTGGGCTTCCTTGCCGGAAACGTTCTTTACTCTGATTTTATGGAAGATCTCGGCAGCTTCGACTGCATTCTCTCAAATCCCCCTTATATTGAGACAAAGCAGATCCCTCTTCTTGACGAGGAGCTTTCCTTTGAGCCTGAGGCGGCGCTTGACGGTGGCGACGACGGTCTTGACTTCTACCGAGTAATAATAGGAGAGTACGGAAAATATCTTACCGAGGGCGGAATTATGCTTCTTGAGATAGGCTGTGATCAGGCTAAGGATATCTCGTCTATCGCCTCCTCGGCGGGAATGAGATGTGAGATATTTAAGGACTACGGCGGCAATGACAGAGTAGCGTATCTCAGATTTGTGCCTAAGTCAAACATATCAAGCGAGGATATTGCCGACGGGATCGGAATATAATTTAAGGCATTACTAACAAGGAGATAACAGATTTTGAATATAGTCGTTCTTGCGGGCGGTCTCTCGCCCGAGCGCAACGTCTCTCTCACCTCAGGAAGCCTTATTTCCTCTGCTCTAAGACGCAAGGGACATAAGGTGCTGATGCTTGACGTATATGAGGGACTTTCAGACATAGGGGACTCTCCCGAGTCTCTTTTCAGCACAGAGGATACCCCCATACATACGGTAGGCTCACGCGCTCCCACACCCGAGGAGCTTGAGGAGATAAAGCAGAGGCGCGGCAACCGCACCGAGCTTATCGGAGAAAACGTAATAGAGCTTTGCAAGCTCGCTGACGTAGCCTTTCTCGCTCTCCACGGAGATATGGGAGAAAACGGTCAGCTTCAGGCAACGCTTGACGTCTTCGATATAACCTATACGGGAAGCGGATACATCGGAAGCCTGTTAGCTATGGATAAGGACATAGCCAAAAAGCTTTTGCAGGATGCAGGCATCAGCACCCCTCCCTCTGTAAAATTTGATTCTCAAAGCACATACGAGAGCATCGCAATATCGGTTAGCAATATCGGTTACCCCTGTGTTGTAAAGCCCTGTTCCTGCGGCTCAAGCGTGGGAGTTTCCACGGTTGATAATGAGGATCAGCTTCACAAGGCACTTGAGCTTGCCGCAAAGTACGAGGGCTCTGTGCTTATAGAAAAGCGAATATTCGGCAGAGAGTTCACCCAAGGCTTTCTCGGCGGCGTTGCTCTCCCCCCCGTTGAGATAATCCCCAAATGCGGATTTTACGATTACGCTAACAAATACGTCGCTAACGCGACCGAGGAAATATGCCCCGCAAGCCTTACCGACGACGAGCTAAAGCGCATAAGCGAGGCTACCGCCAAGGGCTTTGACGCGCTCCATCTTATCGACTACGCGAGATTTGATTACATTCTTGACTCAGACGGCGTTTTCTGGTGCCTTGAGGCAAACACGCTCCCCGGAATGACCCCCACAAGCCTGCTTCCGCAGGAGGCGGCAGCTATCGGAATAGATTATGACAGCCTTTGCGATAAACTCGCAAATATGGCTCTCGCTAAAAAGAAAAAACATAAATAAATACCAAAAAAGAGGAATAAAAAATGAAGCTTTCACACGAACAGATAAAAAGCATAACCGTAGGCGCGGCTTATATTGAGCTCCTTGACGATAAAACTGTATTCCACCGCTTCACCAAGGAGCAGGAGGAGCTTTACAAAACCGTCAAGAAGGAGTTCTATAACAAGGCGTTCTCCAACTCCTGTATTCGCCTTGAGTTCGAGACCGATAGCTCTTCGCTCTTCATCAAGTCGCACATGACTCAGCGCTCCTCGAGAACATATTATTCGCACGATATCTTCGTTGACGGAAATCTTTGCGGAAGACTTTGGGGCAAGTTTGACGAGATCCCCGAGGCAGTCAAGAGCGGAATCGCGGCATGTCAGTTCAATCTTGGAGAGCAAGGCAAGACGAAGACCGTCTGCATCCACCTTCCCTGGTCCTATTCCTCTGATATAATTGAGCTTTCGCTTGATGACGGCGCATCGCTCACCCCTCTTAAGAGATCGCGCAAGATAATGTTCTACGGCGACTCTATCACTCAGGGATATAATGCCGTATATACGAGCAATACCTACGCCACAAAGGTCGCAATGAATCTTGATGCAGAGGCGAGAAATAAGGGCATCGGAGCTGAGGTGTTCCGCCCTGCCCTTGCAGAGCTTAAGGACGACGACTTTACACCCGATATAATCACGGTCGCATACGGAACTAACGACTGGGCAGGCGGTGTTCAGAAGGACGTCTTTGAGGAAAGAAGCGACAAGTTCTTCGGCGCGCTCGTAAGCAATTATCCGAACGCCAAGATATTCGCTATCGCTCCTATATGGCGCGCCGATTGGCAGAATCTGCACGCTATCGGCGAGTTCTTCAATATAAGAGCTCAGTTTGCGAAGATAGCCGAGAAGTATCCAAGCGTTACGCTTATAGACGGATTTGATTTCCTTCCCCACGATCCCGAGCTTTATAATGATAAATTCCTCCACCCCCACGACGGAGGATTTGCATACTATGCCGAGGGACTTACAAAGGCACTCGAGCAGTACATCTAATGTCCAAAAAAGCCGACCGCATTTGCGGTCGGCTTTGAAAAAATGACTTGACAGAGCCCCAAAAATTTGCTATAATGTATGAGTCCGCATATATCTAACACTCAATTTTGCATTT
>CALCTA010000164.1 GCA_937893945.1 uncultured Clostridia bacterium | reverse complement strand
GCCCGATTGCCCTCTGCATCCTTGTGGTCGCCATCGTTAGCGAACGCGCCGCCTGCAAAGTAGTGCTCGGTTCCGTTAGCCGCAAAGACCACGCCTGAATAACCTGTGTCTCTGTTAAGCTTAGCTTTAAACTCATATACATAGTAAGAGTCTGCTGTGATAGCGTATTCAGACTGTGCAACATAACCAAGGTTATAGTTCTTTGCGATATTTGTATTGCTGTTAGCTGCGGTACTCATAGAGTTTCCGTCAATGATAACGTCATACATATCTGTGAAGTTATCTGTGCTTTCCTTACCGCCCACGAGAGACTTGTAGGTAAGGTTTGCAAAGTCAACTTTGATCCCATTGGAATTGTCCTCTGTTGCCGCACTCATAGGAATGATAGCAAGCACCGATGAAAGCAACATAGCGGTCATCAAAAGGATAGAAATAATTTTTTTCATAAATAGTGCCCCCCAAAAATCATTTATTTCGAGAATAATATTAACTACCATTATATTCTATCACATAATTTTCAAAAATGCAATAGTTTGTTCTCAAATTTTGGATATAATTTAGCTTAATATCACAAAAAAGTGCCCCGCCTGTTTTCAGGCGGGGCGATAGCTTTCGCTTGTTATTTAAATCAAGACCTTATCAGTCTTCCTTCTTCTTAAGAGCAACTGCGCCAAGAAGAACTGCTACTGCTACTGCGGAAGCGCCGATGATACCGCCGCATCCGCTTTTTGCGGGCTCGGTAGCAGGCTCGGTGGGAGCTGCTGTAGCTGCCTCGGTGGGCTTCTCAGTGGGCTTTTCTGTAGGCACCTCGGTAGGCTTCTCTGTGGGCTCCTCTGCTTCGGGGAGATCGGGAAGAACGCCACCGTTGATAGACATGATAGCTCTCTTGAGCGCCTTAGCTGCATCTGCAACCTCGGAATTGGTTACGCCCTCTGCTTCAAATACTGCCTTTGCCGCTTCTACCTTGGATTCGAAAGCTTCCCAAGCATCCTCTGCAAAGTCTTCTGCCTTAAGAACATCCGCGCGAGCGAGAAGATCTTCAAGCTCGGTCTTGTCTGCGGGAACTACTACGAGTCCTTCTCTTGCTGCCGCGAGTGCGTCGTAGAGAGGCTTAACAACGTCATATGCTACAGACTCGTTAGCCTTTGCAGCAGTAAGAGCTTCCTCAAAGGTTGCCCAAGAATCTTCGGTATAGTCAGCCTTAGCGAGCTTTCTGCTCTCGGAAATGAGAGTGTTGATAGCTGTCATGTCAGCCTCAAGCTTGTTGAGGGTGTTCATGAGAGCGATAGTACGGGACTCAACGTCAGCCTTAGGCTTAGTGTCAGAGTTGTAGATCTCCTTTGCGCGCTCAAGAGCTCTTGCGAGCTTGCTCCAAGAAGATGCTGTGTAGTTTGCCTCGGTAAGAGCGTCAGCCTGGTCGATATAGAACTTAAGGCTTGCAAGCTCTTCCTCGGTAGCCTGCTCTACTGCAGGGGGAATGTAAGTGGTGAAATCACCCTTATAGATCTTAGCATCCTTAACGGTGGTGTTTACTACGTTATAGTAAGAATATACGAAGAAGCCCATGTTGCCTGCTTCGGTAAGCTTATCCTGTTCCTCAATCAACATCCAGGCGCCGCTCTGATTGAGAACGTAGCTGATTATCTTTCCGTTAGGTCCGTCAAATACGAGAAGCATATCTACGAATCCGTCTGCATCCTCTTTAATGGGAGCCTCGAAAGTATCCCACTTAACGTAATTTCCATTGTACTTGGTATCACCGTTAGAAATAGCGGAACGACGCATTGATACGTTATCACCTGCTGCGGTGTTGTGGTTACCGTAGTTGTTGTAGTACTTAGGTTGACCAGCAGTAAGATCGGTTGCCCAACCGCCTACACCTACAGAGTTGTTCTTTGCGGTGTCGGCAACGGTAACGCCCTCACTGTGAGCCTTTACCTTGTATCTCAAGCTATATACGTCGGTGAGAGCAGCAGCAAGACCTGCAACCTCGCCACCCCAGTGGTTAACGCTCTTTTCTGCACCACCTTCTTTACCCTTGACGGTAACAGATCTTCCATCTGCGCTAACGGTGTAATCCATATTACCCGTGCTTGCAGCAAGCTCTGCGGGCTGGAACGCTTCGTCGCCGTTGAAGTTGAAAGAATAGAGAACGTCGCCAAGAACCGCGGTTGCGGGATCCTTAACGAGAGCTGCCTTGTAAGCCTCTACCTCATATACTCTGTACTTACCGGAAGCTACTTCGCCCTCAAAGTCAACACCAATGAGGAGGTAGTCAATAGTAACGGTAGCAAAGTCAGCACCGATAACGGCTGCCTGCTTACCGTCTTCCTGCTCTATGTAAGCCTGAAGGTTGTCTGTCTCTTCCATAGCGTAAAGAAGCGTGGGTGCGCCATAGTAGAAGTATCCGGACTTATAGTCGGGAGCATCCACTGCCTTGGAAGGATCAACGGTAGCACCGTAAACGGTGATTCTTGCAACGTCCTGATATCCATCAACGCCTGCCGCTGCCCAAAGCTTGAAGCCATCAACAGTGATGGAATTCTTGAAGCTAAGACCGAAGATATGGCTGTGAGTTGCCTCGGTTCCATCCGCAAGAGTAATAGTTGCGCCGGTGGAGTTAAACTGATGGTTCATATTACCGTCAAACTTAACGCCGTCGGTGATACTTGCGGAACCACTACCGCTATTAACACCATGTCTGAGCGAAGGTCCCTTGTTGGTCATAGGGAATGTGTTGACCTTGTCAACATAGTAGTGATAGTCATAGTAGAAAGAGTTGCCTTCGCCTGCAAAATGTGTATCTGCAGCGTTGGGGCTACTGTACAGTACGTTCTCGCGTGTTGCTGTTGCAGCACCGCCCTCAGAAGCTTCTTCAGCGCCTGCGGGAAGAATAGCAAGAACCGATGCCATCATCATAGCGATGAGCACCAAAATAGAAATTGTTCTTTTCATGGTTTTCCTCCAATAAAAGTATGTGTTAGATCAGACCGAAAACCTATCGGCGATCTATCTGTACATTAATTTTATCACAATTCAAAAACTTTTTCAACATAAATTTTACCGCATGGTGTAGAAAAGTGAACTTTATTTTTGTATATTTTTCACAAAGATACTACAAAAAGTGCCCCGCCTTAAGCATAAAGGCGGGGCGATAGCTTTCGCTGATTATTTAAGTTAAGA
>CALCTA010000163.1 GCA_937893945.1 uncultured Clostridia bacterium | reverse complement strand
GCTTGATGATGCCGCGGACGCTCATATTCTCGTCCTTAAGCTTCTTTTCGCAAAGCTCCCATACCTCTCTCGCGCTCTCGGCGTTAAGCACGCCCTCGTAGCCAAAATAATTCTTGAGCTCGAGATGGCACCAATGGTACATCGGGTTGCCGATAGCCTTCGGCATAAGCTCTGCAAACTTGCAGAACTTTTCGTAATCGTCCGCAACACCCGTGATATAATACTCGTCAACGCCGTTTGAGCGCATCAGTCTCCACTTGTAGTGGTCGCCCGAAAGCCAAAGCTCAGTGATGTTTTTAAAGCGCTTGTCCTCGTATATCTCCTTGGGATCTACGTGGCAATGATAGTCAATAATGGGCATATCCGCCGCAGAACCGAAGTAGAGCTTCTTTGCGATCTCTGTATTCAAAAGAAAATCCTTACTCAAAAATTGCGACATGTTTTTCTCCTTCGCACAAGAATAATTTATTACTGTCGGATGGCATCGCGGTATTCCTTCGGTGTCTTTCCGATCTGCTTTTTAAATATTTTTGAAAAATACTGTACGTCCATTATTCCACAGTGCATTGCGATAGTCTGTATTTGAAGATTAGTTGTATTAAGCAGGTGAAGTGCATAGCTTATGCGCCTCTCCCTGATATATTCCGAAACAGTTTTACCGGTCTCATTCTTAAATACGGTAGCAAGATACCCCGAGCTTATACTCTGCTTTTCCGCAAGAGTACTGAGCGACAGCTCGGCTGAAATATCCGAATCGATTATCAGAATAGTTTTTTTGACTATCGGGGAATATTTCTTTGTGGAGTGCTTACGGACAAGTCGGCAGTAGGACGAAAATATCTCTCTCATAAGATCTGGGATATTCTTAACGTCGTTTATAAGCTCTATCTTTGCTGCAAGCTTTGAAGATTCTCTGTCTATATACATCGGATGAACTCCGCCCTGCTCTGCCGCCTTACGCAAAAGCGTGTTCATTATAATACAGTAGTTTTTGGCGTTTCTGAGCGGATCCTGAATTCGCTTTTCAAACATCTGCTCGTTGAAAACAGATAGCAATTCCTTTTCCTTATGCTGCTGTCCATGCACCACCGCCTGTATCAGCTCATTTTCAAAGGCGTAACGCGTTTCCATCATTTCCATAGTAGCCACGGTCTCGTCAAGCGTTCTGCCGTGGAGGAGCAGATTGATCTGCGGTATAGGCATAGTATCGCTTACGTTTATCTCCGCGGTAGAAAAGGACGGATTATGCCATATCTTCTCGCAAAACAGATCTATTGCCGAGAAAAGACTGTCGCCTTCCGAGATCACGGGCAATGAAGAGTAATACTCCTTAAGCAGCTTTTGAGTGCTGAGCGGAAGCTTCAGCATCTCTCCTATCTCGAGCACGTCCTTCGTGCTTGGGGGCTCAGAGAGATACGGGCCCGCGAAGAAGATATTTTTCTCACTCATTATCGGCAATCTCATAAATACGTACTTGAGATGGAACTCATTTGTAAAGTTATATTTCGTGCTGTTTTCAATAACACCGAATACCTTCTGGACGGTAACGTCTTCATCCCGATACGCTCCGATAATATTGGAAAGTCTCGTTCCCGCAAGAGCATCGATAGGATCGTTTGACGAGAGCATTACTGTTCTCACGTGAGATTTTTTGAGAAGGTCGCAGATGAAATTCAGTTCACGCTCGTATTCCATATACTACTCTCCTCGCTTATATTTTTCCACGTTATGTAAGATTTGCACAGTTTTGTTCTCATTCTTTATTATTATAGCACATTTTTTAAACAAATGCAACAACATTTTCATCACAAATATGAATATAATACAAACTTACATTAAAATTGTACTACCATTTTTCTTTAAAAAAAGGTATAATGTATTTAGTCATCTATGCTTTTTTCACAAATAAACTACAAAAGGAGTAAAGACGGATGAAAAAAGAACGAAAGCTTGATGCCAACGGGCATCGCAAATTTGGCATAATCGATAGCTTGTCCTACGCGGCAGGCGACTTCGGCTGCAACATGAGCTTTGCGCTGAAGGGTACCATGGCGATCTTCTGGACTCAGTTTATGAGAATGGACTCAATACTTTACGGAATTCTTCTCATTCTCGTACAGGTCTGGGACGCTATCAACGACCCGCTTATCGGTAGTATCATAGACAACGATAAGCGCACCAAATACAAGAGAGGCAAGTTCCTCGCGTACATCTGGTTCGGTTCGATCGGTCTGGTCGTCGCAGGCGCACTTTGCTTCATTCCTTGGGTAAAGGACTCCGGTTCTATCGTTAAGGCTATCGTATTCGTTTGCGGATACATTCTCTGGGATGCGTTCTACACTATCGCAAACGTTCCCTACGGTTCCCTGCTCTCCCTCATCTCCAAGGATCCCGCAGACCGCGCTTCGCTTTCCGCATGGCGTTCTGTCGGCTCTATGATAGGAAATATGGTTCCTATGGTAGTTCTCCCCATGCTCATTTACGATGCAAACAACAATATCATCGGTGAGCGAGTATTCCTCGCAGCGTTGATAATGGGTGTTCTCGGATTCATCTCCTTCCAGTTCATGATCCGCACCACCAAGATCCGCGTTGAAGAAAACGTTACTGTAAGCGAAGAGCGTCAGAAGTTCAACGTTTTCAAGGCAATGGCTAACTTTATGAAGAACCGTCCCGCAGTAGGCGCGACCGTTGCGGCTATGGGTATGTTCATCGGCATGCAGGGCGCTACTACCGCAGTTACGGTAATGTTCCAGTCTTACTTCAAAAACGTAGCTCTCTCCGGTCTTGTTACCATGTTCGCTATGCTTCCCATTCTCATCTTTACTCCCCTCGCGCGTAAGCTCGTAGTTAAGTTCGGTAAGAAGGAGCTCTCGGTTGTAGGAACTCTCTGCTCCCTTGCTGCTTGCGCGCTTATGCTCATCGCTCCCATCACTCCCGACGGTAAGGGCTTGCTCGTTTACATAGTATGTCAGCTTATCAACTCTCTCGGAACAGGCATCTACACAACGATCTCCTGGTCTATGATGGGCGACGCTATCGACTACAACGAGTGGAAGAACGGCACCCGTGAGGAAGGAACTGTATATTCTCTGCACTCCTTCTTCCGTAAGCTCGCTCAGGGCGTAGGTCCTTCTCTTGCTCTCTTCGTAATGGTTGCTCTCGGCTACTCCGAGATCAACGGCGGTAACCAGCTCTTCTCGGTTGCACTCAACATGCGTTATCTCGTTGCGGGACTTTATCTCTTCGCAGCATTGATGCAATTCGTAGGTCTTGGTCTTATCTACAACCTTGACAAGAAGACACTCAACAAGATGAATGCTGATCTCGCGGCTAAGGCTGAGGCTCCTGCTCAGTCCTCTGCTGAGGAGCAGCAGTAATTTGCAAGGAGGTATATATTATGAAAAAAATAATAGCTCTTATACTCGTTGCACTCATGGTAATATCCACCTTCGCGTTCACCTCCTGCGGAAGCGTCAACAAGGCTGACGTTGCTATCCTCTGGAGCGGTGCCGGCGAGGTAAAGGTTCCCAACAGCCTTATCAACTGTATGGAAAGAGCCATGTATATTGAAAACATCGCTTACGCTCACTACGGCGCAAATCTTAAGGCAGACGATCAGCTCAAGCAGGCAAAGGATGCTCTCGCGGCTGGCTGTGCGGCTCTCGTGGTCGAGCTTGTAAATCCCCTTGCGGCAAAGGATTTCGTTGACGCCGCTAAGGAAAAGAACGTTCCCGTTATATTCTTCAATTGCCTCGTTGCAGACGACGTTGTTGACAGCTACGACAAGTGCTACTACGTTGCTTCCGACCTCACCTCTATCCCCGAGGTACAGGGTAAGATGATCGCCGACTACGTGATCGGAAACTTTGCGGATATTGACCGCAACGGCGACGGCAAGATCAGCTACGTCTCCTTTGCTGACACACTCGGTCCGAGCATCGCTGAGGCTGCAAACAAGGTCATCAAGGAAGACAAGAAGGCAGGCTCCTATACCCTTGAATTCTACGACGACAAGAATTTCATCAATGACCTCACCACTCTCGGCGCAGGCCTTGCTTACACAAAGATACTTGAGTCATACAATGACGATAACAAGAATATGGTCGAGCTCGTTATCACAACTAACGACCTCACCGCTTGCGAGATCCTTTCCATCCTTCAGAGCAAGGATTTCAATACCGACAAGCTCAAGACTCACCTCATTCCGATCTTCACAGTAGGCGCAAGCGTTGACTATAAGCAGCTCGTTCTCGCAGGCAAGCCCTCTGACGAATCCAAGGTTGCTGAGTACTATGAATCCATGAAGTTCCTCTGCGACCTTACCGCAGTTGACCCCGAGGATCTCGACGAGATGATCTTCAACACCACCAACGTTATCGATACCGGCAGACTTGCAGGTACTGCTCTTGAGGATCAGGACGCTATGGCTGAGTCTGTAGCAAAGATCCTTCGCAATCTCATCAAGGAGAAGAATGCATTTGATAAGGTAGAGATCGGTGAGATCAAGGGTTCTACCCTTCTCATTGACTACACGGTTTACCCTAACTAATCGTTTACTCGGTCTGTCTCTGTCTTATAACGGGCAAAGGCAGACCGATATTTTGAGGTTATAAGAAAAATTCATTATATTCAGGAGAAAAAACAGTGAGAAATATTTTAAATATCAATAAGGATTGGCTTTTCGTAAAGAACACCGCTGACGTTGCCGCTCGTGAGGGTGTGAAGGTAGATCTTCCTCACTCTTGGAACGCTGAGGACGGCTTTGACGGCGGAAACGATTACTTCCGCGGCTCTTGCCTTTACGTAAAAACTCTCAACAAGTCCGAGCTTCCCGAGGCAGACAGCTACTATCTTGAGATCCGCGGCGCTAACTCCTCTGCAGACGTTTTCGTAGGCGGAGAAAAGCTCGCTCATCACGATGGCGGTTACTCCACCTGGAGAGTTGACCTTACAGACAAGCTTACCGACTCCACAGAGCTTGCTATAATCGTGGATAACTCCGCAAACGAGACTGTATATCCTCAGATGGCAGACTTCACCTTCTACGGCGGTATCTACCGTGACGTAAACCTTATCTGTGTCAACAAGGCGCATTTTGACCTTGATTACTACGGAGCACCCGGCATCAAGATCACTCCCGTAGTTGAAGGAGCAGACGCTAAGGTCGAGGTTGAGGTATTTGCAAATGAGCTTGCTCCCTCTCAGACCTTCGTTTACACTATATACGACAAGGACGAAAACGAGCTTTCCAAGATAGAGTCCAACGACAAGAAGGTAACCTTTGAGATCAAGGACGTTCACCTCTGGAACGGTCGCAAGGATCCCTACCTCTACTGTTGTGAGGCTGAGATCGTTGAAAACGGCGAGGTACTTGACAACGTTTGCAGCCGCTTCGGTTGCCGTACCTTCAAGATAGATCCCAACGAGGGCTTTATTCTTAACGGCGAGTCCTATCCCCTTCGCGGCGTTTCTCGTCATCAGGACAGATGGGGCGTAGGCAACGCGCTTCTTCCCGAGCATCACGTTGAGGATATGGATCTTATCTGCGAGGTAGGCGCTACTACTATCCGTCTTGCTCACTATCAGCACGATCAGTACTTCTACGATCTCTGCGACGAGCGCGGTATGGTCATCTGGGCTGAGATCCCCTATATCTCAAAGCACATGCCCACAGGACGCGAGAACACCATCTCTCAGATGAAGGAGCTCGTTTCTCAGAACTACAATCACCCCTCTATCGTAGTATGGGGACTTTCCAACGAGATCTCTATCGGTGGATCTACCGAGGATCTGCTTGAAAACCACAGAATACTCAACGATCTCGTTCACGAGATGGACAAGACCAGACTTACAACTATCGCGGCTGTATCTATGTGCAAGATGGACGATCCCTATCTCCAGATACCCGACGTCGTTTCCTACAACCACTACTTCGGTTGGTACGGCGGCGATACAAGCATGAACGGACCTTGGTTTGACAAGTTCCACGCAAAATACCCCAACATCCCCATTGGTCGTTCGGAATATGGTTGCGAGGCAGTGAACTGGCACAGTTCTACACCT
>CALCTA010000162.1 GCA_937893945.1 uncultured Clostridia bacterium | reverse complement strand
GTGCATTTGACTAGTCAAATGCGATGCTCGCACTACGTTGAATATTCAAATTCTCCGCTAAGAACATCACGCTAATCTTCGCAACGCTTTTTATTTTTTATTTGAAAAAGCACTGTAAAAGTGATCCTTCAGATATATTGAATACTTTCATACCGTCTCCGTCATCGAGATGCCGAAGTTTTCGAAAAAGCTCATTTTATCTATGCTTCCTACAAGCTTCGCCGCTCTTACACATGCGCCGAATACCTGAGGATGCTCGGGGATATAGAGTGAGACGCCTTGTTCCTCAAGCGCCTTTTCAAGACGGGAGAAAAAATATTTTGAATTGAAGAGTCCGCCGCCGCAAATAAGCTCAGGACAGTCGCCGTAAAGCTCTTTTGCCTTTGCCACCCTCTTGCAGAGCGCAGAAATACTCTCATCGATTATCTCGACAGCCGCAGGATCGCCGTTCTCAGCGCATTCTACAGCTTTTCTTGCAAACGAAGCGATATACGCCTTTCCGTTCTTATAAATGTCCGCAAGCGCCGTGTGAGCCTCTGCTCCAAGCTTCTCTCTTACACATCGGCAAAGCTCTCCGTCGGGGATAAGCTTCTCCTCGGCGGCAAGAGTTGCTCTGATAGCATCTCTGCCGAGGTCGTATGCGCTTCCCCCACGGTCAAACAGGTTTCCCCATCCGCCTATGCGATGCATCTCTCCGCTCTTTTGCACGAAAAGGGCTGTGCCCGTTCCGCATATCAGCACGGCACTGTCGCCGTCGCTCTTACCCGACGCGAGAAGATTCGCCGCGTCGGTGCAGACCTCTACCACCGAGCTTGGATAGGCGGTGCAGAGTGCTTCTTTTATTCTCTTAGCGTTATCTCCCGAGCCTGCGCCCGAAATACCCGCAAAGACAGCGTCAGGTGCTTCGCTGCCGCAAAGCGCGGAAATACCCTCGGAAAGCATATCTATACACGCTTCTACGCCTATGTCGTTCGGGTTACCCGTGCCGCGAAACGTGCGCTTATATACGACACCCTCGCCACTGCAAAGCAGAAATTCTGTCTTTGTTCCGCCCGCGTCTATACCAACGACTCGCTTTTTATCCATCATTCTATCTCAATGAACGCGCCAACAGGTCTGTGGTCGGAAAGATATACTCCCTCTACAGGCTCGTCGGGGTAGAGCACCGACTCGTTGACGTCGCAGGGCATATTAGTGAATATGTAGTCTATCTTAGAGCGAGGTGTCTCTTTATAATCGTGGAAGGTAGCCTCTATGTTAGCGGTGCAGTCAACCATCGGGAATCTCTTATTCTCGGTAAACACTTTGATAGCAGAAGAGCCGGGGCCTGCGTTAAAGTCGCCCGTGATGATGCAGGGCTCCTTTTTGGTGCTTACAAACTGCATTATCTGGATAGAACCGAGAAGTCTCGCGTTTGATCCCTCGTGGTCAAGGTGTGTATTAACGAACCAGAAGGGTGCGTTTGCCTCGCGGAGCTTCAGAAGAGCAGCAGTCGTAACTCTGGGGCAGGAGCTCTGGTCAAGACCGTAGCGGCTGCCGGGAATAGTGGGGGTTGCGGAAAGCCAGAAGTTCTCAAGCGTGATAAGCTGGAATCTGTCCTTTCTGTATGCAAGGCAAGCAGATTCGCCGCGATAAGACGCCTCTCTTCCGCATCCTACGATAACGTAATCTGTAAGATGCTCGTTGAGAGCCTCTTTCATATGATCGTTTACTTCCTGAAATCCTACTACGTCAGGCTTCTCGGTGTTGAGAAACTCTAGTATTCTCGGAAGTCTGTAGTCAAAATAATTCACGCCGTCGCCCTTTACAGCAACGCGCAGATTAAATGTCATTACCTTGATTTTTTCAGCCATGATATACCCTCCTGAAGTGGCAAAATTGTATGAAATCATTATATAACAGATGCGCCGTTTTGTCAAGTAATTGCTCGGATTTTATGTAAAAAACAGTTGACAGCAACTGTCTTGTATGATATAATTTCCGCAAAGAGAAAGGGATGGTGTGATGATGGAAATACGCAAAGCAAAAAAAGAGGAGCTTGTTGAGATCCTCAATATCTATAGTGGCGCTCGCGCCTTTATGAGAGAAAACGGAAACCCTACTCAATGGGGAAACGAATACCCACAAGCAGAGATAGTGGAGAAGGATATACTCCTCGGTCAGCTATACGTCATCTGCGAGGATGGTGAGCTTTTCGGGGTATTTGCGTTCATTGAGGGGCCCGACCGAGATTACGACTACATAGACGGAGAATGGCTCAATTCTCTGCCCTATTTCGCCATACACAGAGTGGCAAGCGCGGGCAAGCGCGGCGGAATGATGGCTCTGTGCGTTGAATATTGTCTCGGCATTTGCGAAAATTTAAGAATAGACACGCACGAGGACAATCTTCCTATGCAGCGTAGCCTTGAGCGCCTCGGATTTAAGAAATGCGGCAAGGTATATATCGAAAGAGCGGGCGAGCGCATCGCCTATCAGCTGTCAAAATAAAATATCAACATAACAAAAGAATGCCCACGGCTTTCGCCGTGGGCATTATGATTAATTAAGTTTCTTAATTATTCAGCGGTGCGAAGTCCGAGCCAAGCGTCGGTCTCTTCGATCATCTGCTTGTAGAGGTCTTCCTCAGACATGTAGATGGATTCAAGAGTACCCTCTACGCCAACAGCGTCTCTCCAGAGCCATGCAACGTCGTTGAGCTGAGGAGAATAGATGGTCCAGTAGTCGAACTCGATGTTATCAACGATGATATCGAAGAGAGCGATAGAGTTGGATACAGTACCCTCAGAGTTGTCAGTACCGAAGTACTTAGGCTTAATGATTCTGTTGAAGTAGTAACCACGAACAGAAGTGTAGGATTCCTCAGTTGCGTACTGGAGGTATGCGGAGATCTCATCACCAAGGGTGGTAACAGAGCTCTCAGCGTGATCGAGAACTGTCATAAGAGTATAGTAGTCCTGCGATGTTGTACCGTAGTTCTCCTGAGTTGCCTCGTACTTAGGCCAAGGAAGAAGACCGTACTTATCTTCCATTTCACGGATGGTCATGTTAGCATCCTCGTTGGGGTAAATGGAACCGGTCCAGAATACGTAGTGTCCAGCTGCGAAGTTGTTAACGCTACCGTTCTTACGAGAGCCCTCTGCGTCGATGAGCTTTCTGAACTTGGTAAGAGCTTCCTCAGCCTTCTCGTTACCTTCGATATTGAAGGAGTGTGTGCCGTCGTTGTTTGTAAGAACGAACTCAAGATCCCAAGCGTAGGGGATAGCGTCGTGGGGGTTGGGGTTACCACGGTCGGAGTGGCTTATGCTGAGACCGTATGTATCAGCAGCGTCCTTACCAGCGTCTTCACCGTTGGAGTTCTCATAAAGAGCGGTCCAAGCGTAAAGATCGTCGTATGTCCAGAGACCTGCGAGAGCGTGTGTCTGGACGTTCTCAGGGTCGGTGTCCTCTTTCTTTGCATCATAGAGGGTCTTGTTGTACCAGATAACCATAGCAGCGTCGAACATGGAGAGGTTGATATCACCTGCAACATAGTGGAGTCTGCCGTTGATAGTGGTGTTCTGTACGATTGCCTGGTTCCAGCAGGGGAGGCTGAAATCGAAGTGGGGGAACATTTCCTTGTCGTTGAGGTTCGCTGCGAACTCACGAACGGAAGGATATGCGCCTGCATATGCGAAGTTAGCTGCGATATCGTAGTTGTGCATATCAGAAACGATATCGTCGGTGATCATTCCGTTGAAAGCCTCTGCGAAAGCGTCGTAGCTTGCATCAGGAACCATCTGATATTTCATCTTGAGGTTAAGAGTTGCCTCAACCGCTGCGTTTCTCATTGCAACAGCCTCGTCAAGCTCGTCTTCGGGGGATTCCTTGTGCCATTCTCTCGAACAAATTACATTGTCTCTAACAAGAATAGTAAGCTCTGCTCCTCCAAAGTCGAGATCCTGTACAGGAAGGCTACCGGAAAAGGACTCTTCACCGTACTCGTTAGTCTGTCTCTCGGTGTCATTTTGTTCAGTCTTTTTGCCATCATCCTGCTGGTCATCATCAGTCTTATTCTTCTTACAACCCATAAGAGCTGCACTGATAAATACCAAAGCAAGAAGAAGGGCAAGAATTCTCTTGAAAGTATTCATAACAATCTTCTCCTTATAAATTTGCCAAAAGCGTAAACGGTCTTTTGGGTATAAATATTATAACACATTTCGGGTACATTTTCAACTGTCATCGTTGACAAAATAACGCACATATATTTGTGCATAAATACCAATTATTTATTCTTAATTCTCGTGAAATTGTTCATGCTCGGCACTTTCTTTCCGGAATAAAGCGCTATGACCTTCTCTATCTCACGAGCGCTCTCGGTGCTGAAGATGAAGTGCTGAGCCGAGATACCGTAAGCCTTGAGCTCGTCGGCGCGGTCGCCCATATACACGGGGACAGAATTAAAGATAACGCTTCTGTGCTGAGGGCGTCTCCTTACGGGGAACTCCACTCCCTTGCGGTCAACGAGCGCCGTTTTCTGCTTATCGCAGGAATTGCAGCCGCCAAGCTCCTTGCCCACACACTTCTCGGTTATCATGAGTGGAAGTCTTCCATATACTATTGTTCTCGCCCTGCCGCCGATATCTCTCATCTGCGCGAGCGTCAGCTCGGGCGAGAGTATTATCTCCTCAAAGCCTGCTGTCTCAAGTGCTGCGGCGGTGGAATTATTGTAGCAGTTGAGCCTGAAATCTCCAACGAGCAAAATCCCCGCGTCTCTTGCAAGCCTTGCGTGCCCGAGATTGCCCACGAGCGCATACTTCGCGCCGTTGCTCGCGGCGAAGCTCAGCATTTTCTCAACTTCCTCGCGCTCGCTATCAAACACTACCTCGGGGAGCATAACGCCGTATCCCTTTCCGACACAGTCGGAATAGCGCTCAAGCGGAACGAATATTCTTTCAAAGAAGCTCTCGGCACTATCAGGGATCTGCGATGGGTCAAAGAAGAGAGCCGTTCTGCTTGTCCGTCTATCCTTTTGCTTGCTCGGGACGTTGAAGGACACTCTGTTAATGTCTCTCTCGCTTCTCTCCTCTGCCGTCTCAAGCGCCTCTACCGCCGATCTTCTCAGAGCATTGAGCGCCGATACCGGCAGCATCAATCCCTCGTCAAGCTCTATTTCAAGCCTCTCTAAGCTATAGCAGGTCGCGCCGAGCTTCGAGAGATTTTTCTCAACAGCCTCACGCGTCAGCGGAGCGTTGATAGCCGCATTCGGAATCGCGCCCTTGACGGTAACGCTTCTTCCCTCGCTGACCGCTCTCAGCTCTGCCTCTTTGCCCGTCCTTATGCTCGCGTAAAGCTCTATGGGGAGCTTGCGCTCAATTCCGCAGAATTTCTCAGCCGCCGCGCTCTCGCGCTTGTCGGCATCGCTTCTCACTCCGAGCATATCCGTGCCTATGCGCTTATTGTAATATCCGTCGGTAAATCCGCCGCGCGAGAATATCTTCGCAAGCGCGCGCATATCGTCAGGGCTCGCGTTTCTGCCCTCGTCGAGCAGTCTGCGCCATATTCTGACTACGTCGCGCACGTATTCGGGGGATTTCATTCTTCCTTCTATTTTAAAAGAGGAAACTCCCATATCGCAAAGCTCTGTTATATGCTCAGCCAAAGAGAGATCCTTCAATGAGAGCGGATATTCCTGCCGTCCGCCCGAAGCTCTGTAAGGAAGCCTGCAAGGCTGAGCGCATTCTCCGCGATTGCCGCTTCTTCCACCCACGAGAGAGGAAAAAAGGCACTGTCCCGAATGACAGACGCAAAGCGCGCCGTGCACGAACACCCCTGATTCTATAGGCGAGCTCTTACAGAAGGTGGCAAGATCCTCTCGGCTCATCTCTCGGGCGCAGACCATTCTTGAAAATCCGTTATCCGCAAGATACTCTGCCGCCGCAAGATTGTGCCCTGAGAGCTGAGTGCTTCCGTGAAGCTCTATCGGTATGCGCTTTTTTATCTCGCTCGCTATGCCTATATCCGCCACTATAAGAGCATCCGCGCCGTAAAGATACGCCTGCTCTGCCGCGCGAAGATATTCCTCGCGCTCTCTGTCGAGTATGAGCGTGTTGGCGGCTATATAGACCTTCACGCCGTAGGAGTGAGCGCGCGCTATCGAGGTCTTAAGCTCGTCGGGGGTAAAATTCTTGGCGTTTATTCGCGCGTTAAAGGCGAGTCCGCCAACGTAGATAGCATCCGCGCCGCCCTCTATCGCGGCTTCAAGCGCCAAAGGAGAGCCTGCGGGCGCTAACAGCTCGGGGAGTATTCTTTTTTTATCGTCGCCCATAACTTTTCTCTCCTTTTTCTTGTTTTTGTAACGTTGTGCCACGCAAGACGGGAGGGGATACCCCTCACCTACAGACAACTATTGAAACAATAATTAAAACCGGTAGGGGTTGGCGCCCTCGACAACCCGAACGCCATTAAATAACGCCTCGTCCCCATTTGAACGTGTCATCCTGAGCGGAGCAGAGAGATATTGGTGCAATAGGGTGATGCGTCATAGACCTCTCCGTCCGCTACGCGTCCACCTCTCCTAAAAGGAGAGGCTTTGTGTAAGATTGCGCTAAACAACGGGTCAG